>DBDB01000048.1 GCA_002293345.1 Alistipes sp. UBA943
ACATCTGTGCCGAAGTTCACGTCGTTGTACTTTCCGTTGTATAAAGATCTAATGTAGCGCAGGATAACAAAACCCCCCACTGATTCAGTGGGGGGGTATTTGTTGTTTTTCTTGTATGATTATCCCAGCGCCACCTTTCGGTCGACGTACCACACGAAAAGATATTCGTTACCGTTTTCGTGCAGATCGAAATAGAGGGCCACCACCGTTTTTCCTTCTCGATCTTGGTAGAGACGTTCGCCGGCATCGCTTTCGATTGTGAAGATATACGATTGCTGCAGGTATTCGTCCACTTCCGGAGCCCTGCCCGTACTTAAAATTGTGTACACCTCGATGAGTTGATCGTCATTGTTGAACACATATTGATATTCGAGCACCGAGCCGGATCCTTTGTAAATATCGGCATGCCGGTTAGCGGAAAGGTCCACTGATTCGATGAGTTTCGTGTACATGGCATTTTTAATGGCGGCACGCGATGCACCCCAATTCAACAGAGGATCGCTGTACGACAGCGGAGCATCGGGGTTGGGGTCGACGAAGTCATTCTTTTCCCCGCTACCCTCCACTTTTGTTTCGCCACATGCGGCAAAACCGACGGCACAAAAAATCAAACAGATAAGGAGCAGTTTTTTCATATCGGTACTTATTTTTGGTTTTTTGGATTTTGGGTACGGCGTGTGTAGAGGAATCGACGGATCTTGTGGGTGGGAGTTTTGATGAACTCCTTGTCCTCCTCCACGATCTCCGACACGCGTGACGTTTTGCTGACACGCTCGTTCACCCAGTTGGTGATGTCGCGTGCCACTCCTTCTTTCCACTTGTCGAAATCCCGTTGCCACCCCGTGAAACGTGCCTCGAGGGCCTCCTTGTTAAAATTCACGAGCGCCACCAGACGTCCCCCTCGTTGCGTGACGACCGCCTCGTTGATAAACACGTGCGAGTTCAACACACTCTCTATATCTTCGGGATAGATATTCTCGCCACCCGGACCGACAATCATGTTTTTCAAGCGTCCCTTGATGTACAGCCACCCATCGGGCGAGAAGCATCCTAAGTCTCCCGTTTTGAGCCATCCGTCCGGAGTGAAAACCTCTTTCGTGGCTGCGGGGTTCTTGTAGTAACCCAGCATTGCGCTGGGCGTACGCGCCAGGATTTCACCCTGACCGGTCTTCGGATCGACGTTTTCGACTTTCAACTCCACACCGGGTGCCGCGGGACCCGTGGATCCCAACCGAACCTGAGATGGCGCGGCACCGGCCAACAGGGGAGCCGTTTCGGTCAATCCGTAACCGATCGCGTAGGGAAATTTCGCTTCGAGGAGGAATCGTTCTGTGTCACCGTCCAACTTGGCACCGCCGATCCCGAGGAATCGCAACCGGCCCCCGAAAACACCTTTCAATTTGCGTCCCGCCATGCGGTGGAGTAGTTTGCGTATGGGAGCCAGCCGGTACAGGAACTTGATAAATTTATTTGCCGTGAATCGTGACAATACCTGCCCCCGATAGATCTTTTCGATGATGAGCGGCACGATCAGCATCACCGTGGGACGCACTGTTGCCAACACGGGCAGCAGTACCGTCGCCGTCGGCGGACGATCGAGATACACGACCTCGGCCCCACGGGCGAATGGGTAAATCATACCGATAGAGCACTCGTACGTGTGCGCCAATGGCAGTACGGATAGAAACACGTCGCCATCGATCACGGGGAAGATCGAAGCGCTCAGATCCACTTGTGCGCACAGTGCCGAATGTGTTAACATGACCCCTTTCGGTGTCGATGTCGTCCCGGACGTGTAGATAATCGCCGCAAGGTCGTCAGGTCGTGGCGCGCGTCGCGGGCCGGAGGCCCGATGCGTCGGGGGAATTTCTTCCCCCCGCCGCACAGAGTCTTGCTCCGCAAGACTCACGCGCGCCCCATGAATGACGCGCAGGTTTTGGGTACGGATGACAATGTCGAAGTTATCGACGGTCTTTTTCGACAGTTTGGAGAAGAGTTTGTCTGACACGACCAATCCCTTGGCCTCCGAATGGGAGATGATATGGGTCAGTTCGGAGGGGGAAAAATCTGGAAGGATCGGCACCACAACCATCCCTGCGGAGGTAATGGCCAGATAAGCGACGCCCCAGTTGGGAGAGTTGCTGCTGAGGAGTGCCACTTTATCTCCCGGCACGAGACCCGCCTCATGGAGCAGGTGTTGAACCTTCTTGATACGTTTGCCGACTTCGGCGTACGTGAGCGTTTCGCATACGACACCCGATTCGGTCATACTGAAAGCGGCCTTCTCAGGGAAGGCCGCTATACTGTGTCGAACCAGGTCGTGTAGGGTGAACATTATTGGAGGAGTTTGGCAGCATTGCTTGCGCCGAGCACACCTCCATGTTGGAAGTAGTCATAGGCACGCTCCACGTCCCCCTGCATGATTGCCAGTACGCCCATGTTGTTCCAGTATGCGGATGACGATTCGGTGACCCGATCCAGATAACGCGCGGCGGCACGCATATCTCCATTTGTCAGCGCGCTGGCGGCAGCATTCACGTTGGCTACATCGCTATTGGGATAGAGGCGCGCCGTAGTCTCGAAGACCTCGTTGTATGCATCGCTACCGGGCTCGTACGTGTTGGCGATCGAGAAAAGTTCCTCTTGGGAGAGCGACGCGGGGCTATCGGCATAGACATCCTTGGCTTTTTTAGCCGAGTAGGCGGCCATCGTGTAGTCGATGCGATACTCCACGCAACGCAGGCGGGGATAGTATTCGGCAGCGATTTGACGGTACAACATGTCCGGCATCTTGCTCATTTCGTATTCACGTTCGTCGTACACGTCCGTGCCACGGATAATCGACAGGATGGCCGATTTGCTTTTCAGGTGCGAGTTTGCGATCATCGAGTCGAGAGCCGCCCAATCTTCACCGCCTTCGGCCACCGTGAACAGACCTTCGGACAGACCGTGACGGTCGCGCAGGTAGTTCTTCACCGCCATCGCGCGTTCGCCCGAAAGGACCATATTGGCCGAGAACTCTCCCTCGGGGGAGGTACGACCGATGAACGTGATACCGATGATGCGTGCGTCGGGATTGTCCTGAATGGCACGGATCTGGTCGTAGATACGCTGCAGCACCGACGCGTTGTTGCGGTAGTTGGGCTGTATCTCCGACGTACCGGGCTCGAAATCGAGATACGCTTTACCGGTCTGGCTGCGCATGCGCGACCCGCCTTCCGAACGGGGTGTGAGGTAGCTCACCTCGAACTCGTCCGACGCGGGGACGTAATAGGTAGTCTCAGAAGTCTCTCTGCTGCGCTCGACGATGCGCGTACGGTTCGAAGCACACGCCAACGAGAGAGACAACAGGCAAAAAAGAGGAAGAAGTCGTAACGATTTCATACTTTTATCAGGCTCAAATTTTTGCAAATGTAGAATTATTTTCGGAGTTATACAAATAATGTGCTACATTTGTGAGCACAAAAAAGAAATAAAAACGAATATTATATTTTAACGATGAAATTTTTGAAAACATTTCTCGCCGCCCTGCTTGCTTTTGTCGTCGGAAGTGTCGTGCTGACGATACTCGGCGTGGTTATTTTATTTGGTATCACTGCGTCGATGGGGGCTTCCGAACGGGTGGTGATCGGTGAAAATTCGATTCTCAAAATCGACTTCTCCGAACTGGTCACCGATGCGCCCGTGCGTTCGCCCTTCGGCCGTATCGACTTCGCGACTTTTGAAACTACACCCACGATTTCGCTTTACAACGCCTTGAAGGCGATCGAGACGGCCAAAACCGACGACCGTATTCGCGGCATCTATTTGCGTCCGGGCGGTGCTTATGTGCCGTCGCTGACGGTGCTCGAGGAGTTACGCGAGGCGTTGGCTGACTTCCGGCGGAGCGGCAAATTCGTCGTTGCGTACAGCGAGGCGTACGGACAGCCCGATTACTACCTTGCCTCGGTGGCGGACAAGATCTACATGCAACCCCAAGGTCGGTTAATGTGGTCGGGAATGAGTGCTACGATGCCTTTTTTCAAGGGATTGTTCGACAAACTGGACGTCGAGGCTGAGATCTTCCGTCCCACGGAGTGCCGTTTCAAGAGTGCCGTGGAGCCCTACTTCAGGACCGACATGTCGGACGAAAACCGACTCCAAATGCAGACGCTGCTGGACAGCAACTGGACGGTTGTGTTGGAGTCCGTGGCGAAGTCGCGTGGCGTGGACCCCGTGACGTTGAATCGTCTGGCTGACGAACTGGTCATTGCGATGCCTTCGGATGCCGTGGCACACAAACTTATCGACAGCCTCCTGTATGAAGATCAGCTGGAGGAGGTATTCCGTTCGCGTGGGGTGGAGGCGAAGGAGGGCGAAATGAAATTCGTCACGTTGTGTCAATATGCGGCCAACCGCCGTGCCGATTTGAAGAAGATCCATGCCCCCCAAGTGGCGATTGTCTATGCCGAAGGTGCGATTGTCGACGGTAAAGGATCGTCCGATGAGATCGGAGGAAACTCGATGGCCGCCCAGTTGGCCAAGGTGCGTCGCGACACGACTGTTAAGGCGGTTGTGCTGCGTGTGAACTCACCGGGAGGCAGTGCCCTGGCGTCGGACGTCATTTGGCGCGAGATGCAGCTGCTGAAAGCAGCCAAGCCCATCGTCGTATCGATGGGCCAGTACGCCGCCTCCGGCGGATACTACATCTCGTGCCCGGCGGACGCCATCGTGGCGGATCGAATGACGCTCACGGGCTCGATTGGTGTGTTCGGCATGTTCCTGCGTATGGATGAGATGCTGAGCAAGCATGTCGGCATTACGTTCGACACGGCCAAGACCAACGAGTCGTCCGACGCGGGAGTGATGCGTCCCCTGACGGAGCGTGAACGCGCCGTGCTGATGCGCAATATCGACGACGTGTACGCCACCTTTACAGGGTTGGTAGCACAGGGACGTCACCTGCCCATCGAGCGGGTCAAGGAGTTGGCCGAAGGACGTGTGTGGAGCGGCACGGATGCCGTGGCCAACGGGCTTGCGGACCTGAACGGCGGACTGAACGCGGCCATTGCTTTGGCGGCTGAGAAGGCGACACTGGGGGACAACTACCGTGTCGTGGAGCGAGTCGAGGCTCCCACCGGATTGGTGGCGCTGTTCAGTGACCTCTCGGCACAGGTTCGTACCGATATAGCTGATAAGGAGTTGGGCATTTTTGCACCGCATTGGCGCAAGTTGCGTGAGGTGTCGAAACAGCAGGGTGTGCTGATGTATTGCCCCTATTCGATTGAAATAGAGTAACGTATGACGACAGACAACATTATCGAGATCCATCGCGTCACCAAGGCCTTCGCGAAACATACGGCTCTGGACGATGTATCGCTCACGATTCCGCGTGGCAGTGTGTACGGACTGCTGGGCCCCAACGGTGCCGGTAAAACGACCCTCATCCGCATCATCAACCGCATCACGGCTCCCGATTCAGGACGTGTGCTGTTCAACGGCCGCGACCTGCAACCCGAAGATGTGTATCGTATTGGATATCTTCCCGAGGAGCGCGGACTCTACAAAAAGATGAAGGTCGGCGAACAGGCCATTTTCTTCGCACGGCTGAAAGGTCTGTCGCGTCACGATGCGATTGTGAAACTCAAGGCGTGGTTCGAGAAATTCGGCATCGAATCATGGTGGGACCGCAAGGTGGACGAACTGTCGAAGGGCATGGCGCAGAAGGTACAGTTTATCGTCACAGTGCTGCACGAACCCGAGTTGTTGATTTTCGACGAGCCGTTTTCCGGTTTCGACCCGATCAACGCCAACCTGCTCAAGGAGGAGATTTTGGGGTTGCGTGATCGGGGAGCGACGGTGATCTTTTCGACCCACAACATGTCGTCGGTGGAGGAGATATGCGACCACATCACGCTGATCAACAACTCACACAACATCCTCACGGGCCGTGTGGATGAGATCCGTCGCCAGTACGGGGAGCGTAAAATGATCACCGTGGAGGAGGTTTCGTCGATGAACGATATATTTATCAAGGCAGTAAAAGGAGAGTTGTCCCATGGCAAGCATTAACCTGATCATAGCGCGAGAGTTCAACGAACGCGTACGCAAGAAATCGTTTATCGTCACGACGATCCTGATCCCTATTCTGATGGTGGCGCTCATGTTGGCCCCTGCGCTGATCATGCGGTATGCCCATGGTGATACGCGCCTCATCGAGGTGATCGACCAAAGTGGTTTGATCGCTCCCTCGCTCGAAAACAATTCCGAAATTGTTTTCGAACCAACGTCTGCGACGTTGGATGAGGCGCGCCGGTCGACGGCCGAAAACGAGACGTTCGGCGTGCTGGTGATCGGTGAGGACGTGTTGACGAACCCGAATAACGTGACGCTCTACGCGAACGGGCCTTCGTCCGTATCGATCGAAGAGGCGATCAAGTCGCAAGTCTCCGGCATTATCGAGAAGGAGAAACTGAAGGCGTATCACATCGACAACCTGCAACAGATTCTGGCGGAGGTCGAGACGCATGTGTCGCTACAGGTGTTCCGTGTGGATGACGGACGGGATAAACAGGCCGCCTCGTCGGCGATCGCCACCACGGTGGGGATCGTGCTGGCAATGGTGCTGTACATGTTCCTGCTTATGTATGGCGCGATGGTGATGCAATCTGTTATCGAGGAGAAGAACAACCGCGTGCTGGAAGTCATCGTGTCGTCCGTATCTCCATTCCGGTTAATGCTCGGCAAGATCCTCGGCATCGCACTCGTGGCGATCTTCCAGATCCTTATCTGGGCGGTGCTGATCGTTGTGATCGGCGGGGTGGTGATACCGCATCTCTTTACTCCCGACATGATGGGCGGGATGGAGGGGATGGAGGCCATGCAGGCGATGCAATCCGGAGCGATGGGGGGTATCGACGCCACAGCGATCCAAGCCCTCTCCGTGATGACCGACATAGGTTATATTACGCAGATCCTCGTCTACCTGATCCTTTACGTGATGGGTGGCTACCTGCTCTACTCGGCCATGTTTGCCGCCGTGGGGTCGGCGGTCGACAGCGTGCAGGACGCGCAGCAACTGCAAACACCCATCACGATACCGATCATCTTGAGCATCTTCGTGATGCTGTTGGTGACGAAGGATCCCAACGCTCCGTTGGTGTTCTGGTGTTCGATGATCCCGTTCACGTCGCCCGTTGTGATGATGGCCCGCATCCCGAACGGCATTCCGATGTGGGAACCGGTCGTTTCGCTGGTTATTTTGTACGCGTCGTTCCTGGTGATGGTGTGGCTTGCGGCGAAGATCTTCCGTGTCGGTATTTTCATGTATGGCAAAAAGACCACCTTCAAGGAACTTTGGAAATGGATGCGGTATAAATATTAGGTTTAAAAGATTTTACTGTTTTTGCTCTGTGCCATGGCGGCATTCGGCTTCGCCGCGTGTAACACCGGCGGCGACGACACCACTTGTCCCGACGTGATCGAAAATCCGGAAGGAATCTCGATCGAGACCGTGACATTGAACAAAAACCGCCTGGTGTTGCGCGAAGGAACTTCCGAGGCGCTCACGGCCACGGTGACTCCCCATGCCGTGAGGGACACGACAGTCGTGTGGACCACCTCCGACTCGGCCATCGCCACAGTCGATGCAACGGGTAACGTAACGGCTGTGTCACGCGGTTCGGCCTCCGTGGTCGCCACCGTGGGCCACGAAAGTGCTTCGTGTGTGGTTGTGGTTGCCGATGTGGTCGAAGAGGGTACGCTCGGCACCGTTAACTACACGCTCTTGGAGAGCGAGAACCTCTATTACCTCACCCTGAGCGGTACGGGTGAATTGCCCGAAGTGGAAGGAGATGCTGACGGACGTCCGACGAACCGCCCCTGGTGGTTGAACGGCTATCGCAACAAACTCACCCAAGTCACTGTCGAGGAGGGTATCACCGCGTTCGGCGACTATGAGTTTGCGAACTTCTCCAACATCGACACCTTTGAAATTCCATCGACCGTGACGAAGATCGGTGAAGGTTGCTTCATGGAGTGTTATGCTTTGAAGACGATCTCGATTCCCGCCGGAGTGACCACCATCGCGGATGGCACGTTCTCCAATTGTGCCGCGCTTACGAAGGTCACCCTCCCCGAAGGTGTCGCCAAGATCGGCTCCAATGCGTTTTTCTATTGCGCAGCTCTGACTGAGATCACCCTCCCGGCTTCGTTGAAAACGATGGGAATGGGTATCTTCGAAGGATGTATGTCGCTCACGACGGTGAACAACTTCCCCTCGTTGATTGCCATTCCGGAGAATACGTTTGTCAACTGTGCCGCGTTGGTGCAATTCACGATTCCGAGCAGCGTCAAGATCATCGAACAGGCAGCTTTTGCCAACTGTGAAAACCTGACCAAGGTGACGCTTCCGACCGGACTCTACCTGATCGAGAACAACGCCTTCGAGGGTTGTAAAAAACTGACGCAGATCACCTTCCCTGAGAACCTCAAAGGGATCGGTTACGGTGCTTTCGACACCCCGGGCCTGAAAGCGACGTTCCTCGGCACGACACCTCCTCAATACAGTGGTGGTTTTTACGGGGACTACGATCAAATCATCGTTCCGGCAGGCAGTGAAGATGCCTACCTGCAGGCGGGATGGTTCGATGACTTCTCTTTCTACCCGGGCTTGGATGCCTATACGCCGTCCGACGCGACGATCACAGCTACTGAGGTGACGGTTTACGATGGCGACGTGCTGAAGGAACGATTGGGTGTCGACTATTGGTATGGAGATTTCGAGGACAGTTATCGCGTGCGTTTCGCCCCCACGCTCTCCGAGGGTGCAAGCTATGCGATGGTGATTTATGTGCCCGGAAGCCTCGATCTCTCGTCATTGAACAACTCCCAGATAGTCAGGTTGATCCGGAATGAAGGCGACTACGTGAGCGAAGGATCCTTCCAACACCTCTCTCTCCCGAAAGAGGAGTCGAAATGGACCGCCTATACAGTGGCGTTTACGTATGACGATCAGGCCGGGGAAGAAATGCCGGGAGCGATCCACGAGACGGTGATCGAACCGGCTAAGATGACGCTCGCCGCTCCGGAGGAGTTCATCGAATTTTTCAATGAGATACATGCGCCCTACACTCCTGTTGCCGACCTGGCGATTTCGGATGCCGAGATCGAGGTGTACGATGGCGATGTGTTGAGGGCCGAAAGCGGTCGCAGTGAGGCCTTTTTCCCCCACTACACCTACTTGAAGGGTAGCTACCTGGTGGCCTATACGCCGGTGCTTCCCGCAAGCCATGACACGTGGGGATTCTTTGGCTCGACAATGGATCTGTCGGCACAAACCAATACGCTGCTCATAAATAGCATGTGGCAGATCTATGGGAGGACGACTCATTATTTTACCATTCCCAAGGAGGATAACGTCGGGGTATTGTACACCTACGCGGTAGCGGATAGATATGGCAACGAGGGTTATGAGTTCGGCGACGTTTTTACCAAGAGCATCGACCTGCGTAACGTAACGCTTTCGACGGCCACGTTGGAGGATTTGGAGGCGTCAGCCAATCCGATGACGCGTATGTCGAAACCCGAACGTCTGGTGAAACAGAATCAAGAGGCCGTGAAGTTCCTGACGCAGGAGACGCTCGCGAAATTCATGGCGACGCTGAAATAGGGTTTCGTCCCGAAACAATTCCAAAGAAATCCCCGCCGTGAGGCGGGGATTTCTCTTTTCCTAAAACCTTTCCTTTTTACTTCCCTAAGATGCAACTGTACCCTTTTCGGAGAAAAGCTTATTATTGTTGGGGAGGGCCCCCCCTTATCAAGGGGGCCAGGGGGATGGCAGGTACGAGCATAGTCGTCTCTAACGACTACGGTATGCGCATTTAGGACTCGGGCGTTAAACGCCCGAAAACCCGTTTTAGCGCCCTTCGGGCGGTTTGTCCTCGCGATTGGTGGAGCGCAAATTAGGGAAGACGTATTCTAAGTGCGGAGCACTTTTGAAAGTTTTTGGTGCCGCTTTTCACCAAAAAGCGGCAGTGGAAGTAAGGAAGAAAAAAGCGGCAATTGGGTTTACTTCCGTATCGCGGCGACACCGGGAAGGACTTTCCCTTCGATATATTCGAGCAGCGCCCCGCCGCCCGTCGACACGTAACTCATCTTGTCGGTCAGTCCGAACTGTGCCACACAGGCCGCCGTATCACCTCCACCGATCAACGAAAATGCGCCTTGTGTGGTGGCATCGGCCACGGCTTGTGCCACGGCATGCGATCCCGACGCAAATTTATCCATCTCGAACACTCCCACGGGACCGTTCCACAGGATGGTTTTGCAACCCAGGAGATGTTCACGGAACAGTTCCTTGCCATCGTCGCCGATATCCAACCCCTGCCATCCGTCGGGAATGTCATCCGACGGGACGAGTCTCGTGCGGGCATCCGCGGTGAACGCATCGGCAGCCAGTGTATCGGGAGAAAATATCAACTTCACGCCCCGATCGGCCGCTTTTTTCAGAATATCGAGAGCCGTGGGGAACATTTCGGGTTCGCAAATCGAATTACCCACCTTGCCACCCATTGCGGCCTCGAACGTGTAGGTCATTCCGCCACCGATGACGATCGAATCTACCTTGTCGAGCAGATTTTCCAGGATCGCGATTTTGGTGGACACTTTCGACCCTCCGACGATCGCTGCAAACGGACGTGCCGGATGCCGCATCACCTTGTCGATCGCCTCCAACTCACCCTCCATCACATATCCGAACAGCCTGTCCTGGGGTTTGAAATAATCGGCAATGATGGCAGTCGAGGCATGTGCCCGGTGTGCCGTTCCGAAGGCGTCGTTGATATACACATCGCCATAGGAGGCCAATTTCTTGGCAAATTCTTTATCGCCCTTCTCCTCCCCGGCATAGAAACGCAGGTTTTCTAATAGTAGCACCTCACCGGGTTTCAACGCTCCGGCGGCAGCGCCATCCATGCAGTCGCTCGCGAACTGCACGGGCGTCCCAAGGAGACGTTCCAACGTTGGGAGGATCTGCCGCAGTGAATATTTCGCTTCCGGACCACCCTTGGGACGCCCCAGATGGGACATCAGGATGGCGCTGCCGCCGGAGCTGAGCACACGTTTGATGGTCGGGATGGCGGCACGTATGCGCGTGTCGTCGGTCACGTGTCCTGATGCGTCCAACGGCACATTGAAATCCACACGGATGACGACGCGTTTGCCCGCAAAATTGTAATTGTCGATGGGATAGGTGGTCTTCATCTCCGTCATAAATTAGTTGCCATAGAAAAGGTGTCCGTATTGCTCGTCGGAGCGTTCAAATTTCCTGTCGAGTTTCTCCATTTGACGCAGCCATTTTCCCCGTTTTTTACTCATTTTCCTGGCTAATTTTTCCTGTTTGGCGAGTGCCTTCTCATCCAACACGATCTCGACATCCTCATCTTCCTCCATAAGAAGATCTTCGTCCGCAGACTTTCTGCATTCGCACCCCTCGGGTCCGAATCCGTATTCGCATTCACACTCCTCAAGCTCGCAATAGCATGTGCATTCCCTGAGTTTACAGTCGCATTCGCCGATTCCGCATTCGCATACGTCGCACACGGTATCATAGGGATCGCCATCATAGGGCGTAGTAGTGTTAACATCCAGCAGTTCGACCTCGAATTTAAGTGCTTCGTTTCCCGGAATGGCGAAGTTGCCGTGCTCGCCATACGCCAATTCGGAGGGGATCCATAGCGTGATCCTTCCTCCCTTGCCGACGAGTTTCATGCCTTCCTTCCAACCGTTGATCACGTTAGAAAGATTGATTTCGACACCGTCCTGATCGTTCTCGAACTCGGTTCCGCGATGACTCCAACCCGTATATTTCACGTGCACGACATCCGAATCGCTCGTCGCCATGACAGACTCGTCCCCCGGATCGTCGACACGGTACAGCAGCCCCGATTCGGTCTTCCGAACACCCGGCTCTTTCTCCACTTCGGAGAGCCACGCTTCGCTCTCAACCTTGTTTTTAGCAGGGTAGACAACTGAAAAGTAGTGGTGCAGCCACTCATGCGACTGTTCTCTTGACATGGTCGTCGGGTCACCCTGAAACACCGACTCCATGCCTGCCGCCAAGTCGCTCGTCCTCAGGTTAAAATTTTGTCGTTGGAAATTATACCCCATGTCGATACCAATGACGTACGATAATGAATCCACTTCACGTGTTTTTGCGGTAGCTTGTCGGGATACCATGAACAAGAGGGCGAACAGTGTTACGGCGAATAATACTTTTTTCATCTTTCGAGTTTTTAATTGAACGAAGGTAACAAAAATTCCCTGCCATTACAAGTCCCGCCAATCGGCGGTTTTTCTCTTTTTCAAAAACCCTTTTTCAAGACCTTTTCAGACCTTCGCTTTTTTGGAAA
>DBDB01000023.1 GCA_002293345.1 Alistipes sp. UBA943
TGAGGCGGGGGTAGGGGGGTGGGTCATATCTGAAGCCGCCGCCCCTCTGGGCGTTGCGGCGCGGGTGTCCCTCCCCAGCACATAAAAACTTTCCAAAAAAGGGACGGTTGCGTCAAGGAGTAAGGTTTTCAGAAACAAATTTGGTCGGGGAATATCTGTCATTCATCGAGTTTGGTCTCTGTCTCAACGGTTTGGGGTTGCACGACACATCCAAGAAACGTATTTTTGTACCGTAACCAAATCTCCATGATCATGAAAAACAAAGAAATCAAAAAATCGAATCACCATCGACTCCATGGTGTCGGGTTTGCCGTCACGTTGATCGCCGCCGGGCTGATCGTCTTCGCGCACAAACTGGGATACATCGACCATCATCCGTATCGTATCCTGATCTCGTGGCAGATGCTGTTGGTCGTGTGCGGACTCTGGTCGTTCGTAACGCGACAGTGGAAACAGGGTGTTGTCCTGATGGGTGTGGGTGGATTCTTCATGATCCCACTCATCACAGAAGCAGGTCGTGGATGGGCGGCCACGTATTGGCCGTTGCTACTGGTACTGGCAGGGTTGCTCTTCATCGTTGAGATGCTCACCAAACGTCGCTGTAAGGAGAGTAGTTGCGATAGTTGTTTCTGTGAGACGACCACCCATGAGACCGAAAACGGTTTCGTGAATACGAACACCTGCTTCAGCGGCGTGAAGAACATCGTGCTCGATCCGGTGTTCAAAGGAGGACAGCTGAAAAACTGTTTCGGCGGCACGATCCTCGACCTGCGCAACACGACCATTGCCGAGGGTGAAACCTACATTGACATTCATTGCGTGTTCGGCGGCGTGGAACTCTACATGCCACACAACTGGACCCTTGTGTGCGACGTCGAGCCGACGTTCGGCGGTGTGGAGGACAAACGCTTCATGAACAAAGGTGAGATCGACACGTCGCGCAAACTGGTGCTGCGCGGACGATTGGTGTTCGGTGGCGTGGTGATCAAAAACTGACACGACCCGAATCATGATCGGATATTTTCTTCTACGGCGCCGCGTCGCGGAACTTGAACGACAGTTGGCGGAGTTGACAACCGAAACCTCCGCAAAGGAGGTTTCAACTCCGTCCAAGGACGGGACGATAGATCGAATCTCGGTGAAGAAGGGTGCCGAAATAGCTATTCTGCCCGTCAAGGAGTTGCTGTACATCGAGGCATGCGGCGATTATGTGGTGCTGCACACCGCCGCCGGAAGGCACGTCAAGGAGCAAACGATGAAATTTTACGAGACATCGCTCCCCGAAACGTTCGTGCGGGTACACCGATCCTATATCGTCAACACGGATACGATCGTGCGGATCGAACAAGCGGGCAAGGAGAACTACACGTTGAAACTCCGTGACGGCTCCACGCTCCGCATCAGCCCCGCGGGGTACAAACTGCTCCGGGAGAGATTGTCGTTGTAACAAAGCTAAGCCTCCCCGATCTTGGGGCCCGAAAACTCGGGGGCCAACGGTCGTCCGATCTCGATCTTGCCCATCGAACTCTCGTAACGCGTGATGTTCTCCTGTAACGACAGCAGTAATCGCTTGGCGTGTTCGGGAGTCATGATGATGCGGCTGCGCACCTGTGGTTTCGGGAATCCGGGTAACATAGCGGCGAAATCGACAATGAATTCCGATGCCGAATGGGCAATGATCGCCAGGTTGATATACTCGCCACGCGCCACATCTTCACGCAAATCCACATCCAATCCCTTCTTCTGATTTTCCATAATGTTTTCTTGCAAAGATACACTTTTTCTTTTGCAAGACCTTTAAGACCGCCGCTTTTTGGTGAAAAGGCATTTTCCCCACCCCCTGCCCCCTCCCCCAGGAGGGGGTGATTTTATTTCGTTTTCAATTTTGGCTAAAGCCAAAATTGAAAACTTGTTTTACGGGAGAAGTGGATTTTTCTGTCTTTGCGCAAATTATGGAGATACGCCAGTATCTCCCAAAAGGTTTTGGGGTACACTTTTCTCCGAAAAGGGTACAGTTGCGTCTTAGGGAAGTAAAAGCGAAGGTCTGAAAAAAAGGGTTTAGAAAAAAAGAAAAGTGTATCTTTGCAAGGATGAGTCTATGGGAGATATTGTTGAGGGGATTGTGTGTCGGTATGGCGGCATCCATCACGGTGGGGCCCGTGGCGGTGCTGTGCATCCAGCGCACGCTCAGTCGCGGGCGACGGTCGGGGATTTTCTCCGGACTCGGTGTCGCGTCGGCAGACACGTTGATGGCTACCGTGGCGTACTTCTGTTACGCGTTGCTCGAAACGAAGATTACCGAATACACACACCTGCTACGCATCACGGCGGGTATTTTCGTCGTCATCATGGGTGTGTACATCTTCTTCCAGAATCCGGTGACGCAGATACGCCGCAACCGTGCCGGTAAAAGTACGCCGTGGCAGGACTATGCCTCGGTATTCGGTCTGACGCTGGCCAATTTCATCCTCACGGTACCCTATATCCTGACGTTCTTCGCGGTGTTTAAAATTTCGACTGTACAGGCGGCCAGCGTGATGGATGTGGGACGTGGGGCACTCGTCATCGCCGGATTTTTTGTCGGTGCGGTGGTGTGGTGGACGCTCCTGGCATCTATCCTGAGTCCCCTCAGGCAACACTTCCGGCCGCGATACATGCTCACGATCAATCATGTGGCGGGTGTCGTGATCGGACTATTGGGTATCTACACGCTCGTATCGACACTCCTTATCGTATTCAAACACCATGTGTAAAAAGATCATCATAGCCATCGACGGATACTCCTCCTGTGGGAAAAGTACCTTTGCACGTGCCATCGCACAAAAGTTGGGATACACGTTCATTGACACGGGGGCGATGTACCGTGCCGTGACGCTTTACGGCATCGAGCATGGCATGGAGCGGATCCATGATGTTACATTGGATTATGTCCTCCAAAACTGGACGTCGGAACGGATCCGTACCATTGAGGTGAGTAATCTGGTCAGCGGCGTGAGCTCGATACCCGAGGTGCGTGAGAAACTTGTCGCGCTGCAACGCGAGATGGGACGCCGGGGGGGTGTGGTGATGGACGGGCGTGACATCGGTACGGTGGTCTTTCCCCATGCCGAACTGAAGATCTTCATGACGGCACGCGTGGAGGTGCGCGTAGCGCGGCGTTACGATGAGTTGACCGCCAAAGGCATCGTCGTGACGCGTGACGAGGTGCGTGAGAACCTGATCTCACGCGACTTGGCCGACACCACGCGTACCGTCAGTCCGTTGCGTCAGGCAGAGGATGCGATCGTGCTCGACAACAGCGACATGACCGTCGAGGAACAGATGACTTGGTTTACGGAACAATTCAATCGCGTATGCGGGTCGAGATAGACGATAAATCGGGATTCTGCTTCGGTGTCGTGCGCGCCATATCGCTCGCTGAGGAAGCGTTGCGGCAGCATGGGGTCGTTTACTCGTTGGGGGACATCGTGCACAATCGCGTGGAGGTGCAGCGGCTGGAGAAATTGGGGCTGAAGACCATCTCCGATCTCGATTTTTTCGGCGTGGGGGGCGTTTCGGGGCCGCAGGAGCGGATCCGAAGCCTCGCGGGGGGCGAAAAGGATTTTCGATCCTCCGCCTGGGGGGAGGCTTCGGATCGAGCGGTCGAAGACCGCGAAAAAAGCATCGTAAGGGTGCCTCACACAAATCAAAAAATCTTTATTCGGGCGCACGGCGAACCCCCCTCGACTTACGAACGTGCCCGGGAATTGGGTATCGAGGTGATCGACGCGACGTGTCCCGTGGTGGCACAGCTGCAAAAGAAGGTCGTCGAGGCACACAGGCTTATGAGCGACGTCGGGGGTCAGGTGGTGATTCTCGGCAAACGGGGGCATGCCGAAGTGATCGGCCTCACGGGACAGGTCGATCGTCCCACGATCGTCATCGAGGGCGAGGATGACCTCCACCTGATAGATTTCTCCCGTCCGATCTACTTTCTCTCACAAACCACACAGAGCATCGCACTGTTCAATCGTCTGACGAAACTGATGGAGCAAAAACAGCGAATAATCAGCAAAGTACTTGACTTTGAACCAAATGCGCGTAGCGCGCCCAAGCCGGGTTTTCGGGCGTTTAACGCCCGAGTCCTAAATGCGCATACCGTAGTCGTTAGAGACGACTATGCTCATACCTGCCATCCCTGCCGCTGGGGTCAGCGGCTAAGTTTGTCCCACCCCTGCCCCTCCCAGGAGGGGCCCCTTGATAAGAGGGGATTCCATTTGAGCGCCGTCGCTTCGCGCGGCGGGATACAGCAGCGAAGCTGCTGTCAAGCGGGGGCGCCAGCCACCGATTGCGGGAGGGGGAGTGCTGAGGGGGAGGGTGTCCCTCCCCAGTATTCCACCAGCGTCGGGGGCGGGGTGCAAGCGCAATTCATTGCGCTTGATACGATTTGCCGCCAGGTGTCAAATCGTGAGGAGCATTTATGCTCCTTCGCCCGCCGCTTCGACACGGTGATCTTCGTCAGTGGCCGCAAATCGAGCAACGGCCGCGTATTGTTCGATGTATGTCGCGCCGCAAATCCTCGATCATTCCTGATCGAGGAACCATCCGAACTTCGTTCGGAGTGGTTCGACGGAGCGTGCTCCGTCGGAATTTGCGGCGCGACATCGACACCCAAATGGCTCATGGAAAACGTTAAATCCGCAATTGAAACCAACCGCTATGAATAGAATCCTGCGACACACCGCCCTAACGGCCCTCGGCCTCTTTGCCTGCACCGTCTTTTGTTTCGCCAAGCCCGGCAACACAGCATCGGACTTTGCCTTGGGACGCAACACGGAAATCCTTGTGAACATGATGCGAGAGCTGTCGCTGCACTATGTCGACGAGCTCGATGCCGATTCGCTGATGCTCGATGCAGCGGATGGGATGGTCACGCACCTGGATCGTTACACGGAGTTTATGCCCGAGGAGCAGATGTCCGAATTCGACCTGCTCACGACGGGTAAATATGGCGGCGTGGGTTCCGTGATACGCAAGAAGGGCGACTACATCCTCTTCGCGCAGCCGCAACAGGGAGCTCCCGCCGACAGGGCGGGTGTCCGTGTGAGCGACAAGATCCTGGCGATCGATGGGCGGGCCGCTAAGGGATGGGAAGCGTCGCGCGTCAGTGGGGCCTTGAAAGGTGCTCCCGGCACGTCCGTGGAGGTGGTTGTGGAGCATCTCGTCGGTGGCATCGACACCATCGCCATTACCCGCGAACGTATCGCGTTACCCAGCATTCCCTACTCGGGATTCGTGGCACCGGGCATCGCGTACATCCGTCACAGCGAATTCACCGAAGGATCCGCAGACGAAATGCGCCGCCGCATCGAGGAGTTACAGGCACAGGGCTCGCTGCGCGGATTGATCCTCGACTATCGCAGCAACGGCGGGGGTATTCTCCAAGAGGCGATCAAAATCGTGTCGCTATTCACACCCAAAGGCACGGAGGTTGTGCGTACCAAAGGTCGCGAGGCCTCGATGGAGCGTGTCTACCGTACCTCGGGGGCACCGCTATTGCCCGACACGCCGCTCATCGTGCTGCAAAACAGTTCGTCCGCATCGGCGTCGGAGATCGTCGCGGGGGCGTTGCAGGATCACAAACGTGCCACAGTGATCGGACAGACCAGTTTCGGCAAGGGGGTGGTGCAGTCGACACGCCCGTTGGGTTACAACACACTCCTCAAACTCACCACGGCCAAGTATTACCTCCCATCGGGACGCAACGTGCAGGACTCGAAGGGCGTCACACCCGACATCGTCCTCGACCCGGAGTATATCAGCCGTTTCACCGCCACGCTCATCGCCATGGGACTGGTCGATGACTATGTGGACGAGTGGGTAGTTCGAAATGCCGACACGCCGGCCGCCCCCTTCGACTTACGCACCTTTACCATCACGGACGAGAATTACGCAGCATTCGGCGCCTTTCTGGCAGACAAGGAGATCCCTTACGAGTCGCAAACCCGTCGCGCGTTGGAGGCCCTGCGCCGTGCCGCCGAGAACGACAAGTACGACCACCTGACCTCCTGCATCGACGACGTCGAAGCGACCCTCAAAGATGACCTCGAGACGAATCTTGAGACCTACAAACGCGAGCTCACCGACGCCATCAACAGCGACATCATCCTGCGGTATGCCTATCAGGCGGGTGTAATGGAGCGCAACCTGCTCACGGATCCCGATACAAAACACGCCATCGAAGTGTTATCCCTCCGCCCAAGCATGCGTTCTACGAACGCAAGCACCTCCGGGGGAACGAATGAGTGATCGAATGAGTGACTTCACCACGCTCCCTGATTCACTGTTCGCGTCGCCCCGTATCGACACGATACGCTCCACCGTGGTGCAGGATCAGGGTTTCGGGTGGCGAACGTGGGGAATTCCCGACGAGGGTGCCATCTACGAAACTGCGTGGTTTCAGGGTGTCACGCTGGTACTCGCGCTGGCGTGGATCATCATCCTGTATCGACACTTCGCCGACGTGCGCACGCTGTTCGACAAGTTGAAATTCAACAAACTGACCCTCTCCAGACCGAGCCACATGATCAACATACAGAGTGGCAGCTACACGCGGTTCGTGTGGTGGATGGTCGCGGTTGCGTGGCCGCTCGCGATGCTCGCCACGCAACGCGTTGCCGGCGCC
>DBDB01000031.1 GCA_002293345.1 Alistipes sp. UBA943
CTTCCGGTGATCATGTCCACTTGACGTTTCAATTTTTCTCTCATAACGATTAAGTTTTAAAGTTTTACACTAACCTAACCGCACAAAAAAGGCGCGCATCTACGATGCACGCACTCAGGGTTCCGACACCCTTCTACCTTACAAAGTAAACGCACGCCAAAACGTGCCTTACCAAAAAGGTAGCCTAAATCTGTCAAGGTCGGAATTTGAGTGCGTTTAGGCTGTATTTGCTGCAAAGATAAGAAAAAATTGTGAATTATTCACTTCGGAGCCAGCGCTGGAATGCATGATTTTTCGCAGTCCTGCGCCTGCGGCTGGAAAACCGCGCACAAAAACTATTCATTATCAATTATCCACTGCCGACTCCGAAGCGGGGAGGAGAATTTTGTGGATTTTTTGCGCGGATCAAAAAAAGTGTTATCTTTGCGTCTCGATTTACGGGGTGTAGCGCAGTCCGGTTAGCGCACCTGCTTTGGGAGCAGGGGGTCCCAGGTTCGAATCCTGGTACCCCGACAATCGAATCTTCACGAAAATGTACGGGGTGTAGCGCAGTCCGGTTAGCGCGCCAGCTTCGGGAGTTGGAGGCCGCTGGTTCGAATCCAGTCTCCCCGACATTTTTACTTTATCTTTTTAAAAATCACTCTTGGAAATAACGCTCCAACAACTCGTTCGCCGCGGCGAAGGGGGTGATTTTGTGTGCACGCATCTCATCCTCCACAGAAGACAGACGGTGCGCGATCGACGGGTCGTTATAGAAACGTCCGAGAAGGGTCGCGTCGATCGTTTCGCGCATCCAATAATTGTTCTGGTGCGTGCGGTTGCGATCGAAATAGCCGTTCGATCGCACATGCGTGAGGTAGTCTCGGATGCCGTTCCACACGTTTTCGAGACCATTGCCCGTCACGGATGAACAGGTGTAGACCTTTGGACGAACGCCAGATTCGGGTAGGGGGAAAAGTCCCAACGCACCCTGATACTGCACGCGGGCCGCATCGGCACGGAGGATATTTTCACCGTCTGCTTTCGTGATCACCATCATGTCAGCCATCTCCATGATCCCACGTTTGATACCCTGCAAATCATCTCCCGCACCGGCAATTTGCAACATCAGAAAGAGATCCGTCATTGAATGTACTGCTGTTTCGGACTGTCCGACACCCACCGTTTCGACAAAAATAACGTCGTACCCCGCCGCTTCGCAGAGGACGATCGTCTCGCGTGTTTTGCGTGCCACGCCACCCAGTGAACCTGCCGATGGGGAGGGGCGTATAAATGCGTCGGGGTTCGCGGTGAGGGACTCCATGCGGGTTTTGTCGCCTAAAATAGAGCCGCCGCTTCGGCCGGATGAGGGGTCGATCGCAAGCACAGATAATTTACGTCCTTCTTTTGTCACCATCCCGCCAATGGCCTCGATGAAGGTCGATTTGCCGGCTCCCGGGACGCCCGTAATGCCGATACGGATGGATTTCCCAGCGTGAGGAAGGCATGCCTCGATGATCTCTTGTGCCTGAGCGTAGTGATCGGGATTGTTGCTCTCGATGAGCGTGATGGCTTGCGCGAGGATCGTGACGTCCTGTGCGAGAATGCCTGCGACATATTCCTCAGTCGTGAATCTGCGGCGCCGCGGACGCGTGAAGTGAGGATTGACGATCGGTTGCTCCGTCACGCCTCCCATGACATCCAGTGCCGAATCGTGATGAGCGGCATGCTCCTTTTCAAAATGGTCTATCGGACGGGTCATGACAGTTTCGAGATCACGTTGTCGTTGAGTTGCATCGGGTTGCCCATCCACAGGACACGATTCTTGGTGTCGACCACGACGCTGAACGGCACGTATTGCACTCCGAATGCGGGAAATATCCTCTTGTGGGTGTCTGTCGCGGCAGTGACACGGGCGTTCAGGTGCATCGACACGACAGGTGACACGACGTCGACCGCCTCTTGTGCCACGATAACGGCATGCAGGTTCGGGTTCGTATCGACGACGGTGTCCACATGGGTGAGTTGCTGGCGGATGCCGCCGTTTTGTGAGTGGATGAATACGAGCCAGGTGACACGCTCAGCAGTAGGCTTTTTGTCGCTCCCCCCGCGGGGGTGCTCCGCCGCAGGCGGTAGCTTGGGCGGGGGGGAGATCCAGGTGACGTTTTTCAGTTCCGGGGCCCGCTCGCCCACGATAAGCCGTTGCGCATGGGCGGAACGAAGTCCTGCAAACGCTCCTGCGGCGAGTAAAATGGCGACGAAAAAATATTTCATAGACGAAAATTTTTACCAAGGTAGTGAAAATTCAAATAAATGACTAAATTTGTCGAAATTTTGTAAAGATGGAACTGACACACATTGAGCATTTGGGGATTGCGGTCCCGAGTTTGGAGGAGGCGATTCCCTATTGGGAGGGCGTGATGGGACTGACGTGTTACGCGATCGAAGAGGTGGCGGATCAGAAGGTGCGTACGGCGTTCTTTAAGCTGGGTGACACGAAAATCGAGCTCCTGGAGCCGATGAGTGAGGATAGCACGATCGCCAAGTTCCTGGAGACCAAAGGGCAGGGGATCCATCACATTGCGTTTGCGTGCAAGGACATCGAGGCCCAGTTGGCCGACGCGGAGAACCGCGGGATCAAATTGATCGACAAGCAACCCCGTAAAGGTGCCGAAGGGATGACGATCGCGTTCCTGCATCCTAAATCTACGCAGGGGATATTGACAGAACTATGCACAAAATGATAATTTGCGTTTTTCGCGGGTGATTTTCGCACATCCTTGTCGTTCAGTCGGTCATGTACATGGAGTACACTCCCTCCTTCTCTCCGGCGCTCAGTGCAAAAATCCCTCCCCGAAATTCCACAAATAGAATAAGGAATATTATAAATACATTACATACGATGAGTGATATTCAGGAAAAAGTCGACCAGCTGATCAAAAACCGCGAGACGGCCCGTATGGGCGGCGGTCAGAAACGTATCGACGATCAGCATGCGAAGGGTAAATATACAGCCCGCGAGCGTATCCAGATGCTGCTGGACGAAGGATCGTTCGAGGAGTTCGATATGTTCGTCACGCACCGCTGTTACGACTTCGGGATGGAAAAATCGCATACGTTCGGTGACGGTGTGGTGACCGGTTATGGTACGATCGACGGACGATTGGTCTATGTGTTCGCGCAGGATTTCACCGTGACGGCTGGTTCGCTCTCCCTCTCGATGTCGGACAAGATCTGCAAGGTGATGGATATGGCGTTGCGCAACGGCGCTCCGTGTATCGGTCTGAATGACTCCGGCGGTGCGCGCATCCAGGAGGGTGTGAACGCGTTGGCGGGGTATGCGAATATCTTCCAACGCAATGTGATGTCGTCGGGTGTGGTGCCGCAGATCTCCGCCATCTTCGGCCCTTGTGCCGGTGGTGCCGTTTATTCTCCCGCGTTGACGGACTTCATTGTCATGAAAAAAGATACCTCGTACATGTTCCTCACGGGACCCAAAGTGGTGAAAACCGTGACCGGTGAGGATGTGACGCAGGAGGAGTTGGGTGGCGCGCAGATGCATACCACCAAATCCGGTGTGGCACAGTTCGCCGTCGATACCGAGGAGGAGGGCATGCAGTTGATTCGCAAACTCATCTCGTACATGCCGCAGAACAATATGGAGGATGCTCCGCTGATGGCGTGCAACGATAAAATATCGCGTTTGGAGGATTCGCTCAATGATATTATTCCCGATAGCCCCAACAAACCGTATGACATGATGGAGGTGATTCGTGCGATTGTCGATAACGGTGAATACCTGGAGTCGGCGGCCGGTTACGCGAAAAATATCATCACCTGTTTTGCCCGTTTCAACGGTCAGAGTGTGGGTATCATCGCCAATCAGCCGAAATTTATGGCCGGTGTGTTGGATATCAACGCGAGCCGTAAAGCGGCGCGTTTCGTACGATTCTGCGACGCGTTCAATATTCCGATCGTTACGTTGGTAGACGTTCCGGGATTCCTTCCGGGTACGGCTCAGGAGTATGGCGGTGTGATCACGCACGGTGCGAAATTGCTGTTCGCATATTGTGAAGCCACCGTGCCGAAAGTGACCGTGACGCTGCGTAAAGCCTATGGAGGTGCGTATATCGTGATGTCGTCCAAACACATTCGTGGCGATGTGAACTATGCGTGGCCGACCGCCGAGATCGCTGTGATGGGTGCGAGTGGTGCCGTGGAGGTGCTGAATGCCAAGGAAACCGCCGCGATCGAGAATCCCGAGGAGCGTGCCAAATTCGTGGCCGAAAAGGAGAAGGAGTATCGCGACAAGTTCTCGAATCCGTACAACGCCGCACGTTACGGTTATATCGACGACGTGATCGAGCCGCGTAACACGCGTTTCCGTGTCATCCGCGCGTTGCAGTCGCTGGCAACCAAACGGTTGCAGAATCCGGCCAAGAAACACTCTAATATTCCGCTGTAGCCATGGTGAGCGTATTACAAATGGGTGCGGAGAGCATTCTGAAAAACGATCCGTATGGGTTGTACGTGGCGCTGATCTCGGTGACGGTGGTGCTGTCGGCCCTCATCGTGCTGTTTTTCCTCATCTGGGGTTTCGGACGACTGATGGTGCGTTCGGCTGCCGCTCCGCGAAAAGAGGGTAAAGTGTCGATGTCGTCGATGCTCAAAAAGGAGGATGGCGTGAATGCCGAACTGATAGCAGCTATCGGGCTGGCGTTGAAACTGGACGGTGTCGAACGTCACGATAAGGAGAGCGAGGTGATCACGTTGAACAAGGTGGCGCGTGTCTATTCGCCGTGGAGCTCGAAAATCCATGGATTAACGCATGAACCGAGCCGAAGATAGAGGGCCGAGATAGGGGGCCGAGGGGAGTCGAGAGGATGCTTCCGGGGACGTGTGTGGGCGAGGTGTAGAATTAGGATAATATAAGATTATGAAAGAGTATACATTGAAGATTAACGGCAACGTGTACGACGTGGCGATCGTGTCGCGGACGGAGGATATTGCCGAAGTGAGTGTGAACGGTACGATGTACGAGGTCGAGCTGGGCGGTATGGAGGTGAAACCGACGGTGTTGAAGACGCCACAGGTGGCGGCCATTCCGGCGACACACCCGGTGCAACCCTCCGCTGTGGCGATGCCTGCCGCGAAACCGGGTTCACATGGGGGCGGCGGTCACGTCGGAGCGGCAAACGCTGTGAAAAGTCCCCTGCCGGGCGTCATCCTGGATATCAAGGTGCGCGAGGGCGACCGTGTCGAGATAGGTACGCCGTTGGCGATCCTCGAAGCGATGAAGATGGAGAATAACATCGAGTCCGACCGTTCTGGCGTCGTGAAGAGTGTGAAGGTACACCGTGGAGACTCTGTGTTGGAGGGCGATATATTGATCGTAATCGAGTAGCGTATGTTTAACTTTTTGACGACATTTTTGAGCTCCTTTTTGGGTGAAAGTGTGACGAAATTCCTCCATGAGACGGGTTTCGCGAACCTCTTTTCGCACGAGGGGGGGTATAAATACCTGGTGATGATCGCCGTGGGGTGTTTCTTCCTCTATTTGGCGATCAAACACAAGTTCGAGCCCATGTTGTTGGTGCCGATCGGTTTCGGAATCCTGATCGGAAATATTCCGATGGTGGCCGGACACGCCATAGGTATCTATGAGGAGGGATCGGTGCTCAACATACTCTATTACGGTGTGGTGAAGGGGGTCTATCCGCCGTTGATCTTCCTCGGTGTGGGGGCGATGACGGACTTCTCGTCACTGCTCTCGAATCCCAAACTGATGTTGGTCGGGGCGGCGGCGCAGATCGGTATCTTCGCGGCCTATATCGGTGCGTTGGCACTCGGATTTCCGGCCAATGAGGCGGGTTCCATCGCCATTATCGGTGGTGCGGACGGCCCTACAGCCATCTTTTTGACCAGCCGACTGGCGCCCCAGTTCATGGGTGCGATCGCGATCTGTGCGTACAGTTACATGGCACTCGTGCCGGTGATTCAACCGCCCATCATGCGACTGCTGACCACCAAAAAGGAGCGTGTCATCAAGATGAAACCCGCGCGCGTGGTCTCCTCCACGGAGAAGATCCTTTTCCCGATCATTGCCTTCCTGTTGACGACGTTCATTGTGCCTGACGCCATTCCGCTGTTGGGAATGTTGTTCCTCGGTAACCTGTTGAAGGAGTGTGGGGTGGTGAAGCGTCTGGCTGTGACGGCAAGTAACCAACTCATCGACATCGTGACGATCCTGATCGGTCTGACGGTCGGTGCGTCGACACAGGCGAGTGTCTTCCTGACGCCTAAAACGCTGGGTATCTTTGTGTTGGGTGCACTGTCGTTCATCGTTGCCACGATGGGAGGTGTGCTGTTCGTCAAGTTCATGAACCTGTTCCTCAAAGAGGGGAACAAGATCAATCCGTTGATCGGTAACGCGGGTGTGAGTGCGGTACCGGCCGCGGCACGCGTGAGCCAGGATCAGGGTGTCAAGTACGACCGCACGAACTACCTGTTGATGCACGCGATGGGCCCCAATGTGGCCGGTGTCGTGGGATCGGCAGTGGCGGCGGGTATATTATTATCCTTTTTGGGGTAATTTTCGATTTTATAGGGCAGCTTCGGCGCTTTGCTCATCATCTTCGATGGTCATGTACGTTCAGTACACTCCTATCTTGATGATTTCGACAAAACCCCCAATCTGCTCCCCTAAAATCAAAAATATTTTTGCGGCTTAAAGATTTTTTACTATCTTTGCCCACTCAAAAGAAGGGGCCCATGTGAAAGGGCATGAATTTGAGCTGTTGTTTAGAGGTGTAATTAAAGTATAGATAAAGTGGATTCAAGGAGTTATAAAACCGTTTCGGCCAATGCCGCGACGGTGAATAAAGAGTGGGTGTTGATCGATGCCGAGGATGCCGTGTTGGGACGTTTGGCGTCGCAGGTGGCTAAGATCTTGCGCGGTAAGAATAAACCCAGTTTTACGCCTCATGTCGATTGTGGCGACAACGTGGTGGTGATCAATGCGGATAAAGTCCGATTGACCGGTAAAAAAATGACGGACAAAGTGTACGTGCGCCACACCGGTTACCCGGGCGGTCAACGTTTCGCCACTCCGGCGGATTACCTGAGCCGCCGACCGACATTTGTGATCGAGAAAGCAGTGAAGGGTATGTTGCCCCGCACGCGTCTGGGTGCCGCAGTGTTGAAAAACCTTAAAGTGTATGCCGGTGCAGAGCATCCGCATGCCGCTCAAAGTCCAAAAACGATTAAATTAAGCGATATTATATAATGGAAGTTATCAACACGGTGGGTCGTCGTAAGGCGGCAGTGGCGCGGGTGTACGTGAAGCCCGGAAAGGGTGACATTACGATCAATCGGAAGTCTTTGGAGACCTATTTTCCGCTTGAGATTTTGCAGTTTCAGGTGCGTCAGCCCCTCATGGCGACCGGTACGGTAGGGAGTTACGATGTGACGATCAACCTCGACGGCGGCGGTATCAAAGGTCAGGCCGAAGCGGCGCGTATGGGTATTGCACGTGCGTTGTGTGAGGTGGATGCCGAGCACCGCAGTGCGCTGAAAAAAGCAGGATTCCTGACGCGTGACTCCCGTGAGGTGGAGCGTAAGAAACCGGGACAGCCTGGTGCACGACGCAAGTTCCAGTTCAGCAAACGCTAATTCCGGGGCCAGTGCCGGAGCTGCGCCGATAGGCGGTGCGGAGGCTGCGGCCCGTGGGAGGTGTGTGGTGTCGAAGGGGCGGCTCGTGATGGACAGGGGGCAGGAGTGACAGGGGGTGAAAGAGGACGGCAGGGGGAGTGATTGCTTGGGCGGAGTAGAGAGATTTGATTGTAAATAGAAACGGGGGCCGGGGAAGGAAGTTGGGGGCCGAGGCGGGTTAAAAACGAAGTAACAGGACGGGGAAGTACCCCAAAAAACAAAAAAGTATGTCGAGAACAGATTTTAACACATTGTTGGACGCGGGTGCGCATTTCGGTCACTTGAAGCGTAAGTGGAACCCCAAAATGGCGCCGTACATCTTTATGGAGAAGAACGGTATCCACATCATCGACCTTCACAAGACGGTCTTGAAGTTGGATGAGGCAGCCGGGGCGTTGAAAAATATTGCCAAGAACGGTCGCCGTATTTTGTTCGTTGCTACCAAGAAACAGGCCAAAGATCTGGTTGCCGAGAAGGTGGCGAGTGTCGGAATGCCTTACGTGACAGAGCGTTGGGCCGGTGGTATGTTGACCAACTTTCCCACGATCCGTAAGGCGGTGAAGAAGATGACGACCATCGACAAGATGAATGCCGACGGTACGTACGATAACTTCTCGAAACGCGAACGTCTGCAAATTTCGCGTCAACGTGCCAAGTTGGAAAAAAACCTCGGGTCGATTGCCGACCTGACACGTTTGCCTGCAGCACTGTTTGTGGTCGATGTGCAGAAGGAGAACAATGCAGTGAAGGAGGCAAAACGTTTGGGTATTCCCGTGTTCGCGATTGTCGATACGTGTTGCGACCCGACCAATGTGGATTACGTAATTCCCGCCAATGACGACGCACAGAAGTCGATCGCGGTGATCGTGGATGCCGTCGTGGCAGCGATCGCAGAGGGATTGGAGGAGCGTAAACACGAAAAAGAGTCCGGTGCGGATGACGATGCCGAAGGTGCGGAGGGCGATGTGGCTGTGAAAACCGCGAAACCGCGCATCAAAAAAGCAGTCCGTGAGGGCGTGGAGAAACAAGAAGCTGCCGTCGCTGAATTGACAGGTGCGGTTGCAGAAGAGAAAAAAGAAGAAGTGGCAGAGGAGGCCAAACAAGAAAATGAGTAATATGGAGATCAAGGCAGCTGATGTGATGAAGCTGCGCAAAATGACCGGGTCGGGAATGATGGACTGTAAAAGTGCGTTGCAGGAGGCCGAGGGTGATTTTGATCGTGCACAGGAGATCATTCGCGAGAAGGGTAAGTTGGTCGTGGCGAAACGTGCCGACCGTACTGCCAGCGAGGGTGTCGTCGTGACGCGTATCGTAGGCGAAAAGGCATATTTGCTGTGCCTCGCTTGCGAAACCGATTTCGTGGCACAAAACGCCGAGTTCTCCGCCAGCGCCGAAGCAATGATGGAGGTGGCTGTGAAGAACGATGCCAAGGATCTCGCTCAGTTGTTGGTGTCCAAAAATGCCGAAGGTCGTTCGATAGAGGAACTCGTGACGGAGAAAACCGGACAGACCGGTGAGAAGGTCGAAATCGCTTACTATGCACGCATCGAGGCGCCTTATTGTGCCGCTTATGTGCATTTCAACAAGAAACTGGGTACGATCCTGGGCTTCAATAAAGAGGTTCCCGAGGAGGTGGCGAAGACCATCGCGATGCAAGCGACGGCGATGGCACCCCTGGCGATCGACGAGAACGACATGCCGAAGGAGATGATCGAGAAGGAGCAACGCATCGCTTTGGAGATGATGAAACAGGATCCTAAGAATGCAGGTAAGCCTGATCAGATTTTGGAGAAGATCGCCGAAGGTAAGATGCGCAGGTTCTTTGAGGAGAACACGCTGTTGAATCAGGAGTTGGTGAGCGACAAAATCAAGATTTCGGAATACCTCGATAAAGCAGCCAAGGGTGCCACGGTGGTAGCCTACAAAAGGTTTGCGTTGGAGGCCTAAGGGCCGGGGGCCGAGAGAGGGCGACAGGATCTTGAAAAATGATAAAAGGGAGAATCCCCGCGGCGGTTATGCTGATGGGGGTTCTTTGTGAAAAATAGCGTGTTATGGAGACAAACAAACCCGTTAAACAAGAGGAGTATTCAGCATCCAATATCCAGGTGCTCGAAGGCTTGGAGGCTGTTCGCAAGCGTCCTGCCATGTATATCGGCGATATCGGCGAGAAGGGTCTTCATCACCTGGTGTACGAGGTGGTCGACAACTCGATCGACGAGGCATTGGCCGGTCACGCGTCGCACATCGACGTGACGATCAACGAGGACAACTCTGTCACGGTGAGAGACGATGGCCGAGGTATTCCGATCGACTTCCATGAGAAGGAGGGTAAATCGGCCTTGGAGGTTGTCCTGACGGTGCTTCATGCCGGTGGTAAGTTCGACAAGGGGAGTTACAAAGTATCGGGCGGTCTGCACGGTGTGGGCGTGAGTTGCGTGAACGCACTTTCCGATAGATTGACGGCCGAAATCCATCGCGGTGGCAAGATATACAAGCAGGAATATAGCCTCGGGGCACCCCTGACAGGTGTCGAGGTAGTCGGCGAGACCGACGGTACGGGTACCACGATCACGTTCCATCCCGATGCGTCGATCTTCACACTCACGACCGAGTACAAGTACGAAATCCTGTCGAATCGCCTGCGCGAGTTGGCGTTCCTGAACAAGGGGATCCATCTGAGAATCACCGACATGCGTCACAAGGATGATGCAGGTGAGTATATTCATGATGAATTTTACTCCGAGGAGGGTCTCAAAGAGTTCGTTCAGTACCTCGATGCAGCGCGTGGACATGCCATCACGGAGATTATCTATCTCGATACGGAGAAGAACGGGGTGCCGGTCGAAGTGGCGATGCAGTACAACGATTCGTTCTCCGAGAACGTGCATTCATACGTCAACAATATCAACACGATCGAGGGCGGTACGCACCTCACCGGATTCCGTCGCGCCCTTACCCGTACGCTGAAAAAGTATGCCGAGGAGAGTGGTATGCTGTCGAAATTGAAGTTCGATATCAGTGGCGATGATTTTCGAGAGGGACTTACGGCCGTGATTTCCGTCAAAGTTGCCGAACCGCAATTCGAGGGGCAGACGAAAACCAAGTTGGGTAACGATGAGGTGAGTGCCGCGGTTGACAATGCCGTGTCGGGCGCACTGCAGAACTTCCTGGAGGAGAATCCGAAGGATGCGAAAGCGATCGTGCAGAAGGTGATTTTGGCCGCTACGGCACGTCACGCGGCACGGCACGCACGCGAGTTGGTGCAGCGTAAAACGGTACTTTCGGGTGCCGGATTGCCCGGTAAATTGACCGATTGTTCGAGTCGCGACCGAAGTATCGCCGAGATTTTCTTCGTCGAGGGTGACTCCGCAGGTGGTACCGCCAAGAGCGGGCGCGATCGTGTCTTCCAGGCCATTATGCCGTTGCGCGGTAAAATCCTCAATATCGAAAAGGCCCAGGAGCATAAAATGTGGGAGAATGAGGAGATCAAGAGCATGTTCACCGCGATCGGGGTGTCGATCGGTACGGAGGAGGACTCCAAAGCCTTGAACCTCGACAAGTTGCGTTACGACAAGATCATCATCATGACCGATGCCGATGTGGATGGTAGTCACATTGCCACGCTGATGCTGACGTTCTTCTTCCGCAAGATGAAGGAGTTGGTCGAACAGGGACATGTCTATATCGCTACGCCGCCGCTCTATCTGGTCAAGAAAGGCAATACGGAAAAGTACTGTTGGACGGATAAGGAGCGTGACGCGTTGACCGAGCAGATGGGTAAGGGGGTGCATGTGCAGCGGTACAAAGGTCTCGGTGAGATGAATGCCGAGCAACTGTGGGCCACGACGATGAATCCCGAAACGCGTATTTTGCGCCAGGTGACGATTGAAAATGCTGCCGAAGCGGATCACACGTTCTCGATGCTGATGGGTGACGAGGTGCCGCCACGCCGCGAGTTTATCGAGAAGCATGCACAGTATGCCAATATTGACGCTTAAACAGGGGCCCATCGGGGGGCAACCGGAGGGGAAGGGGGCTAACCCGGAAGGAGCATCGAGAGGATAGGGGAGATGGTCAATGAAAAAGCGGAGACGATAGTCGTCTCCGCTTTTTTTGTGCAGAAATTTTTTGTTAGAGCGTCCAGGTTTCGCCGGAGCGTAACAATTCATCCACGTTGTGGATTTTGGCGGTGGATTGTACCTCTGCAATCTGTGCCTCCACAGCTTGGTCGTACACAACCTGTCCCTCCACGTCGCGAATTACACCCACAGCCACAGGGTATTCCGGATATTTCATCGCCGCGAGCATCGAGTGGAGGATCGTGTCGGGTGTGTGTGCATCGTGTGTCAGGACGCTATCCAGCGTATATCCATCTTCACCGATCGTGACGACCTTCAGACGCATATCCTCGAACACGATACCTTTCTCGTTGTCCGTGCCGAACGTCATCTTTTCACCGTGACGCAACATGATCGTGTTGGCCTTGCGTGTCGCCGCATCGGCAGCGAAGGGGGCGTGTGTCTTGTCGTTAAAGATCACACAGTTCTGCAGGATCTCCGTCACGGCCATGCCGTCGTGTTGGGCCGCTGCGGTGATGCACTCCTTGGTCGTTAGAACCTCGACGTCGATCGAACGTGCGAAGAAAGTTCCCTTCGCTGCAATCACCAATTCACCTGGGTTGAAAGGGTGTTCCACCGTGCCGTAAGGGGACGTTTTGGTGACTTTGCCCAGTTTCGAGGTGGGGGAGTATTGTCCCTTCGTGAGGCCGTAGATCTCGTTGTTGAAGAGTATCACCGTAAGGTCGATATTACGCCTTACGGAGTGTATGAAGTGGTTGCCGCCGATTGCCAGCGAGTCGCCGTCGCCGGTCGTAACGATGACATTCAGCTCCGGATTTGCCACCTTGAGGCCAGTGGCCACCGCATTTGCGCGGCCATGGATGCCATGGAAACCGTAAGTGCTCACATAGTAGGGAAAACGCGACGAACAGCCTATACCAGATACTACTGTAAATGAACTGCGCTCGGCGCCCGATGCCTCGGCAACTTCGGGCAGCGCTTTCTGCACTGCGTTAAGCACCGCATAGTCGCCGCATCCGGGACACCATTTAACTTCCTGGTCGCTCTTGAAGTCGGCGGCCGTATATTTCAATTCGCTCATGATTATTTCAATAATTCGTTAAACCTGTCGACAAGTTCCTCCTTGGTGAAAGGAAGTCCCTGTACCTTATTGAATTGCTCGAAACGGTGCTCTTGGAACGACATGCGCAGGTAGCCCGCCATCTGTCCTTCGTTGAGCTCGCACACCACGATATTTTTGAACTTTTTGAAGATATCGTCCAATCCGTGGGGAAGCGGGTTGATGTAGTTGATGTGGCAGAGCGATACCTTCTTGCCCACCTGCTGCATCTCCTCCACGGCCGACACCAAGTGGCCGCGTGTGCCGCCCCAACCTACCACCAAGAGGTCGCCCTCAGCCTCGCCAATTACCTCCTGACGCGGGATGAAATCGGCGACCTTCGCAACCTTTTCGGCCCTCACCTCCACCATGCGCTGGTGGTTCTGCGGGTTGTGGGAAACAGAGCCTTTCAGGAAATCCTTCTCTAAGCCGCCGATGCGGTGCTCCAATCCGGGAGTTCCGGGGAATGCCCAGCGGCGTGCAAGGCGCTCCTTGTCGCGCTTGTAGGGCATGAAAGCTGCTTCGTCCTTATCCAAAGCAGTGATTACCGGAGGCTTGATAGCCGGATAGTCCTTCATCGAAGGTATCTTCCACGGCTGGCTGCCGTTGGCTATAAAGCCGTCGGTGAGCAGAACCACGGGGGTCATGTGCTCCATAGCGAGCTTGCTGGCCATAAATGCGTAGTGGAAGCAATCAGAAGGAGTACTTGCCGATATGACGATCATAGGGCATTCGCCGTTGCGCCCCCAAAGTGCCTGCCACAGGTCGCTCTGCTCGGTCTTNNAGGCCGTAGATCTCGTTGTTGAACAGCAAGACGTTGAGGTTGATGTTTCTCCGGATGGCATGTATGAAGTGGTTGCCGCCGATAGCCAGTGAATCACCGTCGCCCGATGCAACCCACACGCTCAATTGGGGATTCGCCAGCTTGACGCCTGTGGCGATCGCGTTCGCGCGCCCGTGGATCGTGTGGAATCCGAAGGTCTTCATGTAGTACGTGAACCGTGACGAGCAGCCGATGCCCGAGATGAATGTGAAGTTTTGACGCGGCGTGTTCGTGATCTCCGCGATCTCGGGAAGGGCCCGTTGCACGGCGTTCAGAATCGCATGATCGCCGCATCCGGGGCACCACCGTACCTCCTGATCACTCTTGAAATCAGCGGGAGTATAGTTGTAAGCCATGATCGGTTATTTTAAGAGTGAGTTAAATTGATCCGTGAGTTGTGCCACCGTGAAGGGAAGGCCCTCGCACTTGTTGTACGTGAGATAGTCGAACTGCGGCAGTTTTGAGCGCAGATATGCCGTGAATTGTCCCTGATTGAGCTCGCAAACGACGATCTTCTTGAAACGTCCGAAGATCTCCTCCACACCGTGAGGAAGGGGATTGATGTAGTTGAAATGGCACAGCGATACCGATTTCTTTTCATCCCGCAATGCATCCACAGCCGTTTGCAGGTGGCCGCGCGTGCCGCCCCATCCGACGACCAGCAGGTCGCCCGATGGATCCCCGTACACCTCCTGTACGGGGATAAAATCGGCAATTCTGCCGATTTTTGCGGCACGCGCGTCCACCATCAACTGGTGATTCGCCGGATCGTTGGAAATGGAACCCTTCAGGGCATCCTTCTCCAGACCGCCGATGCGGTGCTCCAACCCCTCCTTGCCCGGGAAGGCCCAGGAACGTGCCATTTTGTCGTTGCGTTTATAGGGCATAAACGCATCCTCCGTACAAGTGTCGATGATCGGCGGTTTGATCGCAGGATAATCCTGCATCGAGGGAATCTTCCACGGTTCAGAACCGTTGGCGATAAAGCCGTCCGAAAGTAAAATAACGGGTGTCATGTGTTCCAACGCGATGCGTCCCGCCTCGAACGCATAGTGAAAACAGTCGCTCGGCGACGATGCCGCCACGATCGCTACCGGTGACTCTCCGTTGCGTCCATACAGGGCCTCCATCAGGTCGCTCTGCTCCGTCTTGGTGGGCAATCCCGTCGAGGGGCCGCCACGCTGTACGTCAACCACCACCAACGGCAGCTCCGTCATCACAGCCAGTCCCAAAGCCTCGGATTTTAGCGACAAGCCCGGTCCCGAAGTAGATGTGACCGCGAAATTACCCGCAAAAGCGGCACCGATCGCTGTGCAGATACCGGCAATCTCATCCTCCGCCTGCATCGTCTTCACACCCAGGTCCTTGCGTTTGGCCAGCTCCTCCAGAATTACCGTCGCCGGTGTGATCGGGTACGAGCCGCAGAACAGAGGCAGTCCGCTCTTTTCCGACACCGCGCACAAGCCCCATGCCGCTGCCGTGTTGCCGTTGATCGAACGGTAGGTGCCGTGTTCCACATGCGTGGGTTGAGGGATCGCGTATGTGTTGGCAAACTGGTGTGTGTTCGCCGCATAGTTGTATCCCGCGTCGATGGCCAACTTGTTGGCTGTGGCGATGGCGGGGTTTTTCTTCGCGAATTTGGAGTCCAGATACTGTTTCGCATGATCCTCCGGATAGTGAAACAGGTAGAAGCAGATCCCCAGTGCGAACATGTTCTTACACTTCACGATCGCCTTGTTGTCCAGTCCCGTGTCTGCCAGGGCCGATTGGGTCATCTGTGTGATCTTGGGCGTGACGACGTTGTAGTCCTGCAAATTCAACTCCGCGATCGGATCCAATGTCGCGAAACCCGCCTTGTGAAGCGTATCTTCCGAGATCGAATCGCCGTCCAGGATCACCGTCGCCGATGGTTTCAGCCACTTGCGGTTCGCCTTCAGCGCCGCGGGGTTCATTGCGACCAGTACGTCGCAAAAGTCTCCCGGGTTGAGCATCCGGTCGGCACCGAAGTGTACCTGGAATCCCGAAACCCCTGCCACAGTGTCGTGCGGAGCGCGAATTTCGGCCGGATAATCCGGGAATGTGGATATGCCGTTGCCTAACAGTGCGGCCGTATCCGAGAAAAGTGTACCGGTGAGTTGCATCCCGTCGCCCGAATCGCCCGAAAAGCGAATGACGACATCCTGTACCTGTGTTTGGGGCATGATTTCCTCTTGATTTAACAATTTGAAAACACGAAGGTATGGAGAATAAAATGATTTGCCAAATTAACCGTCAAGAATTCACTCCTCCCCGCCGCGGGGGATCGTACTGATACTGGCCAGTTGGTCGTTCAGACTGTCTTCGGGCACTACTGGTCCTCCCAAGCAGTTTCAGAGACATCTGGGTGGTGGTTCAACTTTGTTGCCAGTGGCGCGAACACGTCGCATACCAATGGCTTCGCCCACGCCTGGTCCCTTCGTTGTATAAAGATCTAATGTAGGGCAGAACAAAGCGGGGCGTAAATAAATTTGCAATTACGATCCGCTTTCACTACATTTGCACGCTTAGAATGTAATCAATAAGTATAATATATTATGCAAGGAAAGGGATTTATTAAGTTGCTGGCCGTACTGTTGGTGCTGGCGTGTGTGTATCAATTGTCGTTTTCGTGCAAGGCGAAGCGTGTCGAGAAACAGGCCGCCGAGTATGCCGCCGCGGCCGCCGATCCGGCCGAAGCCGAACGGTATTACCTCGATTCGGTGCAGAATGAGACCGTCTACAACCTCGGATTTATCTCCTTCACCTACAAACAGGTGAAGGAAAAAGAGATCAACCTCGGTCTCGACCTGAAGGGCGGTATGAACGTGATGCTCGAAGTGCAGGTCGAAGATGTGATCAAATCGTTGGCCGAAGACAATGCCGCTGATCCCGCCTTCGGACAGGCGCTCGCACGCGCCAATGAACAGATGCGTGCCGGGTCCACAAGCTATATTGGCGACTTTGCGCGTGCGTATAAAGAGTTGAGTGGCGGTGCGCCCCTCGCACCCCTCTTCGTGAGTCCCGATCGAAGCGCCATCACGTTGGCAAGTACCGACGGTGAAGTGGAACGTTTCCTGCGTAACGAAACCGAATCGGCCATCGATGCGTCGTTCAATATCCTGCGCAGCCGTATCGACCATTTCGGCGTAACGCAGCCCAATATCCAGCGTTTGCCCAATTCGCACCGTATTCTCGTGGAGCTTCCGGGTGTCAAGGAGCCCGAACGTGTGCGTAAATTGTTGCAGGGTACCGCGTCGCTCGAGTTCTGGACGACTTACAATGCTGAAGAGTTGCAACAGAGTCTTTATGCCGCCGATCAGGCGTTGCGCGGCATGGAGTTGGAGGAGAATGCCGAAACTATCGAAGCGGCGGCGGCGACGTCCATGGACGTCGATCAACCTCAGCCCCATACTCAGGTAGGGGATAGTGACGGTGGTCTCGTGGCTGAGGTTGCCGCGGCGGATGCCGCGGACGCCGCCGCTTCAGAGACAGACTCGCTCGAAACACCTCAACCCGCCGCGTTCTCACGTACAGATAATCCCCTCTTCGCACGATTGAACCCCCAGATGGGTGGCGGTGCGATCGTGGGTGCCGTGGCGTTGAACGATACAGCGACCATCAATAAATACTTCCGTATGCCAGAGGTGCGTCAGGCGTTGCCGGCGGACGTAATGTTCAAATGGGACATCAAAGCCGACGCCAAGAATGCCAACCGTTTCTATCTCTACGCGTTGAAAGTCTCCACGCCCGACGGTAAAGCTCCCCTCGATGGCGGGGTGATCACCGATGCTCGTGAGGCGTATAGCGAACGGGGTGCCACGGCTTCCGTGTCGATGACGATGAACTCGGACGGTATCCGCGAATGGGCACGTCTGACGGGTGAAAACGTCGGCAAGAGCATCGCTATCGTGTTGGACGGGTATGTCTACTCCGCCCCCACGGTGCGTCAGAAGATCGAGGGCGGTAACTCGGAAATCTCGGGTGACTTCACCATCCAAGAGGCAAAAGACCTTGCGAACGTGCTGAAATCGGGTAAAGTGCCCGCTCCGGCTCGGATTATTCAAGATACTGTTGTGGGGCCGTCGCTCGGACAGGAGTCCATTAACTCCGGATTGCTGTCGTTCGTCATTGCGTTCTGCCTCGTGCTGCTCTACATGGGCATTTACTATAAAACCGCCGGATGGTTGGCCGACGTGGCGTTGCTGTTCAACGTGTTCCTGCTGATGGGTGTACTCGTGTCGTTCGGTGCCGTGCTCACCCTGCCCGGTATCGCCGGTATCGTCCTAACGATGGGTATGGCCGTCGATGCGAATGTGATCATTTACGAACGTATCAAAGAGGAACTGCGTGCCGGTAAGGGACTCGGGGCCGCTGTCAAGGAGGGTTTCTCGAAGGCATACTCCGCCATCATCGACGGTAACCTTACCACGATCATCACCGGTATCATTCTCTTTGTGTTCGGTAACGGCCCGGTACAAGGTTTTGCCACCACGTTGATCATCGGTATCCTGACGTCGTTCTTCAGTGCCGTGTTCGTGACACGTCTGCTCATCGACGGTATCGTGCGGCGTCGCGGTAAACTCAGCTTCTCGCGCAAATGGTCTGAACAAATGATGACGCGTGCCCGTTTCGACTTCATCGGGAAAGCAAAATGGGCGTATATCGTCATGGCGGCATTCATCGTGATCGCCGGAGTGTCGTTCGCCACGCGCGGTCTCAATATGGGTGCCGAATTCACCGGCGGACGTGCCTATGTGGTGCGGTTCGACAAGCCCGTCGATGCGGAGCAGGTGCGTGAGCGTCTCGATGCCGAATTCGCAGGCAAAGGTGACGCGGCGAACGTCAGCTTCGAGGTGAAACAGTATGGCGGGGAGGATCAGATGCGTATCGTGACACAGTACAAGTACAACGACACGTCCGATACGGCTACCGACGAGGTGGATCATATCCTGTACGACGCCTTGAAACCGATGTACAGTTACGACCTGTCGTTCGATAACTTCCGCAACACACAAAATGACGTGAATGGTATCCTCACCGCCGACATGGTAGGCCCGTCGATCGCCAAAGACATGACGTGGAGCGCCATCTGGGCTGTGCTGTTCTCACTCGTCGCGATCGGTCTCTACATCGCCTTGCGGTTCCGCAAGTGGTCCATGTCGCTCGGTGCCACAGCGGCGCTGGCTGTCAATGCGTTCTTTGTGATCGGTGTCTACTCGCTCCTCTATGGTGTGCTGCCGTTCAACCTCGAAATCAACCAGGCGTTCATCGCGGCCATCCTGACGATTATCGGTTACTCGATCAACGACACGGTGGTGGTATTCGACCGTATCCGTGAGTATCTCGGACTCTATCCGAAACGTGCGTTGCGTGAGAATGTGAACGCGGCACTGAACTCGACTCTCTCCCGTACGATCAATACCTCCGGTACGACACTCGTGACGTTGCTGGCGATCCTGATCTTCGGCGGTGAGACGATTCGCGGATTTATTTTCGCGCTGGTCCTGGGTGTTGTGGTGGGTACGTTGTGCACGCTCTTTATTGCCACGCCGATGGCGTACAGCTTCATGCGCAAAAATAAATTGCGTTGATAGCGGCCCTGATCCTGCCACCGGCTTGCCGGGCCCTCGGTCATGTACGCTGAGTACACTCCCTCGCTCCCGACTTCGACCGGTGTTGTCTGAGGACCACTCTGAACACAATTTGGAAATAGGTTGTCGAATCCAAAAAAATCCCGTAACTTTACAGAGTTATGGGATTTTTTTCACGATTGAAACGTTCGTTTTCGCCGATGTTCCTGACGCTCCTCGCGGTGTCGGTGGTGCTGTGGTACATGGCCAAACTGGGTCATGCCTATACGACTAACCTTCCTCTGAAACTCAATGTCGATGGAGAACGGTTTCAGGTCGAGTGTGTGGCTGAGGGATTGGGAACGAACCTGTTGAAATACCGGGTGACGAAACGTGGCACGGTGCGGATGTCGATTTCCGAGTTGCGTTACAAGCGGTTGTATGGCGAGGCTCAGGATTCGTTGCTGTTGGATTCGGCATCCCTGCAAGGAGCTATATCATCCCACCTGAATGATGTGCGGATACTCTCCGTCGAGGGGGCGGTGCGGATCTTCGATCCCCGAAAAAGATGATTTTTGATTTTATGGGGCAGATTTCGCACATCCTTGTCATTCACTCGGTCACGTACGTCGAGTACGCTCCCTCGCTCTCTCCGGCGCTCAATGCAAAATATGCTCTCCTAAAATCAAAAATCAATGATTAAGGTTGGCGTTACGGGCGGCATAGGGAGTGGTAAATCGACGGTTTGCCGGTTGTTTGCCGAGTTGGGGGTGCCTGTATACGAGGCCGATCGCGAGGCCAAGCGTCTCATGTCGCAAGATCCCCTGCGCTCCCAAATCGTGACACGGTTCGGGACAATCGACAGCGCGGAACTGGCCTCCCGCGTCTTCTCGAATCCCGAGGAATTGGCAGCCCTGAATGCCATGGTGCATCCGGCTGTGATGGCCGATTTTTGTGTTTTTTGTGGGCAATTTTCACCGCGCCTTGCACCTCGTCAGGGGGAGGTACCTCTTGTACATCCCCCCTCCTCCTCACTGCGTAACGGCAAAACTTGTCCCACAAAATTCCACAAAAATATCCCATCTTCAGAGCCGAAATATGTGATCATGGAGAGCGCACTGCTATTCTCGGCAGGGTTGGAGCGATATTTCGATGTAACGCTAACGGTGGAAGCGACTGTGGAGCAGCGTGTCGAGTGGGTGCGGCGACGGGATGGATACGACGAAGCACATATCCGTATGCGTATCGCTGCGCAGGGAGGATTCGAGCGTGCCGATTTTGTGATACAGAACAACGGATCCGAAGACGATTTACGGCATAAAGTGTCGAAATTCCACACCTACTTCAAACTCTACTCACCGTGTGTGATGGGGATCGTGAACGTGACACCCGATTCGTTCTATGCCGGCAGCCGCACTTCGGAACGGCAGGCCATCGAAACACGTGTCAAGGAGATCGTGGCGGAGGGGTGTGACGTTATAGACATTGGCGGTTACTCGTCGCGTCCGGGAGCGGATCCCGTGAGTGTCGATGAGGAGTGGCGGCGCGTCGGGCTGGGAATGCAGGTCGCCACGGATGTGGCACCCTGCGTTCCTGTGTCGATAGACACATTTCGGAACGAAATAGCCCGACGCGCCGCCACGTTGCGACATGATGTGATCATCAACGACATATCGGCGGGTGAGCTTGACCCGAAGATGTATGCCGCTGTGGCAGAGGCGGATGCGATCTACATAGCGATGCACATGAGGGGACGTCCCGAGACGATGCAGCAACACACGCAGTATGATGATGGTGGTGTGACGACCGAAGTGGAACGGTATTTCGAAGAGAAAATCGCGCAACTCCATGCCCATGGGATCGACAAGATCGTGACGGATCCGGGATTCGGGTTCGCAAAAACATTGATACAGAATTACGAGTTGCTGCACGGGTTGCACCGACTGAAACGATTCAGGATGCCGATACTGAGTGGTGTGTCGCGTAAGTCGATGATATACAATCTATTGGGTGTCACGCCTGCCGAATCTCTTCCGGGAACGATAGCCCTCGGATGGGAGAGTTTGCGTCAGGGTGCCACGATACTTCGGGTGCATGATGTGCGGGAGGCCGTCGATACCGTAAAGATTTTTGAGTGCTATGAAAAATGCAGATAAAATAATCAGGGCCGAACACCTCAGTAAACGCTATGACGAGTTGCAGGTACTGCGAGACGTTTCGTTGGAGGTGTCGCGAGGAGAGATCGTCGCCATCACGGGTGCCAGCGGTGCCGGGAAAACCACACTCCTCCAAGTCATCGGTACGTTGCTGCGTCCAGATACCGGCACGTTGGAGATCAATGGCAAGTGTCCGGACCTGCTCAACGACAAAGCTCTGTCGCGATTCCGTAACGAGGAGATTGGATTCGTGTTTCAGTTTCACCATCTTCTGCCCGAATTCACCGCACTCGAAAACGTGTGCATACCCGGATTCGTCGGACATCGACCCAAATCCGAAGTGGAACGTCGCGCGAAGGAACTGCTTGATATCGTGGGACTTACGTTGCGCATGAATCACAAGCCGTCGCAACTATCCGGAGGGGAACAGCAACGTGTCGCCATTGCACGTGCACTTGTCAATGCACCCGGCGTGTTGCTTGCCGACGAGCCATCCGGGAATCTCGATACCGCTAACAAAGAGGAGGTGCATCGCCTCTTTTTCGACCTGCGCGAACGTTTGGGACAGACCGTGGTACTCGTGACACATGACGAAGAGCTTGCCAAACATGCCGATCGACACCTCTCGATGCGCGATGGCCGGTTTGTGTGAGGCGTGGCGCGCGCCACGGCCCATAGGGCCGATGAAGTGGGCACCACTTCATAATGGCTCGCGGAGCGAGACATGCGCGCGCCCGGTGACGACGCTACCTCCCCGCGCTATTTTTTGTTCTTTTAAACCGTCGCTTTTTAGTGAAAAGCGACACCAAAAACTTTTCTGGATACTTCGTATCCCTCCTTTTGCGCTCCCCAAATCTCAAATTCTTTCAGAATTTTTGTGTTCAAAAACGTGCAGTCTGCTTTACAAGTAAACTTGTAGCAGCCTTCTCGTTTTCAGCCACGACCCTTTCAGGGTCTGCGATTTTTGGTCGCGCGGACAAACCGCGCGAAGCGCGCTAAAACGGGTTGGCGAGTGGGAGTGTTATGAGTCTCGCCAACCC
>DBDB01000047.1 GCA_002293345.1 Alistipes sp. UBA943
TCTCCGAAAAGGGTACAGTTGGGGCTTAGGGAAGGAAAAGCGAGCGATCTTGAATAAAGAACCTACTGTTTCGCGAGTTGATCGGCAGCTTGGCGGGCCGCGGAAACGTTGGGACCAGCCGTCACTTTACGGAATGCTGCGATCGCTTGCGCTTTCTGGTCGAGGGCATTGTGTGTCGCACCGACGAGGAAATAAACATTGCTCAGGGCCGTTTCGTCCGTCAACGTGGTTTCGGCTGCCTCGGCATGCGACAACAAATCGGCATAATTTTTCTGCGCGAACAGTGTCTGCATTTGGATCACCATGTTATTCGTATAGGCAACAATTCTGTCGCGCGCGATCGCGGCATCGTCGGCAAATTTGGGATTGTCCAACGTCGCAACCGCACTGTAAACACGCATCGCCTTGGCATACTCCACCCAGTCCAATCCGGCCATGCCCAGCTCTGCATGACTCATCGCCAGGTTCAGCGCCATTTGCGTGTTGCGGGGATCGGCCTCGTAACCTTTCATATAGATCGCGATCGCCGTCGCGTAATCCTTCGCGTTGAACGCGTCACCGGCCTGTTTCATGTAGACATTCGCCACCCACTGTTTAGATTGGTTCGCCTGTTGAAGATTACCGTACAGTTCAGCCAACTCCGCGGAACGACTGAAATGTTGCAATGCCGTGTCGTTATCACCCTGTTGCACGGCCGCACCGCCCATCATGAAGTAGGCACGGGGCAAGAACTGTTTCGATGTACCGACCCACTCCTGCTCCTCAACATCCGACGAGTCGCCTGCCAGGTCGATAATCTTCTCGAAATTGGATGCCGCGGCGGGGTAATCCTTCGCGTTGAATGCCTCCACGGCACGCGTGTAAGTCTCGGATAAATTCGACTGTGCCGATACCGTCAGCGCGGCCAAAACTGCAACAAAAGATAAAATTATTTTTTTCATGGCTCGATAATATTTTTGTTTGAACGCAAAGATAATATTTTTTCCTAAAACCTTACGCCTTGTCTCAACTGTCGCTTTTTAGAAAAAATCATCGACGTCTAAACTCGGAGCACACGATGGCGGTGGCGATTGCGACGTTGAGTGACTCGGCATCGTGACCGAACCGGGGAATGGATATTTTACGTGTCACGAGTGATTCCAGAGCGGGAGAGATGCCTTGCCCTTCGTTGCCCATGACGATGATGCCGTTGGGTGTCAGGGGCGTTGTGTAGACATTGTCACCCTCAAGAAAAGTTCCGTAAACAGGTGACCCGACTCCCGATAGCCACGTCACGAGATCGGTGTAGTGCACCCGCACGCGTGCTATGGAGCCCATCGTGGCTTGAATGACTTTGGGGTTGTAACAGTCGGCGGTTGCGGGGGAGCAGATAATGTCGCGGATGCCGAACCAGTCGGCGAGACGGATGATCGTACCCACATTACCCGGATTCTGCACATCGTCGAGAGTAAGAATAAGGTCGCGAGACGGGTCGGGATCGAACGTGTGTTGCGGGATCTCGAACAATGCCACGATATCCGTCGGGGTTTTCAGGAGGGACGCCCGTTCGGCATCCTTGCCGGCGAACGTTTTCACGACACGTAACCCCGATGCTTCGAGATCCGTGACGAGTTTACGCCCCTCGGCAACGAACAACCCCGTCTCCATACGTACCCGTTTGTCGGCCAGCGAACGCACCAACAGTATGTCTGCTTTCGTGATCATGGCACGTCGAATGTCGTCCCTTCCGTAGCGGGGAGGGTGTTTTCAAATACGGCACGTGCCTCGTTCACCAGCACCTCCTCGTCCTTGTAACGCGACGAATAGTGACCGATGAGGAGTTTCCGCGCGCCCGCCGCCGCGGCCATGCGAGCAGCCTCAATCGCCGTCGAATGGCCCCGTTTTCGGGCGGTACGTCGCAGTTCATCGGCGTACGTCGCCTCGTGATACATCAGATCGACCCCTTGGGCATACGCAGCGGCGGGTGGTGCCCAACTGGTGTCGGAGAGATAGGCGTACGAACGTCCCGACTTTTTGTCACGAAACAGGTACCCCGACGTGGGGATCCGATGTCGCAACGGCACGCTCCACACCTCCACGGTTTTACTCTCGAAGACGATCTGGTGTTTGGTCGTGTCGACATGGATCCACTCGACGGCATACGGAGGTTCACCGAAATAGCGCAGGTGATACTCCAAGATTTCGCCGAACGGTGCTGGTGCAAATATTTTGAGTGGTGTTTTTTTACCGAACAGCCCCAATGTGGAGATCAGTGGAAATAGCCCGTACATGTGATCCCCATGCAGGTGCGAGATGAACACACCGCGCAGTTTCAACGGGTTGATGCCATACCGAAACAATTGCCGCTGCACCCCCTCTCCCGCATCGACGAGATAGAGTTGCTCGTGTATATTGACCACCTGGGCCGCCGGATGACGACCCGCAGTCGGTTTCGCACTCGCACTCCCCAATATCGTAACTCTCATCTTGACGCAAAGATACTTAACTTTTTCTTTTTTACTTCCCTAAGACCTTTTTTTCAAGACCGCCGCTTTTTAGTGAAAAGCGGCACCAAAAACTTTTGGGAGATACTGCGTATCTCCATAATTTGCGCGCCCCAAATCTCAAATTCTTGCAGAATTTTTGTGTTCAAAAACGTGCAGTCTGCTTTACAAGTAAACTTGACGCAGCCTTCTCGTTTTCAGCCACGACCCTTTCAGGGTCTGAGATTTTTGGTCGCGAGGACAAACCGCGCGTAGTGCGGTAGGACGTTTTGCAGAAGATTTTGTTGGGAGTTTACTCACATAAAAAAATCAGATGCAAAATGACCAGAACGCTGAAAGCGTTGTCCGCGCGGAAATTTAGGGAAGACGTATTCTAAGTGCGGAGCACTTTTGAAAGTTTTTGGTGCCGCTTTTCTCAAAAAGGGGCAGTGGGAGGAAAAAAAGAAAAAAGAAGTATATTTGTGGGATGAGAAAAAAAGGATCGCTTCCGTTGCTGGAGGGATTGGAGATCACCACACTCGCCGCCGAAGGAAAAGCCATCGGGAAATGGGACGGAGGGGTGGTGGTATTTGTGCCGTTGACCGTGCCGGGTGACGTGGTGGATGTGCAGATCACCTCCAAGCGGCGACGGTACATGGAGGGGCGTGTCGTGCGGTGGATCACGCGATCACCCTTGCGTACGGAACCGTTCTGTGAACATTTCGGGGTGTGCGGCGGATGCAAATGGCAAAACCTGCCATACGCCGAGCAACTGCGCTTCAAGACGGAACAGGTGCGCGACCAGTTGACACGTATCGGCAGGCTCGATCTTCCGGAAGTGAAGCCATGCCTGGGTTCCGAAGAGACGACTTTCTACCGTAACAAGTTGGAATTCACGTTCGCCGATCGAGGGTGGTTGACCAGTGAAGAACTGGCCTCAGGGGTGGAGATGACACCGGCATTGGGATTCCATATTCCCGGCATGTTCGACAAAGTGTTGCAGATCGACAAGTGCTGGTTGCAGCCGGACCCGTCCAACGCCATAAGGACGGAAACCTACAAATTCTGCATCGAGCACGGTTACACGTTCCACAACATGCGTGCGCACGAGGGGCTGATGCGGAGCCTGCTGGTGCGAACGAGCACGACGGGAGAGGTGATGGTCATTGTGGTTTTTTATCAAGACGATCAGCCCAAAATCACGGCTCTGCTGGATCACCTGACAGCCAAGTTTCCCGAGATCACATCGCTGTTCTACATCGTCAACGAGAAACTCAACGACTCGATCGCCGATCAGACACCGATCCTCTACCGCGGTAAAGATCATATCACCGAAACGATGGAGGGACTCATCTTCAAAATCGGAGCAAAATCGTTCTACCAGACCAATTCGCGGCAGGCGGAGGTGTTGTATCGCGTGGCACGTGAGTTTGCGAATCTGAAACCGACCGACGTGCTGTACGACCTCTATACCGGTACGGGTACGATCGCCAATTTCTGTGCACGCGCGTGTGCCAAGGTGGTGGGGGTGGAGTATGTCGAGGAGGCGATCGCGGATGCACGCATCAATTCGGAACTGAACGGCATTGCGAACACGGTATTCTATGCCGGTGACATGAAAAACGTCATGAGCGACGCGTTCGTGGCGGAGAACGGGCGCCCGGATGTGATCATTCTCGATCCTCCGCGTGCAGGGGTGGATGAACCGGTGTTGGAGACGATCCTGCGTGCGGCACCCGAACGGATCGTATATGTAAGTTGCAACCCCGCCACTCAGGCACGGGATTTGGCACTGCTGTCGGAGAGCTACACGGTGGTGGCGGTGCAGCCCGTGGATATGTTCCCGCATACGCACCATGTGGAGAATGTGGTGAAGTTGGAGCGTCGTATAGCGCCGCTCTCCCCACCCCCTGCCCCCTCCCCGAGGGGGGGGTGATTTAATTTTCGTTTTGATTTTTTGCGTTTAGCAAAAAATCAAAACTATCTTTACGAGAAAATGGCATGAAATACTCTTTCGACTACGAACACTACGCCTCCTTGCAGGAGCTGTCTCCCGACGATCGGGCACTGGTCACCGAGGCACAATCGGCATTGGTGCGTGCCTATGCGCCGTTCTCGAACTTCCGGGTCGGTGCCGCGGCACGGCTCAAAAGCGGTAAGATCCTCCACGGAAGCAACCAGGAGAGCGAGGTGTTCCCCGCCGGAATGTGTGCCGAACGGGTGCTGCTGTTCCACTGGGAGGACAGGCATAGCGATGACCCTGTCGAGTCGTTTGCCATTGCCTCCAACCCCGCCACCCGCGAGTGTTACCCCTGCGGACAGTGCCGTCAGGTGATGCTGGATGCCGAGCGTCGTCAGGGTACACCGATACGTGTCATCATGGCGAGCGGGGATTCCGCCACCGTGGTGGATTCCGCCGAAAAATTACTACCTTTCACCTTCAAACTATAACCCTCCGCAACCCTCTGCCCATGTTTACACCGGACGATATTCTGTATGAAGATAACCACTTGATCGTGGTCAATAAGCACATAGGTGACCTCGTGCAGGCGGACCCGTCGGGAGAATCCGGTATCGAGGATGCGATCAAAGCGTTCCTGAAAGAGCGTGGCGGTAAACCGGGCGATGCGTTTCTGGGCGTGGTGCACCGTATCGACAGGCCGGTGAGCGGCGTGGTGATCTTCGCCAAAACGTCGAAGGCTCTGACCCGTCTGAACGAGATGATCCGCAACGGAGAGATTCACAAAACATACTGGGCGATCACCGAAACCCGTCTCACCGCCCAAGCTATGCCTGCGGCAAGCACCCCGGGGGGTGATGTCGTTGAATTGAAGCATTACATCCTTCGCGATCCGAAGAGTAACAAATCCAAAGCGTTGGATGCACCCGTGAAAGAGGCCAAGGAGGCACGGTTGCGATACAAAATCGCGGCATCGAGCGACCGGTACACGCTGTTGGAGGTTGAACTGCTCACGGGACGCCACCACCAGATACGGGCACAGCTCACCAAAATAGGGTGCCCCATCAAGGGTGACCTGAAGTACGGTGCCAAACGCTCCAACCCCGACGGAGGTATCGCCCTGCATTCGCGCAGGGTGGAATTTGTGCATCCTGTTCACCCCGCCCAAGCTACCGCCTCTCCATCCTGTGGCGGAGCATCCCCGCGGGGTGTATTGAAAATCGAAGCTCCGGTACCCAACGATAACCTATGGAACTACTTTCAAGAGTGTTTGCGATAATTATGCCGTTGCTGCTGCTCGCATGCGGAGGGGATGGAGAGGCTGGAGGCGGGTTTGCCACGGATCCACTGCCCCTGCCACCCCTCGTCGAGGAACCGGCTGAAAGTGAGCTACCGATTCCCGACACGAGTCTCTTCCCGACCGTTTTGCAACCCACGGATTACGAGGTGTATCGCGAGGGGTGGGCAGAGTTGCCGGGTGAAACGGCGGATCTCTACTATGTGCATCATGTCACGGATGTCGACACCCCCGAGGGGCATCATGCCCGTAACTTCACGGCGTGTTACAGTCGCGAACGGATGTGTCCCGTGTGGGTCGCGGCCCCGCTGCACGAGTTCTATGCCGCGAGGAACGTCGAGCGTAAAAACTCCTACAAGAACGACCCCACACTCATCTTCCCCCAAGTGAAAAAGTGGGAAGGGTACACACGAGGACACTTGTTGCGTTCGGCGGACCGGTTGGTGAGTCGCGTGGCCAATGAGCAGGTCTTCTACCACACCAACATTGCCCCGCAGATCGGGCAACCGTACTATTTCAACTCGGGTGGCGGTGCATGGAACCGTCTCGAAGATTGGGTCGACACGCAGTGGCAAGGACATGCCGATACACTCTACACCGTCACGGGTTGCTACTGGAGTGACGACCAACGCCAAGTTTCCGGATCGACAATCCCGACACATTACTACAAAGTGCTGATGCGTACACGCGGACATGTCGATAGATGGGTGGCGGAGTGCACGGCGGACGAGTTGCAATGCGTGGCTGTACTGGTGGAACACCATGCGTATGAATCCAACATGAACCCGTTACGTCCAAGCGAATATGCCGCCATCGTGTCGGTATCGGAACTGGAACGCATCACCGGCGAGCGATTTTTTGTAAATGTGCCACAGGCACCGAAGCACACATTCGACCTCAACGACTGGGAAAATCTGTAACTTTTTCTTTCAAACTGCCGCTTTTACTTCCCCAGTACCCAACTGTCGCTTTTTTGGAA
>DBDB01000086.1:0-6175 GCA_002293345.1 Alistipes sp. UBA943
CCCTTGAAGAACTCTTTGTTGAGTTGCTCGACCGAGAAGGCCTCATGGATAACATCCTTCGATGCACCTTTCGATTTAATTAACTCGAAGTTTTTGATGGGGGTGCGATAGGTCTGGCCCGGGTCACCGAAAACGTAGGTAAATCGTTTTGGGGCGGTCTTCTCGCCTTTGATGTCACAGATAAACGACAATCGCCATTGCTTGTCGTTGTAATAGACCACAAGGGCGGCATCGTAGACGTATTTTATCTCTCGCTCTACCAATCCTCGGAGGCCGACCCTGTTCATCGGGATATTGTGCCCCTCCTTGATCTCGAATTGGAACAGTCCAATTGTATATTTGTCGGGCGTAACGATCTCGCCCAAGTCATAGCCCTGAACCTTCGCATTATCCCCGTTGTCGAGTTCGCGCAGCCTTGGTTCATGATACAGTTTGTTAGCTCCGAACACATCCAAGAGCAAGGTTTTCCAAATCTCGGGATCGAACGGACGCCGAAAAACCTCCCGTAACTCCTCTCTGTCGATCTTTTGCGAAAAATCCATGTGGCTATTCTTTGGGGTCTATAAAACTTTCGGATATGATGATGCGTGGCAGAATATCGTTCTCCTCTTTGATGGAAACAGGTTTCGAGCGATGGTATTTGGCCACAAATCGGCGAATCTCCGCTTCGTAGTCGATTTTGCTATCCACATCCCTTTTGCGCTGGCGCACCAGGCGTAAAAGATCTCGGGTTAGGCGCTGGTAGGTGCCGTGCTCGACGTATTTCTGCAAAATCTTCACGTTTTCGGCATAGCTTCCCTCGGCATGGCGAGCGAGTTCGCCCAACATTTTGAGAATCAATCCCGTGTTTTTATCGTTTCCGATGGAAGCTTTCGTGTCGTCGTCCAGCATTTTCGTCACATCGTTGTCGAACTTTCCCTGCGCCATCGAGACCTGTTGCCAGTGATTCTCCGGCACAGTATAACCCGGCTCGTCGGGTTTAGCTCGGAAATACTCCGCTGCCTGGAGAAAATCGATGTCCGTTACCGTTTTGTCTTTGATCAGATAGAATTCCCGTTTGAACGACGAGGAGATGTAGGCAAGGCTCGTATTTGATTGGAGCGATGTTTTGCTCTCCTTCAATGTGCGGGCCGTACGGGATTTGTAGGGCAATGATTTGATCCGATAGTACGTGTCGGGGTCATCGACAAAAAGTGCACGCACCTCCCGCTGGAGTGCGAGCGTGCGATCCACATTGTCGTCGATATTTTTGTTAAACAGCTCGAACTGCCCGACGATCTCTTCGCGGGAGTAGATCTGGGAATCCTCGCCGTATGCCGAATGGAAGCCCTGCAACTTCACCACCGCGTTTTTATAGAGGCGAATCTGCGCATCGCCCTCCGCCGAGGGGTAGAACATATAGTTGATGATCTTGCCCGCCTTGCTGCCTATACGATTGACACGACCTATACGCTGCATCAGGCGTGTGGCATTCCACGGAGTGTCGTAATTGACGATGATATTCGCCCGGTGCAGGTTCACACCCTCGGCCAGCACGTCGGTTGAGATGATGATTTGGTAATCGTCTTTTTGTGTTTTGTAGTTTGCATCGAAGTTCGCCTGAATATCATCGAATAGCTTCTTGCGATCGTCCGACGATACGGCGAGAATATCCTTGCGTCCGAGTCGTTTTTGTAGTTGATCCAGCAGATAGGCGATCGTGTCCTTGCTCTCCGAGAACACGACGAGTTTTTTGGTCGGGTTGAGTTTTGGATCGAAAATCTCGCCTTCGAGCAGCCGCACGAACTCATCCAACTTCGGATCTTGATCCTTTATCGCCTCCCAGCGCCGAATCAATTCATCGAGAATGGCGACATCTGAGCGAAGGTTGTCGAGAAATTCCGGCTTAAAGTCGGTGCGTTTGTAGACGAAATGATCCCTCGGAATGCCGAATTTGTCGATACCTCTTTCGATGATCTCTTCCAAGTCAAAATCTTGCGCTTGCAGTTCCTTGACCCTCAACTCCGGCAGGATAACAACTGTGTCTTTATCGAACATGTCGATCATCCCCTGGGTGGCATTACGCAAGTTGTGCAACGATCGACGAAGGGCAAAAAAGCTACTCTCCAATCGCTTTACCATATGGGTACGATAGATTGAGGCCAATGATTGCGATGTCTGCTCCGCGCCGGGATAACGAACATCTCGATCGGAAATCGTCAAGGCCTCAATGGCACGGTAACGCGAATATTTGATCTCTTCGGTCAGAAGCCGCATCGTGTCTCCGAACAGCGTTTTCAGGTCGGACGGGAGCACATATTCTACTTGGCGAGGCATCTCGATTTCGGGGAACTCGATCTTCTGCTCCTCGAGGTCAGCACGGTATTCATCGTCGTTTTTGATGTTGTTGCGCGTACGCCGAACCGTTACCTTGTCGATGACCTTGTTGCGAATCTCATTATACAAGGCATCCACCGCAGCGACGTCCACCATCTCATTTTTGGAGCTCATGATCGACTTATACTGCTTGATCCAGCGAGAAAATTCTTCGTGGAGATTCGGAATGCCGTCAATGGTGCAGTTTCGTTTGTCCTGGAACAGCAACAGCAGGTTGTACAGGTCGTCCGGGCGGTTGTTCAATGGAGTCGCCGAAATCAGCATCACATTTTTTCGTTTCCCCGGAACACCGCCCTCGTTGATACGTTCGGCTTTGCAAATTCGCTGAAGCGAGTCGTACATCCCCGATGTGTCGCCACGGAAACGGTGCGCCTCGTCGACAAGGATCAAGTCGTATTCCTCTTCAGGCGGGTAGTTGTCACGCCCTTCGAGGATTTTGTCGAGGCTGCCACAGGGAATAAATCGCGTATTGCGCTCAATGCCAAACTGTTTGAAGGTCTCCTTCCAGTTTCCTGCGAGCGCGGGCGGATAGATCACCAGTACTTTCGTATTACGAATGCCGTTCTCTTCGATAAAACGCTTCGCGATCATCGTTGCCACGACCGTTTTTCCGAGACCCACCACATCGGCAAGAAAAAAACCATTGTTTTTCAAGAGTTTTTGATAACCGTCCTTCACGGCATCGTCTTGGTATTTCAGCTTTTTGAATCCCTCCGGCATATCGAGCGAGAAGTTATCCTCAACCTGTCCATCGAAGTTGTCGATCAACATCTTCATGTACAGCTCATACGGCGTGGGATTTTGGCCGAGATAGGTTTTCTTACGATACCCGTCGATATCCTCGAATGTGATCGGTTCACCCTGTTTCCACAGCTTGTCGAACTCCTCTTTGCAGAATGCCACGTCGTCGTAATCTTTCATCGACACGTTCAACTCGTACCGTGGTGCTTTGGTCAGCCCGAGCCCCGATTCCGAAAGATTGCTCGATCCCATGATGACCCAGCCGTCGGAGTGTTTGGTGTGTTTCTCTGGCAGAAATAGATAGAACTTGGCGTGGAGATCGCGCGTAGGGTGGATTTTCAGTTCAACCCGACCGGCCTCTATGTCGTCGACCAACAACAAAATACCCTCCTCAATGTCCTTGTAATACCCTGCATCGCGCACATCGTTCAAAAAATCCTGCTTGTAGCGCTCCTTCGCCTCATCGACAATTTCCGGCGTATTGAGAAACATCATCGTCCTGTTATGCTTGCGGTAGATGTTGTCGATGTTGATGCCGATCAGTATCTGAATCTTGGGCGGATTCTCCATCGTCTGGAACTCCTTGCGGATTTTGAAATAGCCCGACGACCGGAAATAGCCCACGACCGCATGAAAACTATGTAGCCCGAGCATCTCCTGAATAATGCCGCTGAACTTGCTGTATAGGGTGTTTTTACCCTCGTTGGTGAAAAACTTCGAGTCTGCCATCGCGATTTCGATATATCTGCCAAAATTAGCAAAAATATCCCCACGCGGGCAAGGATTTCACGAGTTTATTTGCAGAGTGGCGGATAAGGGGCAGGAACGGGCAATTTTCGCGGTTGTGCTGTGCCATAAATCTATTCGACTTCAAAACTCTCGGTCTTCAGGTTGCAGTAGTATCGCCCCGAAACAGCGGTGAAACGCAAGATGCAATAGTCGGGGTCGGATATGCCGCCGGGATAATAAATCTTGTCGCCCGCGCGCCACATGGCGCGTTTTGTGGCCTCGTTTTCGAGTACCTCCATTGTGCCGATGAGCATTACACCCTGGTATTTCAGGAATCGTTTTCGATAAAAATAGATGCACGCACGCGGGTTTTCGCGATATTGTGCGACGCGCATCGACGAGGTGTTGGTGCTGAAATAGAAGGTTTTCAGACCCTCCATCTTTCGTGGCGGGAGCATTGCTTTGAGGTTCGGAAACCCCGCCCCGTCGACCGAGGCGATAAACGCCACCCGGCGGCGTGCGACGAACTTTTGAAGTCTGGTTAAATCGATCATAACACTACAAAGATAGTGATATTTCGCCGATCTGGGATAAAGTAGAAAATATTGTATTTTGGGATAAATGACTATATTTGTACGATTTTTGTAGGAAAGTGTAATAGTTTCCGGTCACTGCGAGCCGGAAAATCGTCTTATTATGAACCCCGTAAAAAATTATGAAAAAGTTAGACCACACCAAACTGTGGGGTATGGTCGGCACATCCTGCGCCGTCTGCCCGGATCCTAAGCCTGTTATCGACGAGTTCGAAGAGGTGTTGCGCGATTACTGCACATCCGAATCCAACCTCGCTGAACGAACCCGAACCCTTGAGTATGCACGTGCAGTCCTCCGTGTTCATTTAGAGTACCCCGACACCGGAGCGGGAAAAAAATGTACAGCAGCGTAGCCTTCTCAAGGAGGCTTTTTATTTGATCGACTCCGAGCTTCGGCTCATTGAGTTGGAGTTGAAATACCCGGAACGCTTTCTCTCGTTTCCGGAGGATCATAAAGCGCTTGCCCGCTGGAATGGCAAGCCAACGGAACTTCTCGAATACATCACGCCCCTCCAACTTACGGGGAAATTTCTCAAGCCGTCCGGGGAGCCGATGGCTTTTTCTGATATTGTGCGCGTATTTGAGGCGATATTGGGAATCACGGTCAATAAGTTGTATGAGACCAAGTCCCGATTGCTGGCTCGTAAGAAAAATGTCACGCCTTTTATCGACAGCATGAAGTATGCGTTGATGGAAGAGGCGAAAAAATCATACCTGTAAATCAACGAGTTACGAACAAAATCAGGGGTACTGCTGCGGGTAGTATCCCACTTTCTGTTTTGCCGTATCCCAACTTTGCTGCCGTAAACCAAAAGCACAAAGTTATGGATACCATCATCAAAGACCCCGGGGCAGTGCTGGGGCTTGGCAGGAAGCTCCTCTCCAAAAAACAGACTGCAGAGACCTTCGGCGTGTCGTATCGTACCATCGAACGATGGCACAACACGGGTTATATTAACTACATCCGCATCGGAGGGCGGGTCTTTATTAGCTATTCGGAGGTCTTTCGCATTCGGGACCAGTTCATCGAATCCGTCCCCGCGATGCCCCTTGTGAATCCTTTGGACGAACTGCTTACTCGTCCGGCAAATGCCCAAAACTATTGCTACGGAGCCCGCCGATGAACTATTTGGCGGAGATACGCTTGTTCTACGACCGGCTGGAGATGACCCCGCTTTCACCGGCGGCGATTGCCCTATGGCACGGGTTGATGTACCTGGCCCACAAGGCGGGCTGGCCTGAGGAGCTGTCGATCCCCGTCAGCACATTGGAGGCACGCGCCCAGTTGGAACGCCGCAATGTGTATCGCACGCGAATGGCCCTCAAGGAGGTCGGTCTGATCGACTTCCGCGAGCGCGAGGGTAACCGCTCGGCGCTCTACAAACTCATCCCGCTGTACCATTTTGACACACAATCCGTCGCACAAAGTGTCCCACAAACGGACACAGAAAACGTCCCGCAACCTGTCGCACAAACCCCCGTTTGCAGTACCGATTTGACACACAAAACGTCACCATATATAGATAAAAATATATCTCTTTCTAAAAAGATAAAGATAGATTTTATCCATGAGACGGAGTGGCGCGAGTTGGTCGAGTCGTGGTTGGAGTATAAGCGAAGCCGCAACGAGAACTACAAATCCGAGCTGTCGGTGAAGAAGTTCCACACGATGCTGCGCAACTACGCCCGCGGCGACCCGGCGCTCGCCCGGACGATCATCGACAAAAGCATCGCCA
>DBDB01000086.1:6205-6415 GCA_002293345.1 Alistipes sp. UBA943
AACCCGAGGACGACGAGCGCCGCCGCAAACTTTTGGACAAATTCAACACGCAAAAATAACCACCATGGACAACATCAAATCCCTAATCGACCGGCTCGTGAGCGAACGAAAACTGGTCGTCAGAACCCCCGCGAAGCTCTCTTGGGGTGATCGAGAGACGTGCGAGGCGCTCTTCACGGCCCTATTCCGCAAGCTGGACGGCTCGATGCA
>DBDB01000016.1 GCA_002293345.1 Alistipes sp. UBA943
TCGCAACTCGTAATTCGTAATTAGCTATAATGAAGTCGTTTACTATAACAGTGGCGCTTATTGTCTCTCTGTCGGCATACCAGTTGTGTGCGGCGCAGGAGAGGCCGGCATTGTCGTTCGAAGAGACTGTCTGTGATTTCGGCGCTATCGAGGAGGCCGACGGGCCTGTGTCGCACGTGTTCCGGTTTACGAACACTTCGCAGGCGCCTGTTGTTATCGAGAGGGTGCAAAGCTCCTGCGGATGCACCACTCCGGCATACAGGAGGGAGCCCGTGCGTCCCGGGGAGGATGGCACGATAGAGGTAAAGTTCAATCCCGCAAACTTCAAAGGGCGCATCACGCGGACGGTAACCGTATTTTACAACAATGGCAAGGGGCGCGAGTTGCTAACCGTAAAGGCCGACATCACAGGTAAACCGCGTTCGCAGGCTGAGGCATATCCCTTCTCTTTGGAGTCGGGCATCCGCGCCGACAGGCTGCATGTCCCGTTTGCCTACATAGAGAACGGCTCGGTAAATTCGATGGTTGTCGAACTCATTAATACTGCGAATAAGCGTGTAGCGGTAGATATTGACGAGATCACGGACGGCGGACAGCTTACGGCTGTCGTACCCGACGCTCGGGCCGCAGGAGAGAGAGCCGCCGTAACGATTACCTACGACCTGCGGGGCGCAGAGCCTATCTACGGTACAATATCCGGCATGGTATATCTCTCCATCGACGGCCGCCGTTGCGAGCTGCCGATAACCGTTTCGGCCATTGCCGTGGACAACTTCGACGGACAAGACCCTGCACTCGCTGCAAAGTGTGCCATAACCCCTGCGTTTCACAATTTCGGGAAAGTAACGGCGGGGCAAACCGTAAGCAAAGAGATAGTCATGACCAATCAGGGCAAAAGCCCTCTCGTCATACGCAATGTTTCGGCACGGCGCGGAATGTCCACATCATTAAAAGAGGGTACGGAGATAGCCGCAGGCGGCATTGCGCAGTTCACCGTTTCGCTCGACGCGACAGGCAACTACGGCATCATTACGGGCGGGATAACGATAATCGTCAACGAGCCGGAGCATCCTATGAGGGAGGTAAGGTTGGCAGCTGAGATAATGGAAAATTAAATATATGTTTAAAATCATTGAAAAGAGGGAGCTTGCGCCGGATATATGGCTGATGAATGTCGAGGCTCCGCGGGTAGCCCGTTCGGCACAGCCCGGGCAGTTCGTTATAGTGAGGGCCTGCGAGGCTGGCGAGCGTATTCCGCTCACTGTGGCCGATTATGACCGCGAAAAAGGCACGGTAAGCATTGTGATACAGGCCGTGGGTGTCTCCACACGCAAGATAGTAGCCCTCGCCGAAGGGGAGCTGCTGCCCGATTTCGCCGGCCCGCTTGGACAACCGTCGGCATTTATACATGAAGATATCGAAGAGCTGCGCCACCGGAAGTTCCTCTTCATTGCCGGAGGGGTAGGGGCTGCCCCCGTATATCCGCAGGTGAAGTGGCTCCACGAGCATGGCATAGGCGTTGATGTGATAGTCGGGGCGCGCAACAGTGAGTTCATCCTTTTGGCAGATGAACTCGGCAAGGTGGCACGTAATCTCTACATAGCGACCGATGACGGCAGCGAGGGATTCCACGGCAACGTCACGGCGATGCTCCGCGAGCTTATCGACAACCGCGGTGCCGAATACGATGAGATAATTACCATAGGCCCGATGATAATGATGAAATATGTGGCGCTCGCCGCCAAGGAGTACGGCATAAAGGCGACAGCCAGTCTCAACACCCTTATGATCGACGGCACGGGGATGTGCGGCGCATGCCGCGTGAGCGTGGGCGGCCACACGAAGTTTGCCTGTGTGGACGGCCCCGAATTCGACGCATGGCAGATCGACTTCGATGAGGCCATGCGCCGCCAGACGATGTACCGCACCCAGGAGGCCGAGGCAAACCATAAGTGCAGGATCAGTTAACAGTCAACAGTTATCAGTTGACAGTGAGTAGTTAAAAAAGCGAGAGAAATAATGGCAAAAAACAATATACCGCGGGTGCCGGTGAGGGAGCAGGCGCCCGAAGTCAGGGCGGCGAATTTCGAAGAGGTGAGCTACGGCTACGGCCTCGATGAGGCTAAACAAGAGGCATCGCGATGCCTCAACTGCCGCCGTCCGCGATGCGTGGAGCAATGCCCCGTGTCGATACGGATCCCCGACTTCATAATGAAGGTCAAGGATGGCGATATGGAGTCCGCCGCACAGATAATAGCACAGGATTCGCTCCTGCCGTCGATATGCGGGCGGGTGTGCCCACAAGAGTCGCAGTGCGAAGGGGCGTGCGTTCTCGGCGTGAAGGGCGAGCCGGTCTCGATAGGCAAGCTCGAACGCTTCGTGGGCGATTGGGAGCTCGAATACGGCCTCGAAGAACACATGGAAATAACACCCAACGGCCACAAAGTCGCCGTAGTGGGCAGCGGCCCGGCAGGACTTACCTGCGCCGCTGACCTCGCAAAATTAGGTTACAAAGTAACCGTGTTCGAGGCGCTCCACAAATTGGGTGGGGTGCTTCAGTATGGTATTCCTGAATTCAGGTTGCCGAAAGAGCGCGTAGTGGCGCGCGAGGTGGAGAAGGTGAAACGTCTTGGCGTCGAGTTCGAGACCGACATTATCGTAGGCCGCACTGTAACTGTCGATTCGCTCATGGACGACGAGGGTTACGAGGCAGTGTTCATAGGTTCGGGAGCTGGTCTGCCGAAGTTCATGGGTATCCCCGGCGAAAACCTCAACGGGGTGGTCTCGGCCAACGAATTCCTTACGCGCAACAACCTCATGAAGGCCTACGATGAAGAGAGCGACACTCCCGTATTCGTAGGGCGCAGGACTGCTGTCGTGGGCGGCGGCAACGTGGCTATGGATGCCGTGCGCACAGCCAAACGTCTCGGAGCGGAGGCCTGTATTGTGTACCGCCGTTCGGAGGAGGAGTTGCCCGCCCGCGTGGAAGAGGTACACCACGCACGGGAGGAGGGCATTGAGTTCATGATGCTCACCAACCCAACAGAGATACTCGGCGACGAGACCGGATGGGTGCGTGGACTGCGCTGCGTAAGGATGGAGCTGGGCAAACCCGACGAGTCGGGACGCCGTTCGCCAAAAGTCATAGAGGGGTCTGAATTCGACCTCGACTGCGAAATGGTCGTCATGTCGCTCGGCACATCACCCAACCCGCTCATTGCCAACACTACCGCAGGACTGCAAACCACCCGCTGGGGCGGCATCATAGCCGACGACGCAGGCATCACGACCCGCAAGGGGGTATTTGCCGGAGGCGATGCCGTGACAGGGGCGGCAACGGTGATCCTCGCCATGGGCGCCGGACGTGCCGCCGCCAAAGCTATCGACGAATACTTGCGTTCCAAATAACTTTTTCTTTTTTCAAACCTTTTTTTACTTCCCTAAGACCCAACTGTACCCTTTTCGGAGAAAAGTGTACCCCAAAACCTTTTGGGAGATACTGCGTATCTCCATACTTTGCGCGAGGACAAACGCTTTCAGCGTTTCTGTTCATTTTATTCGTAAATCTTTACGAAAACAAGTTTTCGACGATTTTCTCATAAAAACAACTAACCTCCTTCGGAACTCTTGTCCTCGCGACAACGAATCTCTCGTTGCGCGCGCAGCGCGCAAAAGCAGGAAAATCCGCTTCTCTCGTAAAACAAGTTTTGAATCATCTGATCTCCGATCAGATGATTCAAAACGAAATAAAATCACCCCCTCCTTGGGGAGGGGGCAGGGGGTGGGGAAAAAGTATCGTTACGATGCCTTTTCACTAAAAAGCGGCGGTTGAGTAAAGACGGAAGGGTTTTAGAAAAGAAAATTATAGTTTTTGACCTAACTGGTTGATCATCCGTTCTTTCCAGGGCGTGAAGTCACCGGCAAGGATATGTTCACGTGCTTCGGCAACCAGACGCAGGTAGAAAGCTATGTTGTGTAGCGATGCGATCTGTGCCCCGAGCATCTCGCCCGACACGACCAGATGATGCAGGTAGGCACGCGTGTAGGTCGTGTCGACGAATGATGTCCCTTCCGGATCGAGCGGTGTGAAGTCGCGCTCCCACTTCTTGTTGCGAATGTTGATCACCCCGTGTGACGTGAAGAGTTGTCCGTTGCGTCCATTGCGTGTCGGCATCACGCAGTCGAACATATCCACACCCCTTGCAATCGCCTCCAGGATATTGATCGGCGTACCGACACCCATCAGATAGCGAGGTTTATCCTTCGGCAGTACGGCATTCACCGTCTCGATCATCTCGTACATGACTGGTATGGGCTCTCCCACCGCCAAACCGCCGATCGCATAGCCATCCGCGTTGTATTGTTGCACGTGATGCGCCGCGCGAATACGCAGGTCAGGATATGCACATCCCTGGATAATGGGAAACAGCGACTGTCCATGTCCATACTTGGGTGAGGTGCGCTCGAACTGGTTGAAACAGCGATCCATCCATCGCTCGGTCAAATCCAAGGATTTGGCGGCGTATTCGTGCGGCGCATCACCGGGGGGACATTCGTCGAACGCCATCATGATATCGGCACCGATGGTGCGTTGCGTGTCGATGACACTCTCGGGCGTGAACAGGTGACGCGACCCGTCGATATGCGACTGAAAATGCACCCCCTCCTCCTTAATCTTGCGGCATCCGGAGAGTGAAAACACCTGAAATCCGCCGCTGTCTGTCAGCATGGGACCTTCCCACGACGAAAATCGGTGCACGCCCCCAGCCTCCTCGATCACCTCCATGCCGGGACGCAGGTACAGATGGTACGTGTTGGCCAGAATGATCTGTGCCCGTGCCTCGTCGCGCACATCGCGGTGGAACACTCCTTTAACCGTTGCCGCGGTACCCACTGGCATGAATATGGGTGTCTGCACTGTGCCATGATCCGTGACAAACTCACCGGCGCGTGCCTGTGACAATAAATCCGTATGTCGTAACGTGAATTTCATGCCGTAAAGTTAAAGATTGATCGCTTTGCAGAGAAGACCTGCCTGTTTGATCTTTTCGAGCGTCCGGGGAAGGGCGTAACGGAGATTGCGGAAGGCTTTGCGGCTGTCGTGGAAGACGATGATCGTGCCGGGGGTGAGGTACTTGATCACGTTGCGAAGACACTGCCTCGGCGAGAGCGATCGCGCGTAGTCGCGCGATATCACATCCCACATCACGATCTTGTAACGCTGTGCGAGTGCGTATGCTTGTGAGGGTTTGATGCGTGCATAAGGGGGACGGAACAGTGGGCTGTGAATCAACGCATCGGCACGATCCACATTCTCCACATACCGCGACGTCGACACCTCCCATCCCTTGGGGTGATTGTAGGTGTGATTGCCGATGCGGTGACCGCTCTCGACGATACGGCGGTAGAGATCGGGGTGTGCCTCGACGTTCTTACCCAGCACGAAAAACGTCGCTTTGGCGTCGTATTTATCCAGCAGGTCGAGCACGAACTCCGTCACTTCGGGCGTGGGGCCATCGTCGAACGTGAGGAATATCCCATCCGGATCATCGATCTCCCAGATCAGTGACGGGAACAATCTCCTGATAAATTTTGGCGGCTTCAAACGCATCTGACCGCAAAGATATACTTTTTCTTTTCGCAACACGACCCAACTGTACCCTTTTCGGAGAAAAGTGTTTTATAATGTTTGGGGAGGGACACCCTCCCCCTTACAAACCCCCTCCCGCAATGGTCGCATGCGACCATTGGCAGCAGCTGTGCTGCTGCTTCGCCGGGCGAAAGCCATCGGCGAAGAGTTGAATGGATTGTCGGGAGTCGGGGTGTTTAATACCCGACAATCCGTTTCGTGCGCTACGCGCACATCGTTGTCGCGACACCTTTAAGAAAGGTGTTTTAGGGGTTGGTTTCTCGTGAGGTTTGTGAAACTGATCACAGAACCGAAAAGTTGGAATACTAAACGAAAGCGTTTGTCCGCGCGCATATAATGGAGATACGTAGTATCTCCCGAAATTCTTTGCGGAGCTTTCTTCTAAGAAAGCGACAGTTGCGACATGTTGCATAAAGAAAAAGTGTATCTTTGTGACTATGATTGATGCGATCAAGAAGGGATTTCGTAATATGACCTGGCCGGGATTTAAGATTCTGGACTGGTATATCCTGCGTAAGTTTTTGAGCACCTATTTTTTTGCCATCGCGATGATTATCGTGGTGGTGGTGGTGTTCGACTATGTCGAGAAGTTGGGTGACTTCACCGAGCTCCATGCACCGTTACAGGCCATTATTTTCGATTACTACGTCAACTTCATCCCCTTCTTCGTCAACCAATTCTCGGGACTGTTCACCTTCATCGCCGTGATCTTCTTCACCTCCAAAATGGCGTACCAGACCGAGATCGTGGCGATATTGTCATCGGGCGTGAGCTTCCGGAGGCTGATGTGGCCCTACTTCCTCGGTGCGTTTATCATCACATCGCTATCGCTGTCGTTGAACCTCTGGGTTATCCCGAAGGCACAGGAGAAGATCGTGGCGTTCGAGAGTCAGTACCTCAAACGACGCCTCACCTTCCAGTACGATCGTCACATATACCGTCAGATCGAACCGGGCGTATTCGCTTACGTACGGAGCTACTCGAAGGCGGCTAATCGTGCGATGTTCTTCGCACTGGAACAGTATGACGATGGGCGGTTGGTGTCGTCGTTGGAGGCTGCCGAAGCGGAGGTACATCCCAATTCGGGACGTTGGACGGCACCGCGTTACGTCGTTCGTTCGTTCGACTCGTTGGGCGTGGAGACCTTCGCACAACGCCGCAACCTCGACACGTTGATCAATCTCGAAGTGGCGGAATTGGGACGCATCCCGGAACTGATCAAGACGCTGAACATCAATGAGTTGAACCGATTCCTGGAGCAGCAACGTGCGAAGGGTTCGGACTCGATCGTACTGATTCAGGTGGAACGTTACGGACGCGTCGCCTACCCGTTGGCGGCATTTATCCTGACGTTGATCGGCGTGTCGCTCTCGTCACGCAAGGTGCGGGGCGGCACGGGACTCCATATCGGCATCGGCATCACGCTCTGCTTCTCGTACATCATGCTGAACCGTTTCTTCGAGGAGTTCGCCAAGAGCGGATCCATACCACCCGGACTGGCTGTGTGGATACCGAACCTGGTGTTTGTCGTGATCGCGATATACCTGTATGTAAAGGCACCTAAATAATGGGGATTTCCAAAGAGATAGAACGCATCGCACACAAGGTAAGCGACGACATTCGCATCACCCCCGCCGAGGCATTGGTGCTGTGGCGTGAGGCGCCGCTGTGGCTGTTGGGCGAGTTGGCCGTCGGACGCAAGGAGCGTGTCAGCGGCACGAACGTCTTTTACAACCGCAACTTCCACGTCGAACCGACGAACGTGTGTGTGTTCAACTGCGAATTCTGTTCGTACAGACGCCCCAAAGGGTCGCCCGAAGCGTGGGATTATTCGTTGGAGGAGATCGAAACTATCGTGCGGGAGAAGTCGGGAAGCAAAAAGGCTTGCAAAGACTCCAGCGCTTGTGGTCAAAGTGCGTTAGATTTGGCCGCGCCGCAGTGCGAAGCCGACGGGGATGTACAGGTCGTACCTCCCCTCGGCGACAAGCAAGAAGCGGCCAAAGGTGACGTGCTTTCACCGCAAGCCACGGAGGTTCATATCGTGGGCGGCGTACACCCGGATCATGATCTGCATTACTATGTGGAGATGATCCGTCGCGTGAAAAATATCATACCCACGGCCACCGTGAAGGCATTCACCGCGATCGAACTGTCGTACATGATCCGCAAAGCAGGACTCTCCGTGACGGAAGGATTGCAGTTGCTTCAACGGGCCGGCATGGAGGCGATCCCGGGTGGCGGCGCCGAGATTTTCGACGAAACGTTGCGTGCCAAAATATGTCCCGATAAGGGCAGCACGGCCGAGTGGTTCGAGGTGCATCGCGAGGCACACCGCCTCGGAATCCCAACCAATGCCACAATGCTGTACGGTCATGTCGAGACGCTGGAGCATCGCATCGACCACCTCGACCGGTTGCGTCGCCAGCAGGATGAATCCACATTGCTCCACGTGGAGCAATCGGCGTTTAACGCCTTTATCCCCCTGAAATACCGCAACCGCAACAACCGCATGTCCGATATCGGCGAGGTGTCCGTGGTGGAGGATTTGAAGACCCTGGCGATGAGCCGCATCTATCTGGACAATATTCCACACATCAAGGCGTATTGGGTCATGTACGGCAAAACCATCACGGAACTCGCCTTGGCGTTCGGTGCGGATGACATCGACGGCACGATCGACGACTCGACAAAGATCTACTCGATGGCCGGTGGCGATGCGAACCCCACCATGACGGTCGCCGAGATCGAACGGATGGCACAAAACGCGGGTTACACCGCCGTCGAACGCGACACGTTTTATAATGCAATATAATCTTTTTCTTTTTTCAAAACCGCCGCTTTTTAGTGAAAAGCGGCGGTTGGGTATGAAAGCGAATAGTTGTGTCAAATCTTTACAGAGGCAGGTAATTTTCGACGGTACTGCGGAGGCGTTCGGCATCGAGATGGGTGTAGATTTCGGTCGTCATGATACTCTCATGCCCCAACAGCTCCTGCACCTGACGTATCGACGCACCGCCCTCCAAAAGATGCGTGGCGAACGAGTGACGGAACGTATGGGGGCTCACCGTTTTGTCGATACTGGCACGCCTGACCGCCTGACGGATGATCGTGAACACCATCACACGGGTCAACGGACGTCTGCGATTGCTTAGAAATAGTGTCGGATCGTCAGTCTGCCCCCGCAAGGGTACGGCCGAAGGCAAGTTTGGGCGGGGGCGAACCTCCAAGTAAAGCTGTATCTTGTCACGTGCCACGGGGCTGATCGGGACTAAACGTTGCTTGTTGCCCTTGCCGATGACGCGGATGAATCCCTCGCCGAAAAACAGGTCGTTGACCTTTAATGCTGTCAGTTCCGACACACGCAATCCGCACGAATAGAGCAGTTCCAGCATCGCCGTGTCACGCAATCCTTTGGCGGTGGAGGTGTCTATCGTGGCGATGATGCGGTCGATCTCCGACACGGAAAGCGTGTCCGGAAGGTGGCGTCCGAATTTCGGTGCGTCGATGAATTGTGTGGGTGATGTCGTGATGGAATCCGTGAGGAGCAGGTAGTTGAAGAAACTGTTGAGGCTGCTCAGCGCACGTGCCTGTGAGCTCTTTTCACGCTCTTGGTCGTAAAGATACGTGAGATAACGCTCCACCATTACCGCCTCGACCCTCTTCGGCGGCACGTCCCAATGATGCAGCACGAAATGGGCGAACGACTCCAAGTCACGCATATAGGCCATCACGCTGTTGTTCGACAGGCGCTTCTCGAGCTTGATGTAATTCCGATACGTCTTCCCCTCCCGGGCCCAAATCTCCGCATTGGTTGCCATGACGACAAAGATACACTTTTTCTTTTCGCAAGGTCCCAACTGTTCGCTTTCTTTCGCAACTGTCTCTTTTTTGGAAAAAGCGGCGGTCTTGAAAAAAAGTCTTTTACGTCTAAAGAAAAAGTTATCTTTGCCGCTATGGCAGGCACGGCATACAAGACATACAAGGGACGCGGCATTGTGTTGCACGCGTTGAAATATGGCGATTCGTCACTGATCGTGCACCTGCTCACGGATGTACGCGGACGGCAAAGTTTTATGGTACAGGGGGTTGGGCGCGGCAAGGGTGGCAAGTTGGCGCTCTTTCAACCGATGTTCGCGTTGGAGTTCGAGGGGATGGAGTCGTCACGCACGGAGCTCCACCGATTTCGCGAGGTGCGTCGCGGGATGTCGCTGCCACCGTTCGATGTGCGACGCTCCACGATCGCACTGTTCATGGCCGAGGTGCTCTACCGTCTCGTCAAGGAGAGTGAACCGAACGAGCCACTTTTTGAATTTGCATGGGGAAGCATCGCGGCGTTAGACACGATGCAGGAGGGAATCTCAAATTTTCACCTCTGGTTTCTGGTGCACCTGAGCCGCTTGTTGGGATATTTCCCGGGGAACGAATACCGTGAGGGTGCATGGTTCGATGCGCGGGAGGGACTCTACACGGAGAGAAAGCCACACCATACGCATGTCCTACCTCCGACACAGGCGCGTCTGCTGCACGATTTTGTGGATTGCGACGTGCGATATCTGGCTGAAATTCCGTTGCACCGTTCGGAACGCGTGGCATTCCTCGAAGCACTGCTCATGTACTATGGGTATCACCTGGATGCGATTCAGGCAGTGCAGTCGGTCAGGGTGCTTAAAGAGGTGTTTTAGATTATTTTCCGCGCTTACTTCTTTTTTTACCTTTCGTTTTTTACTTCCACTGCCCCTTTTTTGAAAAAAAGCGGCACCAAAAAACTTTACAAGTGCTGGCGCACTTAGAAGTTTGACGCAACTGTGCGCGACCCAAAAATCTCAGTTTCCTTGCGGAAACTTTGTGTTCAAAACTCAAATTTCTGCTTACAAGTGAACTTGACGCAGTCTTTTGAGTTTCGTTCACGACCCTTTCGGGATCTGAGACTTTTGGTCGCGACACCTTTAAGAAAGGTGTTTTAGGGTTAGGTTTCTCGTGACGCTTCGGGAACTGATCACAAAACCGAAAAGTTGGAATACTAAAACGTCAGGCTTTGTCCTTGCGCAAATTATGGAGATACAAAGTATCTCCCGAAAGGTTTTGGGGTACACTTTTCTCCGAAAAGGGTACAGTTCAGTCTTAGGGAAGTAAAAAGGTTTTAGAAAAAAGTTATTGTTTTTTCGAGATCCAACAACCACTTTTTCTTGTCGAGCCCACCGGCATAACCGACCAGACCCCGCGGGGTGCTTGCTTGGGCGGGGGCATTGGATCCGACGACACGGTGGCAGGGGATGACGATCGAGATGGGATTGTTGTGGCACGCTCCTCCCACGGCACGCGCCGCACCCGGATGACCGATATGTGTGGCCAGTTGTCCATATGTCCATGTGTCGCCATACGGAATTTCCAACAGTGCGTTCCACACTTTGCGTTGAAACGGGGTGCCGCTCGGTGCCAACGGCAGATCGAAAGCTTGGCGTGTGCCGGAGAGATATTCGTTTAATTGGCGTGCAGCCTCTTGAGACAGGGGATCGGAACTGGATTGATCGCCGTCACAGAAATCTACCCTGGTGACAGATTGTCCGTCGGTTTGGATCTTGAATTTGAACATAATGTCTATAGGTTTTTTGCGCTCAAAATGCGTCAGATTTGGTCGTGCCGCCGCGCGAAGTCGAATGGGATGTACATGAAGTACCTTCCTTCGACGACAAGCAAGAAGCGATCGAAGGTGGCGTGTTTTCAGCGCAAAAGAACGGTGAGTCCCTCTTGAAGAGCAGCCGCACGTTCAACCGCCGGGATGCTGTTGAGCGACGCGAGGGCACGCGTGCGGATGCCGTACCGTTGTCCGATCTGGCGGAGCGTCTCATCGCGACGCGTCACGACATGAAACCCCGGCTCCACCCGACGGCTCTTTTTTTTACGCCCCAGGTAGACATAGTCACCCGTTGCGGGTTGCGACCGACGGGCAACTTCGTTGAACCGGCGCAGGTTGCCGGGTGAGAGGCGAAAGTGGCGCGCAATCTCCTCGAACGTGTCGTTCCCTTTGGCACGCACGTAATAAACGCCGTTGTTGCGCGACACGCCGTAACCGTCATAGATGTTGGCCGTGGCACGGTAATTATCCGGATCGACGACTCCCGACGGGGCTGCCGTGTTGCGGGCGATGTGCACGCGTTTGGGCGTGCGGCGCGAGAAAAACTCCAGCCCCTGGGGTTGATCCAGCAGGTGGAGTTCCATCTCCTCGATGATACGAACCAGACGCTCGGCATAGTCCGGTGCAGTGGCGTAACCGGCTGCTTTGAGGCCCCGTGCCCAACTTTTGTAGTCCGTCGGGTCGTGCAGAAAGAGGGTGTCGTAACGTGGTTGCGCATCCAGATATTCGGCGTGGTCGACATACGAATCCTCCACCGACTCATACGCACGGAAACATTCACCCGCCTCATCGTCATCGTAATAGACGGCACGTCCCGTCCAGTTCGATTTGCACTTGATGCCGAAATGGTTGTTGGACATTTGCGACAAGTCGCTATTGCCGCTGTCGGACTCAAGGATTCCCTGTGCCATGATGATGCTGGCCGGGATACCGTAACGTTCGCGATGTGCGACGGCGATGTGTTTGTAACGTTCGACATACTCCTCACGTGTCTGCCGTACGACAGGCAATGCCGGCTCGGGATCGCTCAGCCGCATCGGGCCACTCTCCTCGAACAACTGTTCCGGTTCATCGAAGGTCTGTGCCCACACTCCTTCAACCGCCAACATTCCCGCTAAAATCAAAAGCAATTGTTTCATAATGTCGCAAAGATACACTTTTTCTTTA
>DBDB01000035.1 GCA_002293345.1 Alistipes sp. UBA943
TTTTTGGTGCCGCTTTTCACCAAAAAGCGGCGGTCTGAAAAAGGTTTTAAAGAAAAAGAAAACATTATAAGAAAAACTTATAGGATTTTCAAAAACGATAGTTAAAACCTATGAATTGTTAATAAAATTCGCCTCGAAAACAGGGGCATGGAGGTCAATATTTTTATTATCTTTGTGATCAATATTAAATCACAATTCAAACAGAATATTATGTACGGTAAGATGAAGGAGCATCTGCAACAGGAGTTGTTGCAGATCAAGGAGGCGGGTCTCTACAAAACGGAACGCATTATCGAGTCGCCGCAACGTGCTGAGATAGAGGTAGGTGGGCGCAAGGTGTTGAATTTTTGCGCCAATAATTATCTCGGTCTTTCGGACAACCAACGCCTGATCGACGCGGCAAAAAAAGCGATGGATGAGCGTGGTTACGGCATGTCTTCGGTACGTTTCATTTGTGGCTGTCAGGATATCCACAAGACGCTTGAGAAGGCTATTGCCGACTACTTCGGCACGGAAGATACGATTCTCTATGCGGCTTGTTTCGATGCCAATGGCGGTGTGTTCGAGCCGTTGTTCACCGAGGATGATGCTATTATTTCGGATTCGCTGAACCACGCCTCGATTATCGACGGTGTGCGTTTGTGTAAGGCTGTACGCTATCGTTATGCGAATGCCGACATGGCAGAACTGGAAGATTGCTTGAAAAAATCACAGGCACAGCGGTTTCGTATCATCGTCACGGACGGTGTCTTCTCGATGGATGGTAATGCGGCGCCGCTGGATAAGATTTGCCAGTTGGCGGAGCAGTACAACGCCCTCGTGATGGTGGACGAGTGCCACTCGGCAGGCGTTTTGGGTAAAACGGGACGCGGTATCACGGAACTTTATAATTGTCGCGGTCAGGTGGATATTTTGACCGGCACACTCGGCAAGGCGTTTGGCGGTGCGGTGGGTGGATTCACCACGGGGCGCAAGGAGATCATCGACATGTTGCGTCAACGGTCGCGTCCGTACTTGTTCTCGAACTCGTTGCCGCCGGCCGTGGTGGGTGCATCGATCGAGATGTTCAAGATGCTGGAGGAGAGCGACAAGCTGCATGACCAGCTGGTGGTGAACGTGGAACACTTTGTGAAAGGGATGACATCCGCAGGGTTCGACATCAAACCGACCCAGAGTGCGATCTGTGCCGTGATGCTGTACGACGCCAAGTTGTCGCAGGATATGGCTGCCAAGTTGCAGGAGGAGGGTATTTTCGTCACGGGATTCTACTATCCCGTTGTGCCGAAAGGCCAGGCACGCATCCGTGTGCAGGTATCGGCAGGGCATACCACCGAACAGTTGGATCGTTGCATTGCGGCATTCACGAAGGTGGGCAAAGAGTTAGGTGTCTTGAAATAGCGATATGATCCGGATCACCAAAGAGTTTTCATTCGAGGCGGCGCATGCCTTGTCGGGTTACGAGGGGCCGTGTAGTCACATACACGGCCACTCATATCGACTCTTTGTGACGGTCGAAGGCACGCCGTGTGCCGATCCGTCGAGCCCCGTATATGGAATGGTGATGGATTTTCGCGACTTGAAACGTCTCGTCGAGACGGAAATCATCTCGCGGCTGGACCATGCGTTGATCTTGCGTCGCGGAACGTCCGAGGCGTTGGCCTCGGTGGCGGGACGTGTCGTGTGGGTGGACTATCAGCCCACGTGCGAGAATATGATCGTGGATTTTGCGGAGCGATTGCGCGATAAATTGCCGCACGGTGTCACGTTACACGGATTGCGGCTGCACGAAACAGCCACCTCATACGCTGAAATTACCCTGCCGTGAAGACACTTTTTCTGGTCGATGCGCATGCGCTGATCTATCGCTACTATTATGCGTTTTTGGGTCGTCCGATGCGCAACCGTGCCGGGATGAACACGTCTGTCGTGTTCGGATTCACGAAATTCCTGCGCGATATTCAACGACGCGAAAAACCTCATCTGTTGGGAGTGGCGTTCGATCCGCGAGGGGGAAGTTTTCGTCGCGAGATCTATGCCGAATACAAGGCCAACCGTGCCGAGACGCCCGAGGATATTGTCGAGTCGATACCGTGGGTGAAGCGTCTCGTGGAGGCGATGTGCATCCCGATCCTCGAAGTGCCGGGATACGAGGCCGACGATGTCATCGGTACGTTAGCACACAAGGGTGTCGAGGCGGGATATCGTGTGATGATGGTCACGCCTGACAAGGATTACGGGCAGTTGGTGGGGGATAACTGTCTGATCTACAAGCAAAAGGGTGAAGAGGTTGAGATCGTCGACCGTGCTGCGGTGGAGGCGAAGTACGGTATCGGTGATCCGTGTCTGGTACGAGACATTCTGGCGCTGTGGGGCGATGCGTCCGACAATATTCCGGGAGTGCCCGGTATCGGCGAAAAGACCGCCTGCAAGCTCGTGCAGCAGTGGGGCACGGTGGAAAATATTCTGGCCCACGCAAGTGAGATCAAGGGTAAAAACGGTGAAAATATCGCCGCATCGGCAGAACAACTTATGCTGTCGAAAAAACTGGCCACGATCTGTCTGGATGTGCCGATCGAGTTTCACGAGGAGAACCTTACCGTCTGTGAGCCCAAAATAGAGGAGTTGCGTCGGCTCTATACAGAGCTCGACTTCACCATGTTTCTACGCGCGCTGCCGCAGGCGGACGCTACCGTAGGTGCGTCCGCCTCAGCGGATACATCCGTATCCGCTGCCTCGGCAACAGCCGAGGACGGCAGCGCGGGTGCGGCGCACGATCTGTTCGGGAATGCGGTCGCATTCCCCGCCGCACGTGCAACCACGCCCAAAGAGGCCGAGCGGATGGAGCGGATGGAGCGGATGGAGCGGATGGAGGAGCCTGTCGAGGAGTTTGCGACCATTGCCGACACGCCGCACGAATATCACACCATCCACACCGCCGAGGAGCTGCAAGAATTACTCACCCGCATCGCGACGTATCCCGAGTTCTGTTTCGATACCGAGACCACGGGATTCGACGTGTTCAACGACCGCATCGTGGGACTGTCGTTGGCCGTGGAGCCGCATGAGGCCTACTATGTGCCCTTCACACCGGCCAATACGAAGGAGTACGCCGACCTGATACGTCCGCTGTTTGCCGATTCGGCTATCGCCAAGATCGCACAGAACGCCAAGTTCGATGCGATGGTACTGTCGCGACTCGGGGTCGAGGTCCGCGGACGTGTCTACGACACGATGTTGTTGCATTATCTGCTCGACCCCGAATCGCGACACAACATGGATGCACTGGCGATGCGCTATCTGAACTACCGTCCCATTTCGATCACGTCGCTTATCGGTAAAGGTGCCAAGCAACTGACGATGGATCGTGTGCCGTTGGAGATGGCTGCCGAATATGCCGCCGAGGATGCCGACATCACCCTGCAACTCAAACATCTGCTGTGGCCCGAGGTCGAACGCGAAAACCTCATCGGGCTCTACCTCGACATCGAGGAGCCGATGATCGACGTGTTGGCCGATATCGAGATGGCGGGTGTGAAGTTGGATTGTGATTTCCTGTCCGAGTATGCCGTGACGCTGAACGCCAAACTCACCGAGCTCGAGACGGAGATACGTGCCCTTGCCGATGAACCGGCGCTCAACATCAACTCGCCGCGACAGTTGGGCGAAGTGTTGTTCGGCAAATTGCGACTGGCTGAAAACCCCAAAAAGACCGGCACGAAACAGTACTCCACCGATGAGGAGTATCTCCAAACGTTTGCCGCGGCACATCCGATCGTGGCACGGATCCTTGAGTACCGTGGCGTCAAGAAACTCCTGTCGACCTACGTCGAGGCACTGCCGCAACTGGTGAACCGTACGACGGGCAAGGTGCACACGTCGTTCAATCAGGCCGTTACGGCTACGGGGCGTCTTTCGTCCACGAATCCGAATCTGCAAAATATTCCCATTCGCGATGAGTTGGGGCGTCCCATCCGCCGCGCGTTCATCCCTTCGGATGACGATCACCTGATCCTGTCGGCGGATTACAGCCAGGTGGAGTTGCGTTTGATGGCACACCTGAGTGGCGACGAGGCGCTGATCGCAGCCTTCGAGCAGGGTGAGGATATCCATACCGCCACTGCGGCACGATTGTTCGATAAACCCCTCGACGAGGTGACTCCCGATGAGCGGCGCAAGGCCAAAACCGCCAATTTCGGCATTATATACGGCATCTCGGCTTTCGGGTTGAGCCAGCGTCTCGACATTCTGCGGCGTGAGGCGACCGATATTATCGAGGGATATTTCGCCTCCTATCCGGGTGTGAAACGGTATATGGATGACGTTGTGCGACGTGCCGAACAGGATGGCTATGTCGCCACGCTCTTCGGCCGACGCCGCTACCTGCCCGATATCAATTCACGCAATGCCAACGTGCGTGGCCTGGCACAACGCAACGCCATCAATGCACCGATACAGGGCAGCGCCGCGGACATTATCAAGATCGCCATGGCGCGCATCTGTCGCCGTTTTGCTGCGGAAAAGATCCAGTCGCGTGTCATCCTGCAAGTGCATGACGAATTGGTCGTCGATACACTTCGCTCGGAACAGGAACGTGTCCGCGAGATCGTTGTTCACGAGATGCAACGGGCCGCCCAGCTGCGTGTGCCGTTGATCGTGGATTGTAACACGGGGCAAAACTGGCTTGAGGCCCATTGATTTGCGTTTTTCAGCGGTGATTTTCGTACCTCTTCGTCGCTCGCTCGGTTACGTACGTTAAGTACGCGCCCTCCCTCTCTCCGTCGCTCAGTGCAAAAATCCCTCCCCGAAATTCCACAAATCCTTCCTCCGCATAGCGTTAACTTTTTGTTAAATTATTGTTACGGATTGGTAACGTCGTTGCATTTGACCTACATTTGTCGCCGATAAAAGCTGGCAGATGAAGAAAATTTTACTCGTTCTATTTCTTGTTTTTGGTTTCACGACCCTCGTTTGGGCGGATGACGATCATGATGATGACGATGATGACCGCGACGATGAGGCGATCGAACTTCCGGCCGTGACTGTCATTCCGACCGGTACGGTACGTGCCAAATTCGAGTACCAACCCAAGCCCAACAATGCCCGTTTTAACGTCCGCACGGCACGATTCGGTATCGGCGGCGAACTCTATTCGCACTTCGCGTACAAGATGGAGATCGACCTCTCGGACGAAGGCAAGATCAAGATGGTGGATGCCTATGTGGCTGCGAAAATATACCGTGGATTGAACTTCTCGATCGGTTTTATGCGTGTGCCGTTCACCATCGACGCACATCGGTCGCCGCACCTCCAATATTTCGCCAACCGTTCGTTCATCGCCAAGCAGGTGGGTAACGTCCGTGATATCGGTGCCGTGTTGGGGTGGAAATTCGGCAAGCGTGTCCCGACGAACCTGCAAGTGGGCATGTTCAACGGTTCGGGACTCATCGAGAGCCTGTCGACCTACTGGACACAGCACTATAACTATTCGGCCAAGGTGTCGATCGCACCGGTGCGTGAGATGAATTTTGTGGCGAGTTACCAGACGACGATGCCGGAAGATGTGCGCATACACCTCTACGATGTGGGATGCACGTACCGGACGGGACGTTGGATCATGGAGGCGGAGTATCTTCGTAAGGAGTATACACGGGGTACCTTTACGGGTGTCAATGCGGTCGATGCGTTCTTTTGTTACGGGATACCGGTGAAGGGATTTTTCAAGACGATCTCGTTTCTGGGGCGTTATGACTACATGGATGACCATTCAAACGGCATTGCGGGTGACGATGGTGGGTTGTTTGCCAACGACAGGCGTCGCCACCGTGCCACGGCAGGCATGACGTTTAGTTTGGGACTCCCTTTCACGGCCGATATACGGCTCAACTACGAGAAATATTTCTATGACAAAGGTGTCACTCCCAATCCCTCGGGGCATGATAAGATTGTGGTGGAGTTTATGGCACATTTTTAATCTCCCCGTGCCGGGGCACCGTAACTACTCCAATGGTCGGCTGTACAATCAGGCTACCCGCGGACGCTATTGGATGCTCTCGGCTTCGTCTACGACGGATGCGCGAAGGTTCCCTTTCACTGCCGGCGCCACGTATACGACGTATACCGATTACGTCGGGTACGGCTTCTCCC
>DBDB01000101.1 GCA_002293345.1 Alistipes sp. UBA943
CATCGTTACGATGCCTTTTCACCAAAAAGCGGCGGTCTGAAAAAAAGTAAAAGCGAACGGTTGCGATAAGCAAAGAGGGGTTTTATTTACCGTATGGGCATGCGTTGAGACACTCGTCACATCCCCATTTCCAACCGTGTAGATTTTCCGAGTTGCCGCTGCCCTGTTGGGTGAGGTAAGACACGCAGTGCCGTACATCCAAGACGCTGTCTTGGATGAGTGCCCTGCCTCCGGCGGGGCATGCCTGCACGCAGGCACGGCACTGCCCGCATCGCGAGGGTCCGAACGGTTCGTCATACATATCGACAACTTCCGTAACGACCAACTCTCCCAGCACGACCCACGGGCCGAATTCGGGTGTGATGAGCAGCGATTGGCGTCCGCGCCACCCGAGCCCGGCGTTGATGGCGAGTTGCTTTTCGAGCAGGGGTGCGGAATCGACAAATGCACGCCCTGAGACGCCCAACTGCACGAGCATCTGGTGTAATTTTTCCTTGACCGTTTTGTGATAGTCCGGGATGCAGGCGAACGATGCAATTTTATCCGTTGCCGTCGCGTTATACCGTACCCGCGGATAGTGGAGCGCACACACGATTACGGAGCGTGCGCCGTCGACCAACGTGCTGACATCCAGGCGTTTATCTATGTTTCGCTCCATGTAGCCGAGCGTACCGTGACACCCCGCTTCGAGCCACTCCCGGAGGTGTGATTCTTCACCGTCGAGGAATCCGGCTGTTGTGATGCCGCACAAGTCGAAACCGACCTCCGTGGCGAGTGATTTGATGCGTGAGGCTTCCAGCATGGATGGGGGCACGTGTGTGGGTGACAAAAATAACACAAATTTCTTTGGAAATATATAAATTTATTGTTACGTTTGCGTTTAGTATATATACGTAACCTAAAAACCAATACGCATTGATGCTATGAAAAATTTAAAACTATTCCTGCTTTTGTTGGGCGCAACGGTCGGATTGACGGCTTGTGGAGACAAGACCACCGGTGGTAAGACCGGTGAAGGTATCGTTTTCAGCGCCGAAGTGAAGGCTTCCACATCCGGAACGCTTGCACCGACGAACGCCAACGAATCGAAGTTTGACCATATCTGGGCGGTGGCGTTCGACTCCGCGACGGGTAACTATGTGGATGCGGTGAAGGCCGAGATGAATTTGGGTCTTTGGGAGATCGGTTTCCCTGCAGGTAGCTACAAACTCTATGTGGTGGCCAACGCGACGTTCAACACGCCGCTGGATCAGGCGCTGAGCAAAACGTCTACCGAGGCTGACTTCCTGGCATTCGTTGCTTCGCAGAAGTTTGAGGAGGGCTCGACACTGCCGATGATTTCCGCTCCCAAGGAGTTTACCTATGCTCCGGGTGCCGATAAATTGAATCTGGGTGCGATTGAGTTGAAACGCATGGTGGCACGTATCGACGTGATGAACGCGCTTCCCGAGTTGACGATCACGAAAGTGGTGGTGAAAAACCTCGCCACGAAAGGTGTGCTGAAAGCCGGCACAATGGCTGAGGGTTCCGATCTGTTTACCGAGGCTACGTTCGATGGCCTTTCGATTTCCGGTAACGCACAGCGTCCCAACTCGTTCTCGGGTCAGGTTTACTCGTTCGAGAACACCGACGAGGCACGCAAAGTGTCCGTAACGGTACACTATCTCTATGGAACTACGGAGGAGAGCAAAGAGTTTATCTTCGACAAAATGGAACGCAACACGCTGTACAGCGTACAATTCGTGTTGGAGAGCATGAACTTCAACTGGGGTGTCGCTACCTGGGAGTCGGGTCAGGCACTGAAAGAGATCAAAGGCGGTACCACGGAAGAACCCGGCGGTAACGATCGTCAGCAGGCCCTCAACGCCTTGTTGGCAGTCAACCACTTCGCGAAAACAGATGCGAAGACGTTCGATGATGACAACAATCCCGCAACACCTTGGAATAACGCCGTCGCTCCGACGACAGTTACTTTCTGTGAATTCGGCAACTACGAATGGGCGTTGGATCCCAAAACCGAAGGTGTATGGGGCGCCAACAGCAACCGTCCCGTGTTCATGACTTGGAAGGAGTGGCTCCAGACGGTTACCGTTACCGGTACCGAAGAGGGTCAGGAGCCTGCCCAGTACCGTGTTCCGACGGGCAACGAGCTCAAATTGCTGGTTCCCGAAGGAATCAACTGGCTCACGTTGAACTGGGATAGTTCTGCGTCTGTTCAAACGGGTCGACCGGACGTCCTGGCAGATCTGTTCGGTGTGGCAGGTTCGGGCGGTAACGGCTCTTCGGACTACAAAAGTGTGCGCACGGGCGAAGGCGATGGTTATAACAACACCGTCTACGCTATCCGCTTCCGAAACACAAGCCAGTTGTCTGCATACCGCTATCGCATGATCAACGACGGTGAGGGCTCCACGTCCGAAACGACCGTAGTCATCCGAATTAAGGCGATCGACATAAATGGTGTCATACCGACCTTGGATCAGGTCGCAAATGAAAGCTACTGGGGTAAGGATCAGTATATCGAATACACGTTCCCCCTCAACGGTTCGGGCTATGCTTCCGATTCTGATCGCGGCCGTGCGAGCCTCTACTGGGGTTCCGATCCGCTTCCGGGTCAAACGGGATCTGTCGTGTTGCAGCACATCTACCAGGCAACGATGCGTGGTGACGGATTGTTCGTCGATGGCCGACAGGGCAGCAACGGCAACGGCACGATCCGTTTGGTGAAGATCTAAACAGAAAGAAACTAAAAACAAAATAAGATGATGAAACGATTACTAACAACAGCACTCCTCGGTCTGGGTGTGTTCCTGATGACAGGATGTACAACAGACACCACAGGGAACTTAGGGAAGCTGAAACTGGATTTCAAGACGGTTGAGGTCTATAATGAGGAGTCCACGATTCTGGTGACTCCCTCGTTCGATGACGTCTCCTTCTACTGGAACGCAATCCCCAAAAGGGATTACGAGGCGCTCGGTAGCGACCCTGAAGCGTTGAAGAAAGAGGATATGGCTTTCTTTAACGAAGAGGCGGCTGCGGCCGGCATCACTCCCGCGGCGATTATCGGCCAAAAGATTCGTACCGGCGTGACGTCGGAGAACTTCCGCGACCTGAAACGCAACACCGACTACGTGATCTATGGTTACGGTTTGTCTGTCGACATGAAATCGGGACCGGTTTCGATCGATTACTTTAAGACGGACTCCAAGAGCTTGGATCTCGACGCGGGTCTGTTGCGTCCCCAGACGAAGATCCTCCCCACGGCGGCCCGCATGACACAGGTCGAAGGTGACATCACGCCGGTCGACAACACCGTGAGAACATTCTCGCAGGTGGTCGAGGACGCCGAGTTGCAGAGTTACGCTACCGCTTATGGTAGCCAGGTGAAAGGTTTGGCACGTGTCTATAAGGAGACGTTGGCCTACACAGCCGAACTCCGCGGCGTGTCGATCCGCGACGTGGTGAGTCAGGTGGGCAAACAAGGCCCCTATGGTGTGAAATACACCTACCTGAAACCCGAGACGAAATATTGGCTCTATGTGGTTGTGGCGAATGAAGTGGGTGAAATCATGGACCTCGACATGCAGGAGATAACGACGACCGAGCGCGTTTGGGCCGGTGGCGCAAAGGAGAATTTCCGCATCGACATCTCGATCCCCGAAACGTACACGGATAACATGGGTACGCCCGAGAACACGACCGACGACAGAATTCTGCCCGGTATCGGCCAGCAGTCGGTGTTTACCCGCATGATCCCCTATGTGAACGGTGAAGTTGACGATCAGGATGGCGAGTTCAATACGACCGATCCATGGGTCAACGAGGATGGCTCGCAGTGGCTCTCCGCTCAGGTGCTGCTCGAGGATGAGTACCAGCGTGTATCTGCGGGCGGCGATACTCAGGTATTCCTTGAGGCAGCTGCCACGGAGGATAACACCTTTATCAAGGGTGGTATCGCTTGGGAGAATCGTTTCCGCAGGGGTATGACGGAGGCCATCGTGGGTACCGCCCAGCAACCGCTTCCTTCTGGTGCAGCGATGCGTTTCGTGGCGTACGCCTATAACGAGACGTATGTGTCCGACCTGTTCCAGGTGCAGTTTGAAACGCTTCCGATCCAGGATCCGAAGGATGTGACATTCCGCATGATGCCTACCGAGGAGGATCCCGGAGAAGCCGGAACCCGTTTGGGTTGGGGTTCGATCTGGGCCCGCACGGCGATCATCCCGTCCGATGCACTGGTGCCATACCACCACCACTTCATGAAAAAATCCAACTGGGATAAGTACGGTGATCTGAAGAGCCGGATGGAAGCTGCGTTCAACGAGTATGTTGATGCGTGGGTCGTGGCAGGTCAGGGTTCGTACTCGCGCCAGACGGCCATTGAGAACCTGCGCCGCTACAGCCCGCTCACGTACAATGAGTACAGCCTCGAACCCGATACGGATTATGTGTTCTGGTCCGGATGTTTCGACATGGAAGGTACGTTGCTCTCGGATAACCCCGGTACACTGGAGATCAAAACCCAGCCTTGGGCTCCGAAAGACGTGACGGTTCACGTGGAACCCCAAGGTTTCTTCAGCGGTGAGGACGTGCTCGGTTCTTCGGAGAGAGACTTCGCACTGTTGCTGCTCGACAACATGTCGATCGAAGGAAGTTTCGATAATGGTTTCGGTGAGTGGGTAATCACTTCCCTCAGAGATACCCGCGGTCTCAACTATATGGATGAAGTGACCTATCCCGACTCTTGGATCGTCGCCCAGGTATATAGGGGTAGGCGCAACAATCCCCAGTCGTACGGAAGCGCCCCTTGGGCTGCTCCCCGTGTCCAAAAACTGGACTACACGAGCAACTGGGTGCTGGTTACGATCTGTGTCGACAAGTATGCGGAGGAATTTGGTCAAGTAACTCGCACGAAGATCGACACGCCGACGCGTGACGCTAACGGAAACTGCACAAGCTGCCGTCCGTATTCGGAGTTCCCCGGCCAGTTGGTGTCGCAAACACGTACCGCGATGAATACGATGGGTGTGTTGGATCTCGAAGCTCCGAAACCTCTCGAGGCGCTGAAGAGCGCGGAGGGTATCACTCGTCTCGCAACGAACGGTGTAACCGCGATGCGTCGCGCCTCCACACCTGCCGACGGCACGCTCCGCATAGGATTTACGTCCGACGTGAAACCTGTCCTCCCCGTATCGACGGAGTGGATGAACGTCACTGCCGAGGAGCGTGCGAAGAGTCAGAAAGTTCGTTTCTTGAACCGACTCCGCTAATACGCGCGAATTGTTTTACAAAAAAGAGGAGCAAAATTTTGCTCCTCTTTTTTGTAAAACAATTTTTTAACGCTATCTTTACCCGAAATGTAGAAATCTAATAAAAGTATTGTCATGAAAAATAGTTTTCTGATCCGTGTAGGAAAGTATGTAGCCGCTGCAGCAGCATCGCTGCTCGTGTCGTCGTCGATGGTGAGTTGTGGAGGAGGATCTGACTTGTTCATCAACCAGCTGGAGGGCGATTGGCAGGTTACGGAGTTCTTCTATATCAACAACTCCGAGACGATATACACCAACAACCACGTGATCACCATCAACAAGGTGAACAACACCGAGATCGAGATTGTCAACTTCACCAACGTACATGCCCACACAGGCCCGACGAACCCGGTACAGAATCCGGGCGACAGGGTACGTGCCGAGATCGACAACGACAACAAGATCATGTATATTCCCGCTAACGTAGTGCTGAATCCTACATGGTCCCCCAGTAAGGAGACTCAGTTGTGGCCCGCGATGGTACAGCCGTTTGCTAACAACCGCAACACGCCGTTCCCGCAACAGACATTCACCGAGAATGCGGAGGGTAAATTACAGGTACGCTTCTCTGCTGGCGGCCTGACGCTCACGAATCCCAACAACCAGGATCTGTTGCCGATTTCATGTGTAGTCGTGTCTCTGAATAAGGATACGGGTGCGTTTGAAGGCCCTATCGTCCTGCTCGCCGACACGGTCTGGACGAAACTTTAAGACAACAGCAAGCAAGCCCCGCTCATTGAGCGGGGCTTCTCTTTTTTAGTTTGTCCCAACTGTCGCTTTTTTGGAAAAAAGCGACAGTATCGTTAAGGCGTAAAGGGTTTAGAAAAAAAGAGAGATATCAAATACTGATTTCGTCATCGGCAAACGCACGGACGATATCCATGTCGTGTGTAGAGAAGAGAATGCACTTGCCTTGATTGGCGAGGGAGCGCAGGAGGGCACCGATCTCGTGACGCGACGGCACGTCAAGGAATGCCGTAGGTTCATCGAGTAACATTACGGGGGTTTGTTGAGCAAGGGCCCGTGCGATGAAGATACGTTGGCACTCGCCGTCAGACAGTTCCGTAACGGGACGCGAAGCAAAGTCACACATATTGACCTGTTCGAGTGCCCGATCGACGATTAGTCGATCGTCGTCGGACATTTTGCCGCTCCACGACGTATACGGCGCACGTCCGAGTGCCACTACTTCGCGACAGCTCAGCGCAGGCACCCGAACGCGCGCTGTGGAGACGAGTGACACGGCACGGGCACGTTCGAGTGGGGATAACGCTCGGACATCCCGTCCGTCGATAGTGACATTGCCGTTGAGAGGTGCGTGCAGCCCGGCGATGGTACGCAGCAGGGTCGATTTCCCGGTACCGTTACGTCCCGTGAGGGCGTTGAGTGTGCCGCTGGGCAGGTCGAGCGATAGATCCTGCAACAGGATACGGTCGCGATAGCCGATGGAGATATGGTCTAACCGGATCATGTTTATGCGACGGTTCTATGACGAAATACGACCCACACGACGATCGGGATGCCGAGCAGTGCGGTGATGGAGTTAATGGGCAGAGCGAGTGATTTGGATATGAGGTCGCAGGCGAGCATCATCACCGTGCCAATCAGTGCCGACGCGGGTAACAGTACACGGTGGTCTGCCGTACGGAAAAGCATCCGTGCGACGTGCGGAACGGCCAGTCCGACAAACCCGATAGGGCCGCAAAAGGCGGTGGCGGTACCGGCTAACAACGTGGTGGAGAGGAAGATAAGGGTTTGAGTACGACGGATACGGATACCCATCGTTTGTGCGTACTCCTCGCCGAGTAGCAGTATGTTGAGGGGCTTGACGACCACGGCGGACAAAGCGACACCTGCCGCGATCGCCCCCGCGAGGATCGGCATTTGCCTCAGAGTCACCTCCCCGAGCGACCCCATGGTCCACACGACATACGATTTGAGCGCCGATTCATTGCTGAGGAATTGCAGTATCTCGACCACGGCACTCACGCCGGACGAGAATAGGATACCGAGAATCAGTACGACCATCACGTCTCCGACACGCCGACTCACGACAGCGATAACGGCCAGAATGGCAAACGCACCGATCCACGCGGCCCCGAGTACACCCATTCCACCTATCCAACTCCATCCCAACAGGGGCATTCCGAGCAGGAACAGTGCCACCCCGAGAGCGGCCCCGGAACTGATTCCAAGCACATACGGACCCGCCAGAGGGTTACGAAACAGGGTTTGCATTTGCAGTCCGGATATGGAGAGTGCCACTCCGACAAGGATGGCGGTGAGGCTCTTCATGAGACGGATCTCGATGACGATTGTGCCGGTCATCGCATCGGTGGCACGCCCCGTCAGTGCCTGCCACACGTCTCGCAATGGTATGTGTGTCGTCCCGATAGTCAGGTCCGCGACAAAAAGCGCAAATGCCAAAACCCCCAAACAGACAAACAATCTTGCCTGCCCTCCGCCCCCCCCTCGGGGGCAGGCAACGACTCCTGCGGAGTCGGGAGTTGACTCGTTCGATCTCCTCATCGCAGTTGTCGATAATACACGAACTCCCCTTCGGGAAGCAATTCGGGATGGAGGATTCGGATCAGATCTGCAAGTATCAGGTCTGGCTGCACGGTACCCGACTCCCAGAAGTCATTGCCTCCACCGGCATTGGCACGTCGCGTATTGTTGAAGACGCGACGGTTTTGCACGACGGGAAGGCCGGCAAACTTTGGCAGAGTGCGATGCAACTCTTCGAATGAGTCGATATTGTCCGTATTCACCCACATGTCCGCGGCCGCCGCAAGACGATATGCTTCCTCTTGATCGATGGTCGACACGTTAGTACCCGGACGTGGTGTCCAAATCAGGTCTGCTCCCGCATCGCGAAGAAGCTGTAAGAAGTAATTGTCGGCTTCGGGCAGGAACCAGGTGCCGCTGTAGGGCACATTCACCATCACTTTCGGCCGCATCGCGACGTCGGCCGTCAAGGATTTCAAGGCATTGTAACGCATTTCGATACCGGCATAAATCTCCTCCGCTTTGGTTTGCTTACCGACCAGTTTCCCGATCTCGACGATCCACCGTGCTTTTCCCAGGGGCGAGTGCTCTTTGTGTTCATCGGTGTACATGTAGTGAATGCCCAGTTCGCGCAGTTTGGATTCCGCGGGGTGTGATCCTTCGATGCCGTAGAGCAGCACGATATCCGGACGCAGGGTGATTAGTCGTTCGTAATCGACATGTTGATCATATCCGATCTCGGCGGCGTGCTCGACCACCTCACGATTCGTGAGGTATCGTAGGCCTGAAATGCCTACGATGCGTTGCGCTTCGCCCAACGCGTCGAGCATCGCCGCCTGGGTGGACGACATGCAGACGATGCGGTGGAACTCGCGAGGTTGTTGTATCCGCACGCATGGTTTCCCGCAACCGGTCACGAGCAACAAGACACAAATCAACGTCAATTTGAGATTCATGAGCGTAAAAGTAGCGATTTTTTTGCTTATCAACCCGATTTGGTGTATCTTTTGCAGTGGAAACGGGAGGGGGTAGACCTAAATGACAGAGTGAGTAACAAGGAGGTGCGAAAAGTGCCCCTAAAAAAAACGAAAAAAATGTGGGAATGGATCGTTAATACACTAAGGAGTGCCCCCGAGCTGGCTGTATTCTTCACGCTGGCCATCGGAGTGGTGATCGGTCGTATCAAGATCGGCAGTTTCAGCCTTGGTACAGTGACCAGTGTGTTGCTGGTGGGTGTGGTTGTTGGGCAGCTCAACTTGGAGATCAGCCCGGTACTTAAATCGGCATTTTTCCTGCTGTTCCTCTTCGCGATCGGGTACAGTGTGGGACCGCAATTTGTCGCGGGATTGAAACGAGAGGGATTGCCGCAGATCGGATTCGCCGCAATCGTATGTGTATGTTGTCTGGGGTTTGCGTATCTGGGAGCCGTGATCTGCGGATTCGATATCGGACAGGCGGCAGGACTTTTTTCCGGTGCGAACACGATCTCGGCGTCGATAGGCGTGGCGACCGAGACGATCGGTAATTTAAGTGCCGACGCTGCCGAGAAGACGAAATGGATCAACGAGATCCCTGTGGCGTATGCGGTGACCTATATTTTCGGCACGGCAGGCACAGCATGGTTCCTTGCCACGATGGGTCCGAAGATCCTTCGTGCCGATGTGGTGCAGGCGAGCAAGGATTACGAACGCGAACACGGTGGACATATCGGTGACGACGATCCGTCGCTGGAGCTTGCGTATGACGGCACTTCGTTCCGTGCGTTCGAGGTGGCGTTCGACAAACCCGTCACGGTGGAGCATCTTGAGAAGCAACTCGTCTCGAAGGGATGGCCGGTGTTCGTGGAGCGGCTGCGCCTGTCGACGGGAGAGATCGTGAACGACCTGACGCCCAAACAAAAGATCTCGAAGGGTGATCGCGTGGTGCTGAACGGACCTCTGGACACGCTGCTCAAAGACCAGTCGTTGGTCGGATGCGAGGTGGCCGACACGGAGCTGTCGGGATTCCGCGTGGAGGCTACGAAGGTGCTTGTGAGCAACAGGCATGTGGCGGGACACACGTTGGGACAACTCCGCACGTCGAAGGAGCGTCACGGGGTGGTGATCCGTTCGTTGCGTCGGGGAGGCACGGAGATGCCGTTGCTGCGTAACACGAAGTTGCAACGTGGCGACACAGTCGAGGTCGAAGGACGCAAAGTGGACGTGGATCGGTTCGCGAAGTGGCTGGGCTACGCGGCCCGCGAGTCGAGCGTCACGGATCTGTTGTACCTTTGCGCAGGTATCTTCCTGGGCGGTATTTTGGGATCGACGGTGTTGAAACTGGGCAGCATCCCATTGAGCCTGAGTGCCAGCGGCGGTGTGTTGATCATGGGTATCGTTTTCGGGTGGTTGCGCGGCAAGCGTCCGTCGATAGGGTATATCCCCGACGGCTCCATTTGGCTGATGAACAACCTCGGGTTGAATGTCTTTATTGCGGTGGTGGGCATTTCGGCGGGACCGAACTTCATCGCGGGACTTAAAGAGGCGGGTGTGGCGTTGTTCATATCCGGAATTTTTGTCAGTTTGTTGCCAATGTTGGTGGGATTGCTACTGGGCAAGTATGTATTCAAGTTCAACGCGGCGATCAACCTCGGTGCGTGTGCGGGCTCACGTACCACCACTGCCGCACTGGGTGCGGTGGAGGAGCGCACGCAGAGCAAAGTACCGGCACTGGCGTATACGGTCACCTATGCCGTCGGGAACACGTTGCTGATTATATGGGGGATGGTGATTGTGTTGTTGGTTTCTTGACGTTGAAAGCACGTCATCTTCGGCACTTTGCTCATCGATAGTTCGGTTACGTACGTTGGGTATGCGCCCTCGCTCCCAATTTCGACAAAGCCCCCAAGCTAACGCACTTTGAACGCAAGAAACGGATGAAATAAAAAGTAGAAAATATGTTAGAAAAGTTAAAAACCTCCCGCTCCAAGGAGCACCGATTGGAGGAGTTAAGCCCCTTTGAACTGAAGGACGAGTTGATTTCGTTGGCGGGCGAAAGCAGCAAGGTATGTTCGCTGTCGATGCTGAACGCTGGCCGCGGCAACCCCAACTGGACAGCCATTCCGCCCCGCGAGGCATTCTTCGAGTTGGGAGCCTTTGCTGTGGAGGAGGCACGTCGTGCACGCACCACGGAGGTGGGATTGGCAGGTATTCCGGTGAAGAAGGGGCTTGCCGCCCGTTTTGAGAAGTTCCTGAAACCGGGCTTGCTGAAACAGGTGTGGGAGTACGGGTTGAAACAGCACAAACTCGACCCCGACACATGGGCCTTGGAGCTTGTCGAAGGCGTATTGGGAGACCAGTACCCCGTGCCCGTGCGCATGCTCGCAGGTTGCGAGCGTCTCGTGCACGACTACCTCGTGCACGAGATGTGCGGCGGCGATGCCGCCGCACATGCGCACGGGCACGCCCAAACAGGCACCCCGCGGGGAAGGTACGATCTGTTTGCAGTTGAGGGTGGCACGGCAGCGATGTGTTACCTGTTCGACTCGCTCGTGGAGAATGGGTTATTGAAGCACGGCGACCACATTGCCCTCGGCACGCCGATCTTCACTCCGTACCTGGAGATCCCGGAACTGGACAAATATGGTTTGAAGGTGACGTACGTCAAGGGGTCGGCTGTGGACAAGGATGGTAACCAGACGTTCCAGTATCCCGACACGGAACTCGATAAGTTGGGTGACACGAGGATCAAGGCATTTTTCATCGTCAACCCGTCGAACCCGACGTCGGTGATGATCTCCCCCGAGAGCCGTAAGTATCTGGTGAAGGTGGTGAAGAGCCTGAATCCCCACCTGATGATCCTCACGGACGATGTCTATGGCACGTTCGTACCGGGATTCGTATCGCTGATGGCTGACCTGCCTGCCAACACGTTGTGCGTCTACTCATTCTCGAAGTATTTCGGCTGCACGGGTTGGCGTCTGGGCGTGGTGGCACTGCACGAGCACAACATTTACGACGAGATGCTCTCCGCGCTGCCCCAGAAGGAGAAGGATCGCCAGGCGAAGAAGTACGCGAACCTGACGCTGTATCCCGAACGGTTGAAATTCATCGACCGCTTGGTGGCCGACAGTCGCGACGTGGCATTGAACCACACGGCCGGACTCTCCACACCGCAACAGATCCAGATGATGCTGTTTGCCGCCTTCTCGCTGTTCGACAAACAGGGATCGTACAAAAAAGCATGTATCGACCTGTTGCAGACGCGTTACAAGTTGATGTGGGAGGGTTTGGAGTGGCCCGTGGCGGCGGATCCGAACCGCGCGGCATACTATTGCGAGATCGACATTGCGCAGTGGGCCATCAAGACGCACGGCAAGGAGTTCTTCGAGTGGATGCAGAAGAATTTCGAGCCCGTGGACGTGGTATTCCGCCTGGCCGAGGAGGAGGCTGTCGTACTGCTGAACGGCGGCGGATTCGCAGGCCCCGAGTGGTCGGTACGCGTGTCATTGGCCAACCTGAACGAGGAGGACTACACCAGGATCGGCAAATTCCTGTCGAAAGTGTTGAATGAATACGTAAACTCTTATAAGAATAGATGAAGAAACTAATCCTGCTACTATTGGCACTTTTGGGTGCCTTGACTGCCCATGCCCAGTATCGCGACAGTGAAGATCTGTTCGAGCGATTACAGTGGGACGATGAAAAACTCCACATCCTGCTCGACACCCGTTTCGATTTCATGTACACGACCAACCCCACCCAGATGCGATTCAACGGGCAGCAACTGCGTCTTTGGGTCGAGGGCGAGATCGTGCCGGGAATCCGGTATCGGTTTCGCCACCGGATGAACCGTTCGCAGGAGCCGCTGTGGGACGGATTGGCGAAGGCCACGGACAACATGTACATCTCGTTCGACATCGGCAAGCGCAAGAATTGGAACATCACGGTCGGTAAGATGGGCCTCGCGTTGGGTACATACGAGTTCGATTACAACGGTGCGGATCTTTACCTGTCGAGCTATGTGAACAACACAATGGATTACTACAAGATCGGCGTGAGTGCCACGTACAAGTTTGCCGGTCAGTCGCTGACGGCCCATCTGTTCAGTCCGGGAGCGGGACAGTTCGCCACACCGGAGTATCAGAACAAAGCCATCGGTGGAAGCTTGCTGTACGTGGGAAAATTCTGGAACGGCGTGCTCAACACCCGTACGGCCTACACGTTCATGCAGCACGACGCGACGCAGATGTATAGCTGGCTCACAACGGGTTGGCAGGTGAATGCAGGGCGATTCACGTCGGAGTTGGATTGCTGGTTGGGCGACTACAATGTGGATTTGATGTCGGACGCGACGACGGATTTACAACGGGCCAGAGATTTATCGCTGTCGCTGTTGGTACGATACAGTTGGGAGAAGTGGCACCCGTCGTTGAAGGCGATTTTCGACCACCGATGGCGGGGTGAAGGGATGAGTCGCTTCGGTCTTTCTGCCGCGGTTGAGTTCTATCCGTTCAAGGGACACAAGTGGATTGATGGTTTGCGGTTCCATGCCGCATGTACGCTATTGGGATGGTCTGACAGGAGGGGGGATTTAATGGGGCTGGATGGTCAACCTCAAATTTTAGCGGGAATGCGCTGGTTCTTTATTGCAAAATAGCGGAATTATGTATATAATTGTCCAAATATGTTACTATGCGGACAATAACCCAACTACTAATCCCGTTGTCATTGGTTTTGCTTGTCTCATGTGGGGGAGACCCTCTTCTGCCGAACTACACGCCGTCACCCGTCCAGTCCACCCCTGGCGATGGCGAGAACGGAGGGGATGGAAAGGGTGGTGCTGACGAGGACGGCAAGGGAGGATCCGGTCGCAGCGATGAAGATCCTGATCCCGGAGACTCAAACCCTGACCCTGATCCGGGCGACTCCAACCCCGGCGACTCCGAGAACCCCGATCCGGGAGCCACTGATCCCGGTGACACGGAAGATCCCGAACCTCCCAGCCCGGGCGAACCGGAAAATCCGAACCCCGGAGATCCGGGAGATGATGACACGCCGAATCCGGACCAAAAGAATTGGTACGATTATGGTGGTACACGTATCGGGATCGCGAAGGTGTCGATGATGTACTGTGAAACGGTGGACGACTACGACGAAGTGCATGAGCATGACTTTGAGTTTTTCGATGCGAAGGATGCCCCAATGCCCATGCTTATCATACGTACGTTTCATTCCAAAAAGGCGGGCGTGTGGGGTGACTTCTCTTACGCACGGTTTGACAAGGGGGCATACGAGTATGAGGCGGAGAGGTTCATAGTCAACAACCCGACAAATGAGTTAACCCTGCCCCAAGGTGCGCTGACCGTCACCGTGACAGGTAAAACCTATACCATCGACCTTGCCGGCACGGATCGCAACGGCATCCCGATAACGGTTCGCTACACCGGCCCGGTTATATTGGAGACACTGGATTAGATGACTGACATACTGCACATACTGACACTTCCTTCTGCCTGGCTGGCACTCGTGACGCTGCTCTTTTTGGAGGTTGTGCTGGGGATCGACAACGTGGTATTCATTTCGCTCTCCACGTCGCGACTTCCCGAGCGGCAACAACCCGTGGCACGTCGTGTGGGACTGCTGCTGGCAATGTTGGCACGGATCGGACTGCTATTCGGCGTGTCGATGTTGGTGCAGCTGACGAAACCGATTTTCAGTTACGATACCGCGTGGCTGCATGACGAGTTGACGTGGCAGAGCGTGATTATCTTCGCCGGTGGACTGTTTCTGCTGTGGAAGAGCGTATCTGAAATCCACCACAAACTCGAAAAGAGACCTGTCGGGAGGCACGCATCGCGTGTACGTGGAGCAAAATTCTGGACGACGATCGTTCAGATTGTGCTGTTGGACATTGTGATGTCGATCGACAGCGTGCTGACGGCGGTGGGTATGGTGAGTTTCACGGAGTTCGGTTACGCGGGAGCGATGGCTGTGATGGTATCGGCAATCGTAATTGCGGTGACGGTGATGCTGTTCTTCTCGACGGCGGTCAGTCGACTCGTCACGCGTTACCCGACGATCCAGATGCTGGCGTTGTCGTTTCTGTTGTTGATCGGCGTGCTGCTGTTGATGGAATCGGCACACTTGTCGCACCTGAAGATTTTCGGACACGAGGTACCCGCTATTCCGCGTGGGTATGTCTACTTCGCGATCGCGTTTTCGCTGATGGTCGAGATCTTCAACATCCGGATGAGCAAGAGGCGACGCAAGAAAACTATTAACTAACCAAACCCATGAAGAGATTTTTATTAACGTTAACCACATTTACTGTGGTGATTGCCGTGTCGGGTTGCACGCGGCACCCGCATCCGGTTGATTCCGATGAACCCAACGGGCCTAATCCGTCACCTCGCGATTTCATACGATTTTCGACTTCGGTACATGACACGCGTCTGGTTGGATCGCAATGGCAGGAGGGCGACTGTATCGGTGTGTACATGAATTGCGGATCGACACAACTAGCGGAGAACACCCCGTACGCGACCGACGGAGACGGACATTTCTACGCGGCATCCGATCCGCTGTATTACCCGGAGGATGGCACTCCGGTCGATTTCGTGTCGTACCACCCTTACAGTGATGCGGTGGAGGACGGACTTTATCCGGTGGATCTGCTGGACGCTCCCGTGGACCTGCTCTACTCGAACAACGCCACGGGTTACACGGATGGCACCCCTCAATTGCAGTTCCGTCACCAGCTGTCCAAGCTGGTTTTCATGGTGACCCACGCCGATGGCGACTCCCTGAACGATGCAGGTGTCACGGCGGACGGACTCTACACAGCGGGATCGTTCGACTTGTCGACCGGACAATGGAACCTGACGGGGAGTGGGGGAGTATTCGACATTCCGCTTCGTTCGCAGGGAGCGGATGGTACGTCGGCCGTTTTCGAGACGTTCGTATTGCCGCAGCAGGGTGAGTATACCGTCACGTTCGAGCTTTCGGACGGTCGAAGTTCCGAGTTGACGATGGCGTATTCTGAGTACCTTCCCGGGAAACGGTATATCTATCAGGTTAACTTGTCCAATCCGGAGGCACCTCTCGTGGCGGTGGGCGGCAGCGCGGGGATCGACGATTGGGAACCCATCGTCGGGGTCGATGAAATCGACCTGATTATTGAAGATGATGGAGGTGATGACCCCACGCCGCACGAGCCTACATATGGTAATCCGGAGACCTATTTCTCCGAGACATTCGGAGATCCGGCAGGAGAGGTCGCTGTGGGCTCCTATGCGGGCTGGACAAACGCGCTGTCCGCGGTCTTCGGTGACACGCACGGCAACCTGACGGTACGTACCCTCGACACGAAAGATTTGGATGGTCACCTGCTGTTTTCCAAAAACAACGTGTCCGAAGTAACGATCCTCGGCCTTCCGGAGGGATGTGTGGATATGGTGTTATCGTACGACGTGACATCGTCACAGGATGGTCTCCCTGCCAATGGGTTGAGGGTCCACGCGGGTGCCACGGACATGACCAACCTTGTCACGGGCAACATTGCTCTTGCGTTTGTGTACACGAACGTGACGCTCGATCTGCCGGATGGCACGACCGAACTTCGTTTCGCGAGTGCCGGCACACAGGCATTTCGACTGGACAACATTCGCCTCACGGGACGCAGGCTGTTGTAACCGTACGATTCGCCACAGCAAAAAAAACATCCCGGGCAACTGCCCGGGATGTTTTTTTACATTACCGTTTATACCGATAGCTTCCGTGCCCGCGATCGTGTCCACGATCATGTTGTTTTTTGTTGTGCTTGTCGTGTTCGTCATGCTTGTCGCGACGCGGGCCATGGTGACGGTTGTGACGGTGTTCCGTGTGATGGGGTTTGTGTTTAGGGCCGTGATGATGTCCATGGAGATGCACGGGGCCGCATGACGCGAGTCCCAGAACGCTCGAAACGAGCAGTAAAAGAAGTAATTTTTTCATAGTTCTGTCTTTTATGTTTCGTTTGTGACTATTGGCGAAGATAGCATTTTTATTTTTCTTGGTTTTTCTCGCACGAAAATTGTAACTTCACGCCACAAACACCATCTCTATGCACATTAAAAACCGCACCGCCGCTACTATTTACCGCATGCTTTTTGTTGTGATGTGTGCCGTGGCACTCGTCATCGAATTCGGGTTTCTCCGCGGACAATTCAACCTCTACACGCTCAACTACTACACGATTTTGAGCAATCTGGCGTGTCTTGTGTTTTTTGTCGCCTCGTTGCGACGCGACCGACCGCGTGCCGAGGGAGCGATCGTCTACTGCATCGCCATCACGGGGATCATCTACGCCACGCTCCTCGCTCCGGGGGATTTGGCCTCCGGACACTTCTTTACCTTCAAGAACATGGCATTGCACTATGTGGGTCCGCTGATGGTCGTCCTGGATGGCGTACTGTTCAACCCCAAGGGACATATTCGTGCGACGGATCCCCTGCTGTGGTTGCTGATGCCGCTGGGATACTTCGGTTATATCCTGCTTAGGTCGACGTTCGCGGGCAACATAGGCCCCACGGATAGCCCATTCCCCTATGCATTCATCGACCCTGCCGTACAGGGCGGTTGGGGCCCGATGATGCAGGGCGTGGGATGGATCGCCATCGGCATGTTGGCACTCGGATACCTCATCTGGTTCATCGACCGGGGCATGGCGAGGTCATAGATTGAAGTCACAGATCGTATCTGTACACAATCTCCACCTTCTCGGATTTCGCCATATCGTTGGCATTGGTACCCGGCACCCCCTCCGGGATCGCTTCACCGAGGGCCTCGAAATGCGACGTCCAGAAGCACGGCATCGTACCATCCGCTGCACGGAAATTCATCGGACGTGCCTCGAAAATCGTGCCGTTCGCATCGCGATAACTCTCCCACACCAACTCGCTGCAATATATCTTCCCGTTGTGGGGCCGAAACGACACGTCGTACGGTTGCCCGAGGAACGCCTTGCCACGTGCCACGGCCTGTTCACCGATCTGTTTGCGGTCTTCGCGCCGCAACCGTCCCACCGCCACGACGGGTTTACCGTCACGCATCGCCGACGCGGCAATGAACTCCTTCCACGGTGTCATCACGACGCCACTTTCACTTTTCGCTTCGAGCGCATACACGCCTTCCGGTTCGACCACCGCGATGGCTGCATGGGTGTACGACACCTCGTCACCTGCATGTGCCGTAGCCGCATCGACTGCTTGGGTCATCTCGCCGCGTCCCACCTGGAATAGCAGGTCGCCCGTTTGCAGTTGAAATTCGCCATCACGGCATCCCGATAGCCACAGTGCCATAGCCCATAATAGTGTGCATAGTGATCTTTTCATGGTCTCCAATTCATCAGGTTGATATTCGGGTTTGTTTTTTTCCAGTCGGCGAACTCGTTGTACGCACGCACGCCTGCTTCCAACACGGCATAATAGACCTCGATCCCGCGGGGTGGCATATCATTCGGAGCATCCTGTTTGATGCGCAGTATCGCGTCACGTGTCTCGGGCGTCAGTCGTTTCGCGATGGCCTCCGTGACACGTTCCATCACCCCGTCGTACGTCGACCCGCGACGAATATGGATCATATCGAGCTGCCAGATCGTCCCCTCGACACTTTTATATTGCGCATGCCACTCGACACACGCCTCTTCGGTATCGAGGAGGTTGTTGAACCGCACGTGACTGATCGACGGGTTTTGCTGCAACAGGTCCATTGCGGCGATACTTTTTTCGAGCATCGGTTCATCGGTATAGACGTGGAGATCTATATCGAGGTTCTTCATGATCAATCCCGACTTCACGGACCCGATCAGGTTGACCGTCGCCCCGACACGCTTCCATGCCTCCTCGACACCCGAGTCACGTATCACCCGCATCGCCTCCCGCTGCCGGATTTGCGATAGTTTCGACAGGTCGATGCATCTCGCGAGTACTTGCATGTGTCTGAGCTGCACGCCATTCTCGAAGATGGGCTCATCGGGATATTTCTCCGTGAAATAGTTCTCTCTCAGGTGCGAATTGTGGAACCCGTTACGCTCGTAAAACCGGATTTGATCAGGCGCACAATCTTCCGTTCCGGTGCCGAGGATGACCTCGTGATAGCCTTGCGAGGCGGCAATTTCGACTGCTTTTTCGATCATGACGCCCCCGATCCCTTTATCTCGATACGATTCATCGACAGCGATATTCATCAACTCGACGGTATCGTCATCGAGTGGCAACAGACACATCACCCCGACCGGTTCATCCCGTTGAGAGACATATGCCACCCACACTTCCGAATCGAACAGGTATGTATCTATACCTTCCCGAGTTTCATCGGCCTGCAATAGCAGGTTATAGGGGTAATTGTTCTCTATTTTCCGGAAGGTGATCTTCATACCACGAAATACTTCTTCTCTCCGTCGTATACAAATCCATTGGACTTCAACACCCCGCAGGAGAGTAGGTTCTCGGGTTCGGGTTGCACGACGATGCTGGCATTGGGTTGTTGCTCGTAAATCATCTTCATCAGCGTCGCGACGATCGCTTTTCCGTAACCTTTGCCGAGAAAATCATCTTCTCCGATGAGATAATCCATACTGAACATCTCGTTCGGGCGTTCAACCGTGTACCAATCCTCCTTCGCGTCGAAACAGTCATACCACAGGCAAAATCCGATGGGCTGGTCATCGGCGGCAACGATAAAATAGCGAATCCACGAGAATGCCCCGCCGCGCTGACGTACCTCGCTGAGCCAATCCTCCGTATCGTGGAACCACTTCAATATACGCTCCGATCGTAACCACCGCTCGATGATCGGCAGGTCGGTATCTTCTACTTTTCGGAAAGTCAAATTCATACCACAAAGATAGCGAATTTTTACACGCTTCTCCCCGCGCCGGGGTACCGTTACCACTCCAATGGTCAACTGGACCATCAGACTTCTTACGGATGGTACTGGATTGCCGAACCCACCTCCGAGACCCATGGGCAAGAGTTTCGTTTCACTGCCGGCGCTACGTATACGGCGAATACCCCTCTCGTCACCTACGCCTTCCCTCTTCGTTGTATAAAGATCTAATGTAGGGCGGGACAAGGAGTTCAAGCCCCTGCCCGAGGCGGGGGTTGGGGTCAGATCTGACCACAAAGGAATACCCAAAAAAGCGAGGAGGAAAGATCGTTTGCACAACCTTCCCTCCTTCGCCTTTGTGGTGCCCAGGACGAGACACGCAGAATGCAAAGTCCCGCAAATGCCCCCAATGGAAATAATTTTATAATCTATTGTCATATTGTATTATACGATTGATTTTGATTGAATATGCGCGGACGTGAAATCGAATGATTTTTGAAAATGTGGCCATAATGTGGCCACGGCAATTTGTCAGTTTCGGATATTGTCCCTACCTTTGAACCATACGAAAACCACAATCGCTATGGGGAAGACATATTATTCGTTGGCCAAAGAGACCAATGCCGCAGGAGAGGCTCAAATCCACATGAGGATTTACGTTACTCGCGATAGCCGTTTCCGCGTTGGGACGGGTATCTGGGTCGATACGAAACGCTGGGGCAAAAAGAATGAAATCAATATCCCGAACACTCCCGGCGAGGAGCGCGATGAGTTACTGGCGAAAAAGGCCACGCTGAAATCCTTGACGGAGGCCATCGAACGCGAGGTTGCCATGACTCCCGACAAGGAGATCATTACCCGCGAATGGGGAGAGAAGTTTGTTAAGGCGTTCCACAAGCCATCGAAGGTCACGAAAGAGCAGGTAAAAGACTTCTTTGACATCATGGCCGACTATCTGGCGAAACACAAGCTGTCGGAATCACGTACCAAGCACTTCAACGTGCTGGTGCGATGTATAAAACGCTATGAATTATACAAACGGGCGACCGGCAACCGGACGTTTAAGCTGAACATCGGTACGCTGTCATACGAGCAGTTGGAGGACATCGAAGACTTCCTGACCAACGAGCACGAGATTTTCAAGAAGTACCCGGAGATATACGAGGCGGTTCCCTATTCAGTAAAGCAAGCCCCGAAGACCCACCGCTCCCGGAAGACACCGACGGGCGCGCCGAGGGAGCGGGGGCAAAACTACATTTCGGATATGATGACGCGGTTTCGGTCATTCATCATTTGGGCGAACGACAATGGCTACACGACCAACAACCCGTTCAAAGGGTACTCGGTCGGCGAAAGCGTGTACGGCACACCGATTTATATCAGCAACGACGAGAGGAAAAAACTCTACGAGACTGATTTGTCAGCCACTCCGTCGNNCTGGCGGTTCAACGGGATATTTTCGTTTTTCAATGTCTGATTGGTTGCCGCGTGAGCGATCTGATGAAGTTCACTTGGAAGAACGTTATCAACGGTGCTATCGAGTATATCCCGAAAAAAACTAAAGAGGACAGGGTGCAGACGGTGCGGGTTCCGTTGAGCGAGACGGCAAAGGAAATCATGGAGCGTTATCGCGACCCGGAGCGCGAAAGCCTGCTGCCCTTCATTTCGTCGCAGAAGTATAATGACAATATAAAGGAGGCATTCGAGCGCGCGGGACTCGACAGGATGGTAACGGTCATCGACCAGCGCACCCGGCAGGAAGTGCAGAAACCCATTTACGAGGTGGCGTCGTCGCATATGGCTCGCCGCAGTTTCATCGGGAATATCTACAAACAGGTGAAAGACCCGAACCTCGTCGGTGCGCTCTCCGGCCACAAAGAAGGCTCCAAAGCCTTCGCCCGCTATCGCGACATCGACGAGGAAATGAAGAAGGAACTTATTAGTTTTTTGGATTAGAATTATGTTTTGTTTCTATTAAGCACTATATTTGTCGAAAAATAGAAACTAAATGGACTTTTTGAGTTTCAGGAAGGAGTTTTTTGAAATGGGATGCTTCAATACGCATCAGGTCGATGCACGGTATCCGGGATTTCAAAGTAATAATCTGACGCGCTGGACGAAGCAACGGCTGCTCGTTAAGCTCCGGCAGGGCTTTTATGCTTTCCCAGAGTATTTGAACAGCCGCGATTTCGGTTTGTATGTCTCCAACCGGATTTACAAGCCGTCGTATATCAGCCTCCACACCGCGTTGGCATTTTACGGGATTATACCCGAGGCGGTGGTGCAGATAACGGCTGTTTCGTCGCTCAAGACGGAGGA
>DBDB01000088.1 GCA_002293345.1 Alistipes sp. UBA943
TTCTCTTTAACTAAATTGTCGTATGCTTTCTGGAAATTTTTCAACTCGAAAGGGTCTTTCTGAGGGCGGATCCACGTCTGTGTCTGCTCGTCGAATACCGACTCCTCCAGCAACTTCTCGACGCGCATCTCCTCCCAAACCGTATAGCTATCTCCCTCTGTCACTGTATCTTCCAACACCATATCCTCAGCGAATTGGGTGCAACTGAAAAAAAACAGCGGAAAAAGCAATATATATTTCAAAAACCTCATCACAGTATTACGCATTATCAATTAAGGTATCCGCCTGATCGAATGCCTCCACGATATCCTTCACCAGCGGGTGACGCACAATATCGCGTTTGTCGAACTCCACGATGCCGATACCCTTCACGTTCCGCAACAACTCCATCGCACGCGTCAGACCGCTATCCCTGCGGTTCGGCAGGTCGACCTGAGTGACGTCGCCCGTGACGATGAACTTCGCACTCCGACCCATGCGCGTCAGGAACATCTTGATCTGAGACAAGGTCGTGTTCTGTGCCTCGTCGAGAATTACAAACGCATGGTCCAGCGTCCGGCCGCGCATGTATGCCAACGGAGCGATCTGTACCGTGCCCTCCTCCAAATATTTCTGCAACTTCGCCGCAGGGATCATGTCGTTCAACGCGTCGTACAACGGTTGCAGGTACGGATCCAGCTTCTCCTTCATGTCGCCCGGCAAGAATCCCAATTTCTCACCCGCCTCGACGGCCGGACGGGTCAAGATAATCCTCCGCACGTGTTTCTCCTTCAACGCGCGTACCGCCAACGCGATCGCCGTATAAGTTTTTCCCGATCCCGCGGGGCCTGTGGCGAACAGCAGATCGTTCTTGTCATACAGCGATACCAATTTGCGCTGGTTCACAGTACGCGCCCTGACGATCGTGCCGTTATTCCCATACACGATCACATCCTTGTCCACCGGTGCGTCGTGCTCGATCACACCCGTCGAAAAAGCCTGGTCCACAGCCTCCGTCGACAAATAGCCATACTTCACATAGTACGACACCAGTCCCTCCAGGCGCCGCTCGAAACGATCCACCTCGCTCTGGGATCCCTGTACCTTCAGCGTCGACCCCCGCGCGATGATCTTCAACGTCGGATGCAACTCGCGCATCTGCTCCAGGAACATTTCGCCCGGACCATACAACTCACGCGGATCGACACCCTCGATGTCAATCCTTCGTTCACCTCCAAATCGTTCCCTCGTCTCCTTCATCCAAGATCTAAAACGCAAATCCGACTCCCAAAGATAGGGAAGAATATCGAATCCTGAAAGGCCGTGAATCCGCCGAGGGCCAGTACGTGTCGCGCGGCGCGAACTGACCGCTGTACCGAAGCCATAACTGTACCACCGACACCCGGAACTGAATGCCGGCCACGTAACCCACCGACGAGTGTAACGATGGGAAGATCGTGCCGCGCGGCGACGTGGTCTTGTCGTACAACTTAAAGACCGGTCCCGCATGCAGGCGCAGGAACGGAAGCGGTTGATAGCCAAACGTTACGGGAAGTTGAAACAGGTTCACCGTCAGCGGCTCGTGATCCAACTCCACGCGATTGTGTGTCCATGAAAATTCAGGGCCTATCGAGAATTGATTCCGAAGTCCCATCTTGAACGACAGTCCAAGGTCGGCGTGCCACCCCACACGGTTGCGTACATGTACATCTCCGGAGCGATAATTCGACCGCCCGACACCTCCAGTGATGCCCCAATCGACGCCCCATGCGTGTGCCCCCTGCTCGGAGAACAATCCGCACACAAACAGCGCCCACAATACGATCCTTTTTCCCATACGAGGCGAATATACGCAATTTTCCGGATATTTTTCGTACTTTTGCGCTTATGACGCATTTATTCGACCCCATAACCCTCCCCATTGAAAACCCGACGCTCAAGTTTTTGCTCATATTGTGTATCATCCTCGCGGCTCCCCTACTGCTCAACAAACTCAAAATTCCGCACCTGTTGGGGCTCATCATTGCCGGAGCTGTGATCGGGCCGCATGGGTTCAACCTCGTGTTGCGCGACAGTTCGATCATCCTCTCCGGTACCGCCGGCTTGCTCTACATCATGTTCCTCGCGGGTCTCGACATGGATATGGATGACATCCGTAAATCCGGCGTGCAGAGCCTCGTGTTCGGACTATACACGTTCCTCACGCCCCTGATATTCGGCATCCTCGCGGGGTACTATATCCTCGACTTCTCGATATACTCATCCATCCTGCTGGCCGGATTGTTCGCGTCGCAAACACTCATCGCCTATCCCATTGTCTCAAAATTGGGCATATCGCGTAACAAGGCCGTGACGATAGCGGTCGGGGGTACCATCATCACGGATATCCTCTCGCTGCTGCTGCTCACCGTTGTCGTCGGGATGGTGCAGGGAACCGTTACAGGTGCCTTCTGGTGGCGATTGGGCATATCCGTGTTCTGTTGCCTCGGCGTCATCCTCTTCGGATTTCCACCACTCGCGAAGTGGGCCCTCAACCGGATTCACGACAAAATATCGCAATATATCCTCATCCTCGCACTCGTGTTCCTCGGTGCGTGGCTCGCACACCTCGCAGGACTCGAACCCATTATCGGCGCGTTCCTCGCGGGGCTGGCGATGAATAAACTCGTGCCGCGCGATTCGAGCCTCATGGAGCACATCGAGTTCGTCGGGAATGCCATCTTTATCCCGTTCTTCCTCATCGGCGTGGGAATGTTGATCGACTACCGTGCGTTTTTCCGCGACTGGGAGAGCGTCAAGGTCGCTATCGTAATGATACTTCTCATCACCGTCGCCAAGTGGCTCGCGGCATATTTCACCCAGAAAACCTTCCGGCTGACTCGCGACCAGCGCACCGTTATCTTCGGACTCAGCTCGGCACACGTCGCCGCCACGCTCGCCGCAGTGATGGTGTCGTACAACGTCATTCTCGGCTACACGCCCGAAGGGGAACCCATACGTCTGCTCGGCGATAGCGTCCTGAACGGCACCATCCTGATGATGCTGTTCACGTGTGTCGTGTCGTCCTTCGCCACACAGCACGGCGCCAAAAATATCGTCTCCAAAGTCGCCGGAGATCAGATTAAAGTAACTGCATAACCTGTCAAATCATGAGTCTCGTAGCCATAGTGGGTCGTCCGAATGTCGGAAAATCGACCCTGTTCAACCGCCTCGTCGGACACCGTAAAGCGATTGTCGATGCCACGGCAGGTACCACACGTGACCGCCATTACGGTAAAACCGACTGGAACGGACGTGAATTTTCGATCATCGACACCGGCGGGTACACCCTCAACTCGGACGATGCGTTCGAGGAGGATATTCGCAAACAGGTCATTCTCGCTATCGACGAAGCGGATGTGATCCTCTTTATGGTGGATGTGACGACGGGAATCACCGATCTCGATGAACGTATCGCCGATATCCTGCGCCGGAGCGGCAAAAAGGCCATCGTCGTGTGTAACAAGGTCGACAATTACGACCTCATCTATGCGTCGCATGAGTTCCACGGCCTCGGTCTCGGGGAACCCTACACCATCTCGTCCATGAGTGGTTCGGGGACCGGCGACCTCCTCGACGAGGTCGTCCGCAAACTGCCGCAGGCAGTTGGTGATTCGGAAACCGAATCACTGCCCCGAATCACGATTGTGGGACGTCCCAATGTCGGAAAATCATCCCTCACGAATGCCCTGTTGGGTGAGGAACGTAACATCGTCACTCCCATCGCCGGGACGACACGTGACTCGATTCACTCGCGGTACAATAAGTATGGTCTCGACTTTCTACTCGTCGATACCGCCGGAATGCGTAAGAAGGGTAAAGTGACCGAAGATCTCGAATTCTACTCCGTCATGCGTTCCATCCGTGCCATCGAAGAGGCAGATGTATGTATCCTCATGCTCGACGCCCTGCAAGGTCTCGAATCGCAGGACCTGAATATCCAAAACCTCATCGTGCGTAATCGTAAGGGTTGTGTGATCGTGGTCAACAAGTGGGATCTGATCCAGAAAGACAACAATACCCTCAAACAGTGGAAAGAGGCGCTGCAACGTCGTCTCGCTCCGTTTAACGATATCCCGACCCTCTTTACCTCCGTGCTCGAAAAACAGCGTATCCTCGAAGTGTTGCAGACCGCCATGCGGGTGTATGAGTCGCGATGCCGGCGCATTCCCACCTCGCAACTCAACGATTACCTCCTGCCCATCATCGAGAATCAACCGCCACCATCCACCAAAGGTAAGTACATCAAGATCAAGTACGCCACGCAACTCCCCACCCGTACGCCCCAATTCGCACTGTTCGTCAACCTGCCACAGTATATTCGTGAACCGTACCGACGCTTCATCGAGAATAAAATCCGTGACAATTGGGACTTCTCGGGCGTGCCGATAGATGTCTATTTCAGAGAGAAATAACCTTCTCCTCCCCGCGCCGGGGTACCGTGACTACTCCAATGGTCAGCTGGACCGTCAGACTTCCTACGGACGCTATTGGACTTCCGCCGCGTACTCTGCCACGAATGCACGATACTTCAACTACTATTCTAGCGGCACGACTACGACGAATACCGGTATCGTCGGGTATGGCTTCACCCTCCGTTGTATAAAGATCTAATGTAGGGCGAAGACAGAAAAGAAGCCCCGCTCGATGAGCGGGGCTTCTTGGTTTTTGTCGCAAAATTAGTTCATCGTGGGGAGGAAGGAGTAATCCTTCGCGTAGCGCAGGTGCTGTGCCACGTAGCCCTCAACCTGCGGAACGATACGTACGTCCGTCACGTTACCCGAAGCATCATGAACCAACTCGTAACGTACGTTCACGAATCCCGAGTAGGGCGCAATGTTCAGTGCGCTGTAACGTTTCACTACTTCGGCGTGCAGTTTCAGGTCCACCTTCACGGCATACGCCTCCACCAACGCCTTACCGGCCTCGTAGTCACCCTCGCTCTTGATGCGTTGCAACTCGCCCAACAACTGACCGAATAACGTACGCAACTTGTCGAAATCGTTCACCACGATGTAGCTCTCGCCACCAACGGTCACCCATTCGACCACCTTGTCGGCCTTACCGTGCTCGTAACACCAGTCGGCCACCAACTTGCGGTTGCGCATGTGCGACTCCTCCACGTTCTTGCCCAACTCGACACGCGACAGTTGCGTCATCGCACCGTTCATCATGTATTTCGCGTACTCCGCTTTCGCCACGTCCAGATTCGGGATCAGACCCAATTCAACCATCTTGGGATCTCCCAGATAGTACAACGCATAGAGATCGGCACGCGTCTCCTCCAACGTCGAACGGTAGCTTCCCAGCGCTCCCGGAGATACTCCCGGCGCCAACTGTCCCGAACCGTGACCGAGGCACTCGTGCAAATCCGTCATCAGGTCATCAGCCAGTTTGCCATACTTCACGATGCGCTCGCGATCCTCCTCACGAAGCATGAACTCCTCCAGGAAACCATCGCCCTCGGCGGATTTGGAATACGCATTCGTGATGTTGTCGATCGTCACCGATTTCGAGCCATAGTCGCGGCGGATCCAGTCGGCATTCGGCAGGTTGATGCCGATCGGGGTTGCGGGGTAACACTCGCCGCCCAACATGGCGGCCGTGATCACCTTTGCCGACACGCCTTTCACCACCTCCTTGCGGTAGGCGGGGTTAACGGGCGAGTGATCCTCGAACCACTGCGCATTTTCGGAAATCACCTCCGTGCGGTGCGTCGCGCTCTTGTCCACGAAGTTGGCGATGGACTCCCACGCCGCCTTGTTGCCCAGCGGATCGCCGTACGTCTCGGTGAAACCGTTCACGAAATCGACATTCGACACATTGTCCTGTGCCCACAGGATATTGAACTTGTCATAGCTGCGCAAGTCGCCGGTCCTGTAGTGCTCAATCAACTCGGCAATGATCTGCTTCTGCGGCTCCTTCGCCACACCCTTCGCCAATTCCAACCAATAAACCACCTTCTCGATCGCGGGGGAGTACATGCCTCCGATCTTCCATACATGTTCGCGAATCACGCCGTCGGGATCCTTCACCAGTTTCGAGTTCAATCCATACGAGATCGGGGTCGGGTCGTTCGGGTCCTCCATCGCGGCATAGAATGCCTCGGCCTCAGCCTGCGTGACTCCCTCGTAATAGTTGCCGCACGAAGTCAGCAGCAGATCCTGCCCCTCGGTCTGGTTCAGACGCGTGGCATACAACTTATCGTCGAAGATCGCATCCACAACCACGTCGCGCAGTGAATTCAACTCCTCATCGAACGCATCCTTGGGTACGGATTTCACAACCTTCATGAAGTATTTCTTCGTGAATTCGGGACGGAACTTCTCGTTCGAGTAGTGGTGATGGATGCCGTTCGCGAACCACACCTTCTTCAGATACTTCTCCAACATCGCCCAGTCGTGCGTCGTGCGGTCGCCTTTGTAGTGCGTGTACACCGTCTCCAACGTGCGGCGGATCGCCAGATTGTACTTGAAGTTCTGATCGAAAATAATGTCGCGTCCGCACTGTGCAGACTCCGCCAGGTAGTACACCAGCAACTTCTCCTCCAACGGCAACTCGTCGAAGCCCGGCACCTCGTAACGCAACACCTTAATGTCGTCGAAACGATCCACAATCCACGCGTTCTGTGCCGACACCTCCTCGCGGCCTGCAATCATCGCAATTCCTGCTGTTAAAATCATTAAAAATCTCTTCATTACTTGTTTATTTTAGTTATATATCGAAATATTCACGAAAGGCAAAGGTAGCGAAAAATTTGTATCTTTGCACGTCAAAAACCAACGACCATGAAATTCACCGAATACAAGCAACTCGACCTGCCGTTGGTCGCGCAGGAAGTTCTCAAACTGTGGGATGCCGAAGAGACGTTCAAACGTTCCGTCGAGGAGCGTGAGGGGGCCAAGTCTTTCGTGTTTTACGAGGGACCGCCGTCGGCAAACGGTGTGCCGGGCATACACCACGTCATGTCGCGCACGATCAAGGACCTGTTCTGCCGTTACAAGACGCAACGCGGGTTCCGCGTGCACCGCAAGGCGGGATGGGATACCCATGGACTTCCGGTGGAGTTGGGGGTGGAGAAGAAACTCGGTATCACGAAGGAGGATATCGGTGTAAAGATCTCGATCGAGGAGTACAACCAGGCATGCCGCGAGGCGGTGATGGAGTTCACGGGTCAGTGGGAGGATCTGACGCGTAAGATGGGATACTGGGTGGATATGCAGCATCCGTACATCACGTACGAGAATAACTACATAGAGACGCTGTGGTGGTTGCTCAAACAGCTTTACGACAAGGGGTTGTTGTACAAAGGTTACACGATACAACCCTATTCCCCTGCTGCCGGGACGGGACTTTCGACACACGAATTGAACCAACCGGGATGTTACCGTGACGTGAAAGATACCACCTGCACGGCGCAATTCAAGGTGGTACGCAATGCGGAGAGCGAGAAACTTTTCGATGGCGTTGCGGCGGACGAAAATGTATATTTCCTCGCGTGGACGACAACCCCGTGGACACTGCCGTCGAACACAGCACTCGCCGTAGGGCCTGCCGTGGAGTATGTGCGGGTGCGGTGTCAGAACCCATATACCGGAATGACACAAATAGTCATTCTGGCGCAAGATCTGGTCGGGGCCTACTTCAAAGAGTCACCCGACATGCTTCCAGGATCGTTGAAAGGTTGCGAGTTGGCTGGCATTCGATACGAACAACTCATCCCATGGGTCTCTCCCGATGGGGATGGATTCCGTGTCATCGAGGGTGACTATGTGACAACCTCCGACGGTACCGGTATCGTGCATATCGCCCCCACGTTCGGCGCGGACGATGCGCGCGTAGCACGCCAAGCGGGGATCCTCCCGCTTTTCATGCGGGATCGTGCCGGTAAGGATCAGCCCATGGTGGACAAATCGGGACGCTTCTTCTCCATCGAAGACCTCGATCCCGCATTCGTCCGCGCCAACGTCGACGACACCTATCGCGAGTGGGCGGGACGTTACGTGAAGAACGATTATGATGATGCGGCGGGTGCCGATACGGCGCCCCTCGACGTCGATCTGTCCGTGATGCTGAAAGCGGAGAATAAAGTATTCAAGATCGAAAAACATACGCACTCCTATCCACACTGTTGGCGTACGGATAAGCCGGTGCTCTACTACCCCCTCGATTCGTGGTTCATCCGCACCACCGCCCTGCGTGACAGGATGATCGAACTCAATAAAACCATCCACTGGCAACCCGAATCGACCGGATCGGGGCGTTTCGGCAAGTGGCTCGAAGGGTTGGTCGACTGGAATCTGTCGCGATCGCGGTTCTGGGGCACACCCCTGCCCATCTGGGCGACGGAAGATCGCACCGAAATGAAGTGTGTCGGGTCCGTGGAGGAGTTGCGTCGCGAGGCGGCAGCGGCTGTGGAGGCGGGGCTGATGAAACCCCTCCCGAATAGTGAGATCGACCTGCACCGTCCATACGTAGACGAGATCATCCTCGTATCTCCCTCCGGGAAACCCATGCATCGCGAACCCGACCTGATCGACGTGTGGTTCGATTCGGGTGCCATGCCGTACGCTCAGTACCACTATCCGTTCGAGAACAAAGAGCATTTCAATACGCTGTTCCCCGCCGACTTTATCGCCGAAGGTGTCGATCAGACACGCGGGTGGTTCTTCACGTTGCATGCCCTGTCCGTCATGCTGTTCGACTCCGTGGCGTTCAAAAACATTATCTCCAACGGGCTCGTGCTGGACAAGAACGGCAATAAGATGTCCAAGCGTCTCGGCAACGGCGTCGATCCGTTCGAGGTGCTGAAAACGTACGGTGCCGATGCCACGCGGTGGTACATGATCGCGAACTCACAACCGTGGGATAACCTGAAATTCGACCGGGACGGTATCGACGAGGTGCGTCGTAAGTTTTTCGGTACGCTCTACAACACCTACTCGTTCTTCGCACTCTATGCCAATGTGGATGGGTTTACGGGCGAGGAATCCGAAATTCCCGTCGCGGAACGGCCGGAGATCGACCGGTGGATCATATCCTTGCTCCACTCCCTCGGGCGCGAAGTGACGGACGTACTCGAAGATTACGATCCCACACCTGCCGCGCGTGCCATCCAGGAGTTCGTCTGCGAGAACCTCTCCAACTGGTACGTCCGTCTGAACCGCAAGCGGTTCTGGGGCGGCGGACTCACGCACGATAAACTCGCCGCGTACCAAACCCTCCACACCTGCCTGCGTACCGTGGCACAGCTCGCCGCACCCATCGCGCCCTTTATCTCGGATCAACTTTACCGTGACCTGGGGAGCAAAGAATCTGTGCATCTGTCCGAATGGCCCGTCAGCGATCCGTCGCTCGTCGACACGGAACTCGAACAGACCATGGCCCTCGCACAGCAACTCTCGTCGATGGTGCTCGCACTGCGTCGCAAAGTCAACATCAAGGTGCGTCAACCGTTGTCGCGTATCCTCGTACCGGTGACCGATGCCGCAATGGAACGTCAACTGCGGGCCATCCAACCCCTCGTGCTCAATGAAGTCAATGTCAAGGAGATGGAGTTCACCGGTGCCGTGGCGAAACGCATCAAACCCAATTTCAAGACCCTCGGAAAACGTTACGGAGCACTGATGAAGCAGATCGCCGAAGTCGTGGCAACCTTCACACAAGAGCAAATCGCAGCCATCGAGTCCTCCGAAACTTATGAGTTCGAGGTGTCGGGGCAGACCGTCAGCGTGACGTCCGAAGATTTCGAAATCACGTCCGAAGATATGCCGGGATGGCTCGTGGCTTCCGAAGGACGACTCACCGTGGCACTCGATATCACGCTCACGGACGACCTCCGTGCCGAAGGTGTGGCACGTGAGCTCGTCAACCGTATCCAGAACCTGCGTAAAGATTCGGGGCTCGAAGTGACCGACCGTATTCGCGTGGAGATACAGGAGGTCGATTTTGTGGCCGATGCCGTGAGACACTATGCCGATTACATCGCCGCACAGGTGCTTGCCGAATCCGTGACGATGGCTCAGGCACCCACAGGCACCTTCATCACCTCCGTCGAGATCGATGAACTGCAGATAGATTTGGCAATTCGGAAAATTTGATTTAATTTAGCGTCTTCTTAAATATATTATTGCAGAGAGACATGGCAGCAGAAGTAGAAAAAAATAGATACAGCGACGCCGAGTTGGAGGAGTTCAAACAGTTGATACTCACCAAATTGGAGAATGCACGGGCAGACTACGAGTTGCTCCGTTCCACCATCACACACACCGATAACAACGACACGGAGGATACATCCCCCACGTTCAAGGTGTTGGAGGAGGGTGCCACGACGCTCTCCAAAGAAGAAAGCGGACGGCTCGCGGCGCATCAGTTGAAATTCATCCGTAACCTCGAGATGGCTCTCGTGCGTATCGAGAACAAAACGTACGGTATCTGTAAAACGACAGGTAAGTTGATTCCGAAAGAACGCCTGATGAAGGTGCCACATGCCACCGAGTGCATCGAAGCCAAAGAAGGACGCATATAGTTCACGCCACAAAAAAACTCCCGCTCATCGAGCGGGAGTTTTTTACGTCTCCCCGCGCCGGGGGACCGTAACAACTCCAATGGTCAGCTGTACATTCAGACTACCTACGGGAACTATTGGATGCTCTCGGCTTCCTCCGACACGTTTGCGACACGCTTCTACTTCGATTCCACGTGGCTCAATACGGGTGCCAATAGCGTCAGTTACGCCCTCTCCCTCCGTTGTATAAAGATCTAATGTAGGGCGGGACAACCATTCGCCTTACGCTCTTTGGGAAGCCTCTGTCGCCACGTGAAATAACGTGCCATCAGGAAACTATATCCCGCAACAATCACCGACGTGACGATCTTCGACGGTGTAGGCCACAAACCGCATGCCTCCACCAACAGCTTCATCAACACGTAATTCAATACAATAGAGCCACATCCGCTTAACAGGTATTTACCCAACTGAATGTTCGCTCTGTCGGATCGCTGGCCGAATACCACGTAACGATTCAACAGGAACCCCGTGAAAAACGTGATCGGAAAGACCAAAATCAAGGATGCAATGTGGGGCGATACAACGATGCATCCCAAATCAATGTAACGTTGGGCAATGATGAAATTGTAGATCGCGGCGTAGCAAACAGCATCTACCGTCAACGTCACGCCGCCACAAAAACCGTAACGGATCAACGTCACGCGTTTTATTTTTTCGTATAGGCCCACGGCTTGTATTCGTTCCTGTACAGCGTGTCACGGGCAATGAAAGTCTGTGCCTGTTGGCGAGAATCGCTCTCGTAGACCACTACAGCCCACTTTCCGTCCAGGCGGTAGACACGCGAACCCGGCAACTGTTCCATCACGAAACGTGCGTTTACCTCGTACTGAAATGTCCCTAATATCACGTACGTGCGGCCGTGGAGCATGTCTAACGAATCGGTCGGGATGCGTTCCAGTGCCTGTGGACGGGTCGTTACGCGTTGCGTCTTCGGAACCGGGATAAGTTGCGATTGAAGTGGCTCTGAGGCCGATTTTGACCCGGTTTGCCAAAGAAAATACCCCCCCGTAATCAGTAAAATAACCGCGAAAATCCATAAAAACACCACCCAAAACCTGCTTTTTCGACGAATTACTAACTGCTTGTGTCCCAGTGGATTAAGAATTTCATCCACTTCACGCGAAAGAGGAAAGTTATTAACATTCGATAAGTTTTCCTTATAGAAAATAATTCTCTTATAAGGAGGGCTTATACGCCTGCCATGACGCTCGGCACTGACTCGTTCCACCTTCAAAGTCCCTACTCCGTCGAGATGCCACTCCCCATAGCGTCCCAAAATGCCACCACCATCGGACAACAATTCGCTAAGGATCAACTCATTCAATTCGGCTATTTCGTGCGGAGTCAGTTCCATCTCTAAGCTACTTTTTCGTGACCCTGCCTGCCTCCACAGGACGGCGATACGCACGCCAGATCATATACACACCCAAGGCGATGAAGGGGATGCTCAGCCACTGACCCATATTGATCGCCCAGCCCTGCTCGAATGTCTCCTGCTCGACCTTCACGAACTCGATCAGGAAGCGCGTGAGGAAGATGCCGATCAATCCCACGCCGAACAGCACACCCGGACGGCGGCGTCCCAAATCGCCCTTATAGTACAGTAAACACAACACAATGAACGTAATCAGATAGCAGGCCGCTTCGTAGAGTTGCGTCGGGTGCAGGAACGGCATCTGGTCGATCGGGACAATCAAATTCCCCTTGCGGTCGTAATATTCGGGCAGGCGGAGAAACTTGAAGCCCCAACTTGCGGACGTGGCGCGTCCCACGATCTCCGAATTGAACAGATTTCCCAGTCGTACCAATGCGCCGCCCACGCCCACGGGGATCATCACGCGATCCAGAGACCAGATATAGGGCAACTTATTTCTCCTCGAAAACAGCCACAAACCGATCAACAGACCGATCGCCGCACCGTGGCTCGCCATGCCGCCATCGCGAAACCCGGTAATGATCTGCAACGGATGGCGCAGAAAATAGTCCGGCTCATAAAACAAACAGTGACCCAGACGTGCACCGAGGATCGTGGCGATCGTGCCGTACAGAAAAATCGAGTTCGGCACCTGTTTCGGCAATCCCTCGCGTTTGGAAAAATTCTCGAAAAAGAGCATGCCGCCCAACAGCGCCAGCGCCCACATCAACCCGTACCAACGGATCTCCAATCCGCCCAACGATACCATCACGGGATCGAAATCCCACACCACAGTCAACAGTCGCATCATATTTTATTGAGTGTAAATGAAAATGCAGTCCCTTCGCCCGGCGCGCTGCGCAGCGTGATCCGTTCGCCATGCGCCTCGACGATATGCTTGACGATCGCAAGTCCCAATCCCGTGCCGCCATGCTCGCGCGAGCGCGCCGCGTCCGTGCGGTAGAATCGCTCGAAAATGCGCGGTTGGTTCTCCTCCGGAATGCCGATGCCGTTGTCCGACACCTCCACCGTCACACGATCCAACGCGTCGCGGAACGTCACCTGCGTCCGGCCCCCATCGCGTCCGTACGTGATCGAATTCGAGATCAGATTCATCAATACCTGACCGATATAGTGCTTGTCGGCATGGACACGGATCGGCTCCACGGCACGTACCTCGATAGAGATCCCTTTCTCACGTGCCTTCAGCTCCATCTGATCCGCCAATTCGCGCGCCAATGCCACCACGTCGAAATACTCCAGGTGCAGTTGCGTCATCGCACTCTCCAACTTCGAGATCGTATCCAGATCGTTCACGATACGGATCAAACGGTCCGCATTCTTCTCGGCACGCTCCAGGTACTTGCGGTTGATCAGTTCGTCCTCCAATCCGCCGTCCAGCAGCGTCGAGAGGTAGCCCTGGATCATGAAGATCGGGGTCTTCAGCTCGTGTGCCACACTGCCCAAATATTGCCTGCGAAACAACTCGTTCTCCTTCAAACGCGCTATCTCGTCGCTCTTGCGATTTTTTCTCCCAAACAACTTCATCGGCCATCCAGATAATTTTGCACCAACCGTGCAATATACTTGCCAATGATGTCGAATTCCAAATTCACCACGCTACCCTCACGGATATCGTGAAAATTCGTGTGTTCATACGTATACGGAATGATCGCCACGCGGAAGCGTCCCTTCCCGGAGTCGCAGACCGTCAGGCTTACGCCGTTTACACATATAGACCCCTTCTCAACTGTTACCTGTTCCGGGGACTCCTCGCTGTATGCAAAGGTGAAATACCAACTCCCGCCCGCCTCCTCCACCGCCGTGCAGATAGCTGTACCATCCACATGTCCCTGTACGATATGGCCATCCAGCAGTGCATCGGGACGCATCGCACGTTCGATGTTTACCTCGTCGCCAACCTGTAACAAGCCCAAATTGCTCTTGTCCAGCGTCTCCTTCATCGCCGTCACGGAATACGTATCTTCCGTCAGGTCGATCACCGTCAAACACACCCCATTGTGCGACACCGACTGGTCGATCTTTAGTTCCGAACAGATGTCGGTGGCAAAGGTGAAGGTCTTGTTCTGTCGGTCGGTGGCGATTTTAACGAGACGCACCGTCTTCTCGACGATTCCTGAGAACATAGTTACTGTTTAATGTGCAGCACACCACAGACCCGGTACAGCTCCTCGACGTCGGACGCATTCACATACAGGTCGTCGAATTGATCCCGGTTCGTCGCCACGAGACGCCATTCGTCCGGTTGCTCCGAGGTGCGCAATGTACGCAAAGTTACAATTTTTTGCGATACAACCACATATTCCATCCCGGGAATCACTACTTCGGGTAAAACTTTTTTCAGGAATACGATCGATCCCGACGGAATGGAACCCTCCATGGCCCGTCCGTTATACACCATCGCCAGGTCGCAATCGCCCAGCGGAGGGAGAATAAACACGTGATCGGGGGCCAGGGTGGCCAGGTCGTTGAAACGAGTCTCGACGTCGAGGTTGTGGAACGGCACCTGGAGTCCGGAGTCGTCCGTGTCGGCGAACATGCGGCCCTCACCCGTGAGGAGCCAGGGAAGGCTAATCTGGGGGAATTTCGTGACGATCTTGTCCGCCAGATTGCGGGAGATTCCGTTATTCCCCTTCTTGATCTGATAGAGATTTTCGCCGCGAGGAAGGCCAATGTGGAGGGCAAAGTAGTTCACCGTCATGTTCGCCCAACGGATCACAGCCTCCAAACGTTGCCAGTTGCTTAATTTTTCGGGTTTCATAGGTTTAGTAGTTGGTTTTGTTGTGCTAACGGAATTGCAATACGTTATAGTATAGAGTTTTTGGGCGTGAAAATAGTAATTTTCGGTGAAACTATCGAATTTTCAATCTTTTTCTTGCACAAAGTTATATAAAATATTTCATTCTACCAAACTCATTGTATACTATATTGCAAAATATACAGTTATTTGTGTATCATGGGAGTTTTTGTACGCAATGACACGTTACACCAGCAGGTGATCGAAAGATTGAAGCAGCTTCGCAAGGAGCGCGGTCTGACGCAGGAGAAGTTGCAGTTTGAACTCAAAGGAATCAATATCGGCAATATCGAACGAGGAATAAACAGCCCGTCGCTCACAACTTTGGGCAGACTCTGCAAGTTCTACAACATCTCACTGTCCGAATTTTTTAAGGGGATTGAGGTAGAATAAGCCCCCACCGGTAGCGGCAGGGGCTTGTCAATGTGATCCCGACGGGATTGTCAGCCTTTTGGGCTGACATTATCTGTCGTCTCTCGGACAAACGAATAAATTCGTTCGCCCCTCGTTCCTAAGATAATTCGAACACCAGGGTTCTCATCTCAGATATGCAAAACAACGGAAGCTCCGTGTGGGGCTTCCGTTGTTTTGTGATCCCGACGGGATT
>DBDB01000028.1:0-687 GCA_002293345.1 Alistipes sp. UBA943
CGAAGCGCCCGGCGTGTGGGGGGCCGACATCGCTGTCGGGACCACACAGCGCCTCGGTGCCCCGATGGGTTTCGGAGGTCCGTCCGCCGGGTACATGACCACCAAAGAGGCGTACAAACGCAACATGCCCGGACGTATCATCGGTATCTCTGTCGACAGGCTCGGTAACCGTGCCCTTCGTATGGCGCTCCAGACACGCGAGCAGCATATCAAACGTGAAAAAGCCACGTCCAACATCTGTACCGCGTCGGCACTCATGGCGTCCATGGTCGGGTTCTACTGCATCTACAACGGTCCCGAGGGGCTTCGCCGTGCCGCTACAACAGCTCACTCCGCTGCCGTAACCGTTGCCAAAGCACTCGAAGCGCTCGGATATAAACTCACCGCAAAATCGTTCTTCGACACACTCGAAGTGGCAGCCGAAGCGTCTGTCATCCAATCCATCGCATTGGAACACGGCATCAACTTCTTCTACCCGGCCGAAGATACCGTACGAATGTCGTTCGACGAGGTGACCACTCCCGAAGAGGTGAACGAAGTGATCGCGATCTTTGCCGAAGCGGCGGGTAAAAAGCATACCGATGCGAAACTCGTTACGGACTCGAAAATCCCTGCCCCGGTGCAGCGTAAATCGGCCCTGTTGAGCGAAAAGATCTTCAACATGTACCGTTCCGAGAGCGACCTGAT
>DBDB01000028.1:694-8832 GCA_002293345.1 Alistipes sp. UBA943
CTCGGGTCGTGTACCATGAAACTCAATGCCGCGGCCGAGATGATGCCCATCTCCCTGGCAGGGTTCCAGAACATTCACCCCTTCGCTCCCGCAGATCAAACCGAGGGGTATCGCGAACTGATCACGACCCTCGAAAACGACCTGGCCACGATCACCGGTTTCGCCGCATGCTCGCTGCAACCCAATGCCGGTTCGGCCGGTGAGTATGCCGGTCTGCTGGTGATCCGTGCCTACCACCAGAGCCGTGGACAGGGATACCGCAATGTCGTGCTGATCCCCTCATCGGCACACGGAACCAACCCCGCGTCGGCCGCCATGGCGGGCATGAAAATCGTCATCGTGGCGTGTGACGATAAGGGTAATATCGACGTCGAGGACCTGAAAACCAAGGCCGAACAGTATGCATCGGAACTGTCATGCTGCATGATCACCTACCCCTCCACGCATGGCGTGTTCGAGAGCCGTATCCGCGAGATCGTCGATGCCGTTCACGATGCCGGTGGGCAAGTCTATATGGACGGGGCGAACATGAATGCCCAGGTCGGTCTCACCAATCCCGGGTATATCGGTGCCGATGTGTGCCACCTCAACCTCCACAAAACGTTCGCCATGCCGCACGGCGGAGGCGGGCCCGGTGTAGGACCCATCTGCGTCGCCGCCCATCTGGCAACGTTCCTCCCGTCACACCCCGTCGTGCCAACGGGCGGCGACCAGGGCATCACCGCCGTTTCATCGTCACCGTTCGGATCGGCCATGTTGCTCCCCATCACGTACGGATATATCAAAATGCTGGGCGGGGATGGACTCCGACGTGCCACCGAAATGGCCATCGTCAATGCCAACTATATGTCCGCCGCACTCAAAAACGAATACCGCACCTATTACTCCGGTGAAACGGGGCGCGTGGGGCACGAGATGATCCTCGACCTCACTCACTTCAAGAAAGAGTATGGTGTCGATTGCGGTGACATTGCACACCGATTGATGGACTATGGTTTCCACGCTCCGACGCTCTCCTTCCCCGTACACGAAACACTCATGGTCGAACCCACGGAGAGTGAACCCAAAGCGGAAATGGATCGTTTCATCGAGGCGCTCGTCCATATCAAACGTGAGTGTGAGCACATCGACGGCGCGGCGGATAACATGGTGGCCAATGCCCCTCACACGGCTGTCGAGGTGTGTGGCGAGTGGAAGCACCCCTACACACGAAACGAGGCAGCTTTCCCGTTACCTTGGATACGCGAAGCCAAATTCTTCCCGTATGTCACCAAGATCGACAACGGGTATGGCGACCGGAATTTGATTTGCCGGTGGGAAGGGGTGAACGAGTAACGCGATTGAATGTTTTGCAACGCTTGTTTCGCCCTACATTAGATCTTTATACAACGGAGGGAGAAGCCGACACTGACGGAATGGGTATTGATATCCGGACCGGCCTCAATAAATCGGAATGCCCACGCTTCACTTGTGGATGAAGATGTGTTTGTCCAGTAGTGACCGAAGGAATCCAGAAGGTTCAGTTGACCATTGGAACCGCCACGGTACCCCGGCGCGGGGAGGAGAAAAAAAGAACTAAAAACTAAAAAAACAGTATTATGAAAGTAGAAAATGGCAAATTAGTCGCAGTAGACTACAAACTCACCGTTGACGGGCAAATCGCCGATCAATCGCAACCCGGACAACCACTCGAATTTATCTTCGGGTCGGGGATGTTGCTCCCCAAATTCGAGGCGGCGATCGACGGTAAAACTCCCGGTGAGAAGGTATCCTTCACGCTCTCGCCCGCGGACGGATACGGAGAATTGATCCCCGATGCCGTCGTGGAGCTGCCTAAAACCATCTTTATGGTCGACGGTAAGTTGGCGGAAGACATTCTCTTCGTCGGATCGCATGTGCCGATGTCCGATGCGCAGGGCAACCGCATGATGGGTGTCGTAAAAGAGGTCGGGGACGAAACCATCAAGATGGATTTCAACCACCCCATGGCAGGGAAAACCTTGAATTTCGACGTCGAGGTGATCTCCGTCAGCGAACCCAAAGAGGATTGCGGTTGCGGAGGTAGTTGTGGCGATGGCGGCTGTGACGACGGAGGATGCGGAGGTAGCTGCGGCTGCAACTAATCCGCTCGAAACACTAACCCAACGCCCTCCACGTGCCACCCTCCATACGCAACTTCATCGAGGCGCTCGATGACCCCGAAGGGTTGACCCGTACGCTCGGTGAAATCGAAACCGATAAAGAGAGATACCATGTCGGCAATTCGGCCGTCGTGTTCAAGATTCGTACCGGGAAGCGTAATCCCGAGACGGGGATCTTTGAACGTCGCGGTACAAAAATGCTCAAATGTTACCTCCGTCCCATGCAGCACCTCGAACCTATCTACGGTTCGGGGTTTTTGCGTGAGGAGCTGTATGTGTGGGATGCCGATGGGCGCGGGACATGGTGTGACGTTGTGGTCGACGACTGGATCGAAGGAGTGACCCTGCACAAAGCCATCGAGGATGCCATACGGAACCATGACATGGCACAACTGCGATCCCTCGCACGGCAATTCAATAACCTCGCGCTCGAACTTCTCCATGCCGAGTGGGCGCATGGCGATCTCAAACCCGAAAACATCATGGTCGCCAACGTGGCGCGCGCCACGGGACGAAGTCCCGAAGAGGCAGATTCATCTGCCTCTCGGAGGCTTGCTACGCAAGACTCGCGCGCGCCCGGTGTCGGAGAACTCCAACTGATTGATCTCGACGGGAAATTTCTACCCGAGTTCGCCGGCATGCCGAGCCCCGAGTTGGGCACCCGGGCATGGCAGCACCCGGCACGCACGGCAGCAGATTTTGATGCGTCCATCGACGACTATTCCATCGCGTTGATATCGACCACGCTCCATGCATTGGCACTGGACCCGTCTCTCGGGCAGAAAGAGGCATCCATCGAGAAACCACTCCCTGCGGCGGCCATCCTGCCACTGTTCGAGCGTGCCGGTGACGCGGTGCATTACCGTATCGCCAGGCTCCTCGCGTCGCCCGTCCTGCGACTGCCCGAACTCAAAAGTTTGATCGAGTATGCCACACGTAGCGACGGCGATGAACCCAACGGCTGTGCAACAGCAAGTTCGGAATTTTCCGCGCAAAACGGGCTCTGGGGGTTTCCGGAGCTCAATATACCGTCCATCTATAACGAGGCGTTCGACTTCACCGAAGGACTCGCCGCCGTAAAAACAGGACGAACGTGGCACTTTATCGACACATCGGGACGCGTGGCGATCGACTGCTCCGAGTATGATGCCGTGAAACCGTTCGCGAACGGTAAAGCCACGGCCGTAAAGGGCGAAAAACGCTGCGAAATCAAACACCCATAATCAATCTTTTCGGGAAAAATGCTATCTTTGTGTCAGTATGAAACTGTCACCATCTCAGATCGCTGCTCTCGAAGCCCGGGGTAACACGGCTCACGACTGGAACTTAGTCGAGGTGACACCGTGTTTCGTGCCGGAACAACTCACGCAGTGTCACTTGACAGGTCCCGTCGCAATAGGTTGCGGCGCCGTGTTGCGGCGCGTATGCGTCCGCAATTATCGCCTCGGCGATCGCGTCCTCTGTGAGGACGTCACGGCGCTCGATGGCGGAACGTCACCATCCTTCGGCAACGGGGTGCGTGTCGCGACGATCAACGAGAATGGACAGCATGCCGTCACTATCTATGACCGCATGACGGCACAAACCGCCTACCTGCTCGCCATACACCGCCCCGCGCACATAGAAAAACTCGTCGCGGAGTATTGTGACACAAAACAAAACGCCATAGCCTCCATCGGGGCAAACAGCGTGATACGCGGCGTAAAATTTATCCGTGGCATCCGAATCGGTGAAAACGTCACCATAGAAGGGGCATCCCTCCTCGAGAACGGTACCGTCTGCAACAACGCATACGTAGGTGCGGATGTACAGGCACGGGACTTCATCTTCGCCGAAAACTCGCACGTCACGGAGGGAGCCATCATCGAACGATGTTTCGTTGGAGAAGCGACCCACATAAGCAAGCATTTCACCGCCACGGACTCGCTCATCTTTGCCAACTGTGAACTCGAGAACGGCGAAGCCGTATCTATCTTCGCCGGGCCTTACACTGTGTCGCATCACAAAGCGTCGCTCCTCATCGCAGGACTGTTCTCCTTCTTCAATGCAGGGTCCGCGGCCAACCAGAGCAATCACCTCTTCAAGGGAGGTGCCGTTCATCAATCCATACACCGTCGCGGATGCAAGTTCGGGAGCGGTACCTATGTCATGGCTCCCGCCATGGAGGCGCCATTCACGCTCGTTTTGGGACGTCACACGAAGCATCACGATACATCGGCGTTCCCGTACTCGTACCTCGTCGAACAGGATGGACGTTCCATCCTCATGCCGGGGGCGAACCTGACCAGTGCCGGTACAACGCGCGATATCGAGAAGTGGCCGCGACGCGACAAACGTGACGTGAAACGCGACATCATCCACTTCTCACCACACAACCCATACCTCACCGGCCTGATGGTCGAGGCCGTGAATACCCTCAACAAACTCGCCGAAACCAATGCCGAAAACCATAACCAGGTAACCATCCCGTCTGGTCACGCACGGCGAGGTATCAAATTGTACAACAAGGCCATTGTCGCGGCGATCGGCGGTATGCTTGAAGACGCAAAGGATTTTTGCGTTCAAAACGTGTCAGATTTGGCCATGTGGCATGATATCGCGGGACAATACATCCCTGACTCAGCCTTGCAAGAGCTGCTCTCCACCCCCCATGCCTCCCTCGATGAACTCGACGATGCCTTCCGTCGACTGGATCGGGACTATCCCGCAATGGCACGTGAATATGCCACAGCCCTCCTCACCCAACTGTTGGGACACGAACCATCACAGGCCGAAATTGACGACGCCATCGCCGCCGGTCAACGTACCCGTGCCGAGTTGCAACATGCCGCCGCGGATGACCTCGACAAAGAGAAACAACTGCTCAATCACCCCGCTAACACCCTGAAAAACTAACACCACTAACCTCCACCTAAATAAATCCTGCGTATGTATACCCAAAGTATTACCCGTGAGCACCGTGCATTGATCATCATCGCGATCGACCAGTCAACCTCCATGAGCGGTAAAGTTACTTACCGAGGTAACGAAATCACAAAAGCCGAAGCCGTCGCGTGGATCGCATGCGACCTCATCTTCGAACTCACCGAAAAAGCACGACGTACGGATGGTATCCGTGACTATTACGATATCGCCGTGGTCGGGTACTCCGGCGATGGGATCGAGATGGTGCTCGATCGAGATAAACCATATATCCCCGTGTCGCATGTCGATGCGCTGCCCTACGAGATGATCGAACGCCTCACACAGCGAATCATGCCCGACGGAGAACCGTCCCTCAAAACCATTCGCTACAAACAGTGGATCAAACCCAAAGCGTCCGGCGAAACTCCCATGTATGAGGCGCTGCGCGAAGTGCGTGAAACGGTGCGCAAATGGTGTGACAATCCGGCCAACATGAACAGTTTTCCGCCCATCGTGTTCAACATTACGGACGGAGAGTTCTCCGACAGTATCCCCGAGGAGCTCAAGGCGGTGTGCGACCAGATCAAAGAGATACACACCAGTGACGGTAACGCCCTGCTCTTCAACATACACATCGCGCCATCCACCCACCAAAAACCACTCATATTCCCCACCGAAGAGGAGATATCGCACGGGAATCGTTACGCGCAAACACTGTTCGACTGCTCGAGCGAGATGCCGTCCATCTTCAACCGCGATATCCTCACCGCGCGCGGCGATCATGCCACACCACCCTTCCGGGGGATGAGTTACAACGCGTCGCTGGGCGAACTCGTGTCGATACTCAACATCGGATCCATCAGTGTGAAAGTTTCCGCATAACCCTAACCTTCAAACCTCAACCACCATGGCACTTCCTATCCTGCGTCACTTCTCTGAAGCCCTGCAATCGCCCGGGCAATCGTTCGTCACGTTGGCAGAATGCCGTCCCGCGCGGAATCAGACCGGTGAAGTCGTGATGAGTCGCTCCAGCCGTTTCGCCGAAGCTACCGTCCGTTGGCAAGGTGCCGATTACCTGCTCTGTTTCCCCCTGTCGCCCTCATCCATCGAATCCATCGAGTCGTTCGCCGCAAATCCCGCATCGGATCGATCCGAAAATACACCGCTGACGGAGTACAAAATCCTGCGTAATGAGATGCGTTTCGACGGGGCGCACTCGTGTGACGTCGTGCTGCAGCGACTGCCGCAAGGAAAACCCCTCACGCAAGCCGTGTATGACTACTCCGGCGACACGCTCATCGCGGCGCTCGATGCGCTCGAAACAGAACTGTCGCGGATCGGGTTCGCGCACAACAACCTCAAACCTGAAAACCTCATCGTAACCTCGTACGGTCAAATCGTGCCGATACGTTACCACTTCGCCGCGTGGGGACGCGGCACGGATGCCGAAGCGTTCGAGTTGATCCGTGACTTTATACATGCACATGCCGGCAGCGAAGCCCTGGAGCAGGCACAGGTGCTGCAAGACGTGACGTTTGCCGCGTACGACACCGGAGCGTTCAAAGAGCTGGGGCAGATCCGTGACCAGTTGCGTTTCTTTATGAATCGCGAGGGGCGTTGCGGGTTTCTCGACATAGACTACAACGAAGTGATTCCGCCCGTGTACAGCTCGGCAAGCGATTTCTGTGAGGGACGTGCCGTGGTCGAAAACTTCCAACAGAAATCAGGAGTGATCGACAAGCAAGGCAACGTCATTATTCCCGTCGAGTACGATATGGCCGAATTTATACCCGAAACGGGATGTACGCGCGTCAAAAACAATGACATGTGGGCGCTGTTCGACTATGACGGACGTGTCGTACGTGACTTTCAGCCCGAATATATCAACGAAAATACAAACGAATAAAAGCAACGAAACAGTATCATGGAAGAGATTAAATGTTTGATCCTCGGCAGCGGTCCTGCCGGATTTACCGCCGCCATCTACGCGTCGCGTGCCAACCTCGCACCGATCCTCTACGAAGGAATCACACCCGGTGGGCAACTCACCACCACCACCGAGATCGAGAACTTTCCCGGTTATCCGGAGGGCATTCACGGCACGCAAATGATGGATGACCTGAGGCGGCAAGCGCAACGATTCGGGGCCGATGTACGTACCGGTATCGCGACACATGTCGACCTGTCGTCACGTCCGTTTCACGTCGTGGTGGACGGCACAAAAGAGTTTAAAGCCGATACGCTGATCATTGCCACCGGTGCTACGGCCAAGTACCTCGGGTTGCCGTCGGAAGCCAAATTCAGGGGGATGGGTGTCAGTGCGTGTGCCACGTGTGACGGGTTTTTCTACCGCCAAAAAGATGTGGCCGTCGTCGGGGGCGGCGATACGGCCTGTGAAGAAGCATCGTACCTCGCGTCGATATGCCGTCAGGTGTACCTGATCGTGCGTAAGCCGTTCCTCCGCGCCTCCAAAGCGATGCAGCATCGTGTACTCAATACGCCCAATATCAAGGTACTCTTCGAGCACAATACGGCCGAAATTCTCGGTGACGATAATGGCGTGACCGGTGCCCTGTTGCGTGACAACCATGGCGTCGAGTCCACCATCAACATTGACGGATTTTTCCTCGCTATCGGACACCATCCCGTTACGGAACTGTTCGTCGGACAACTCGACCTGAATGACGAAGGGTATATCAAGACGCGCCCCGGATCGTCACACACGAGTGTCGAAGGTGTCTTTGCTGCGGGCGACGTGAAAGATCCAACCTACCGTCAGGCAATCGTCGCCGCGGGGTCCGGATGTATGGCTGCGCTCGATGCCGAACGATTCCTGCTGGAACAAGAGTAAATCCTTCTGAAACCTTCCGCCTTGACGATACTGTCGCTTTTTTGTTTTTTTACGCAACCGTCCCTTTCTTAGAAGAAAGTGACCCAAAGAATTTCGGGAGATACTTGCGTATCTCCATTATATGCGCGACACCAAATCGCGACTTCCTTGCGGAAGCCTTGTGTCCAAAACAGAATACTTTGTTTTCAAGCAAGCTTGAACCAAATTATTCTGTTTCGTTCACAGCCTCTTCGAGGCTCGCG
>DBDB01000080.1:0-3598 GCA_002293345.1 Alistipes sp. UBA943
GCAAAAAACTTCGGGAGATACTACGTATCTCCATAATTTGCGCGACACCTTTAAGAAAGGTGTTTTAGGAGTGGGATCCTCATAACGTTTTTGGAACTTGTCACGAGAGTAAGCTCCCGTCGAACCTCCCCGCCAAACGAACGATCGCCCTGCGGGCGCTCTTGTCCACGCGACAACAAATCTCAGATCTCGAAGAGATTCGACTGAAAACAAAAGAGCCGCGCCAAGTTTACTTGGAAGCGGTTCTGTTGTTTTTAGCCGGGAACTGACGCAGTCAGTAGAGATTTGTTGTCGCGCATAGTTGCGTCAAACTTCTAAGTGCGCAAGCACTTTTGAAAGTTTTTGGTGCCGCTTTTCTCAAAAAGGGGCAGTGGCGGCAAATGGTCTGGCGGAGGGATTACTCCTGCACTGACTTAACGATAGCATCGAACGCTTTGGGTTGGTTCATCGCGAGATCGGCAAGGACCTTACGATTCAACTCGATACCTTTGGCGTGGAGTTTACCCATGAATTCGGAGTAAGTCATTCCCTGAGCACGCACGGCGGCATTGATACGTTGGATCCAGAGACCGCGGAACTCGCGTTTTTTGAGGGCGCGGTGCTCATAGGCATATCCGAGACCCTTCTCGACCGTGTTTTTCGCGACGGTCCACACATTGGAACGTGAACCGAAGTTACCTTTGGCGAGTTTGAGGACCTTTTTTCTCCGTGCGCGTGACGCGACGGCATTGACTGAACGTGGCATAAAGATTTGAATTTGTGACGTCCGGCGACGATGGTCGTTCTTAGGAGCCGGATGGTCGGTTAATAAACTACTTTACCAGCAAGTTCTTGATCTGGTTCTCATCCACACGTGCCACGAGACCCGAATAGCAGAGGTTGCGTTTGCGTTTGGTGGATTTTTTGGTGAGGATGTGGCTGTGGAAAGCGTGTTTACGCTTGATTTTGCCTGTTCCGGTGAAAGAAAAGCGTTTCTTCGCAGCGGAGTTGGTTTTCATTTTTGGCATATGGCGGTATCTTTAAATTTTCCCAATCGGACTGCAAAGATAAATAAATTTTCCGACGGTACAAAAATTCCTCGGAAATTTGATTACTTTCGCGCCACACAGATGCGACAATGAGACAGCGAATTATCAAACGAAACGAACAATCACTCGCCCCGACGCCACGTCGGAAGACCGCCGAAGAGGGAACGGATGTCGAGGAGCAGGAGGAAGCGGGCTGGGATGTCATCGTGATCGGAGCCGGCGCAGCGGGATTGATGGCGGCAGGAACGGCCGCACGCAGCGGATTCCGGGTGCTGCTGTTGGAGAAGATGGACAAATCGGGACGCAAGGTGCGTATCACGGGCAAGGGCCGGTGTAACGTCACTAATGCCCGTCCGCCGGAGGAGTTTGCTGAGCAAGTGCGTGTGAATGCCGATTTTTTCGCACCCGCATTCGACGAGTTCAACAACAAAATGACGATCCGGTTCTTCGAGAAACGGGGTGTGAAGTTGGAGATCGAGCGTGGCGACCGTGTGTTTCCGCAGAGCGGCAAGGCGTGGGATATCGCGACGGCGCTGTTGGAGTACTGTGTCGATAACGGGGTGAAGATCGTGTACAACACCCGCGTGACGGGCCTTATCGCGATCAGCGACAAGATTTATGGTTTGAAATACAGGAATAAGCGCGGTTACGAACGTCAGGCGGAAGCGCCGCGTATTATTCTCACGACGGGTGGATGCAGTTACCCGCTGACCGGTTCCACGGGCGATGGATACCACTGGGCGGCCGATCTGGGCCACACGATCGAACCGTTGCGTCCGTCGCTGGTGTCGCTCACCACGTCGCATCCTCAGGCTAAAAACCTGCACGGGGTGCTGCTGAAGAACACGAAGGCGACTTTGTATATAGACAACGAACCGGTACGCGAGGAGTTGGGCGAGTTGAGTTTTTCGGAACGCGGTATCGAGGGAGCGGTGGCACTGCGGATGAGCCGTGACGCGGTGGAAGCACTACACGCCAAGCGTCGCGTGAAGATGGTGCTGGACCTCAAACCGGGACTCCCGGATGACATTCTGCGTGAGCGCATCCACCGCGAGATGGAGGCCCTGACGCCCGAAAGCCTGTTTGCCGAGCTGCTGCGCAAGTTGGTGCCGAAGGGGATGGTGATCCCGTTGTCGGACGAGGTGAAGGTACATGGACAGACGTATCTGAAAAAAGTGACGTTAGTCGAGATCGAGCGCCTGATCAAGGTATTGAAGGGGCTGACGTTCCCCATTACGGGCCACGGGTCGTGGGATTATGCCGTGACGACGGCCGGTGGTGTGCGGTGCGACGAGGTAAATCCATTGACAATGGAGTCGAAAAAGATTTCTGGCCTCTATTTTGCTGGTGAGATATTAGACCTGGATGCCAACACGGGCGGCTATAATTTACAGATAGCCTTTTCGACCGGGAAGTTGGCGGGGATGTTGAAAAAATAGTGATAAAAAAACGTTTGGGTAAGCTCCCGTTTTTGTGGAATTTTAGGGAGCAGATTTTGCCGCAACGACACGATGAGGAGGGGAGTGTACAGGCAGTACATGACCCGACGAAGAGTTAGGCGCGGCGGAAGGTGCCCCTAAAAAACACAAAAATGAAAGTATACACCAAACAAGGTGATGGGGGCCAAACCTCCCTCTCGACAGGTGACCGGGTATCGAAAACAGATCCACGTGTCGAAGCGTATGGCACGACGGACGAGCTGATGGCCTTCACGGCACTGTTGTCGGACAAATTGTCGGACGAACCCGGATTACGAGAGCATATCGGCGACCTGTGTCGCATTCTGGACGACCTGATGCACCTGGCCGCCACACAGTCGGGCGGTAACGGTAAGACGTTGGACGTCGCGTGGTTGGAGGGGCGTATCGACGCGATACAAGCCACGTTACCGACACTGAAAACCTTCACCGTGTTGGGTGGACACAAGGATGCATCGCTGTGTCACGTGTGTCGAACTGTGTGCCGCCGTGCGGAGCGTGCCGCGCTGCGTGCCGGATTCACGGGCACCGAAACGAGCTACCTGAACCGCCTGTCGGACTATTTCTACGTCCTGTCGCGATCGCTGATGGTGTGGTTCCACGTGGACGAGAGACCGTGGAAGGCTTAATTTTATTTTAACAAAATTTTATTACTTTCGCGCTGAAATGTAAAATTAGAAAAACAACAAAATATGTATTGGACACTGGAATTGGCTTCAAAATTAGAGGATGCGCCCTGGCCCGCAACGAAGGATGAGTTGATCGACTACACCGTACGATCGGGATTGCCGTTGGAGGTGCTCGAGAACCTTCAAGAGATCGAGGACGAGGGCGATGTATACGAATCCATTGAGGACATTTGGCCCGACTACCCCTCCAAAGACGACTTTTTGTTCAACGAGGATGAATATTGATCGGACGGGAGACTTTTGTCTCCCGTTTCTTTTTTCCGCCCTACATCAGATCTTTATGCAACGGAGGGTTGCTTTTGGTTTTTTGCGGTCATCTTCGGCACTTTGCTCGTCGTCTGCGACAGTCATGTACGAAAGTACACTCCTGTCTTGTCGACTTCGACAAAGCACCAAATCTGCT
>DBDB01000080.1:3616-6140 GCA_002293345.1 Alistipes sp. UBA943
GCCTCCATCCTTGGGCGGGGCCGTCGTGGGGAGGGTTATACAAAAAAAGCGACCGGAGGGTCGCTTTTTGATTTTATCCTTTTTTACCGAACAGACCACCGAGCGCGCTTAGGATACCACCGCTTTTGCCACCGGTTAGTCCTCCGATGAGCGATTCGAGATTGAATCCGGGTTCGTCGGGATCGTCGATTTTCTTCTTGAACAGCGACATGACGGCGGGGATAACCGCCGCCACGACACTCTTCGCCACTGCCGGACTGATACCCACTTTCGATGTGAGGGCCGATACGACACCCGACTCGAGACCACCGGTCGACGCTCCCGATGCCGATGTGGATGCCGATTTCCCGATCCCCAACAGCGACGTAATTCCCGACAGGCCGCCTCCTGCCGCGTGATTTTTCAATCCGTCGACCAACGAACTGGCAGTGGTTTCTATCGTTTGTTCTTTTTTCTCCTCGGGGATCCCCGGAACGTTGTCGATCGAGTGCATCACCTGCTCCTTGACCATTCCCATGATTTTTTCAAACATAATCGTGTGTTTTAAGTTACATGGGGAGGTGCAATTATCGTGCAACATGAGAACGGACTCCTTATCCTGCCCTACATTAGATCTTTATACAACGCAGGGTGAAGCCGTAACTGATGTTGTAGATATTATAAGGGCTCACATCATCCACGCCAACGTCGCAGTTGAAAGCTTCGGTGGTACTGTCTATGGTAGTCGTCCAATAGAGACCCCAGGAAGTCTGATTGAGCACGTGACCGTTATAGTAGTCACGACACCCCGCCGCGGGGAGGATGGAGAGGAGGGAATTTTTAACTCTTAATTTTAAGCGCTATCTTTGCGGGATGAAAGTAGGCCAAACCCAAACACTGACCGTAAGGAGGATCTCCGATTACGGACTTTATCTCGTCGATGAGGAACAAAATGAAGTGCTGCTGCCGAATCGGTATGTGTCGCTCGAAAATAAAGAGGGTGACACGATCGACGTGTTCGTGTATCACGATTCGGAAAACCGCATGGTGGCATCGACGGAGACACCTTTGATCCGTGACGGCGAGGTGGCGTTCCTGATGGTGGTCGACAAGAATGATCACGGGGCGTTCCTCGACTGGGGATTGGCAGCGAAACATCTCTTCCTCCCCAATCGCAATCAGATAGGCGGTGTGGTGGTGGGACAGCGCGTACCGGTGTACCTCTACATTGACGACCAGACGAACCGATGTGTGGCCTCCATGCACCTCAAAGAACTCGCGTCCAACGATTTTATCACCGTCAAGGAGCGGCAGCCCGTCGAATTGCTCGTCATCTCGCAATCGCCCATCGGGTTCCGCACCATCATCGACCACAAGCATTGGGGAATGCTCTACAAGAACCAACTTTTTCGTCCGGTTCAGGTGGGGGACAAATTGACCGGTTATGTACGGCGCATCACCGAGGACAACCGGATCGACGTATCATTACAGCAGGCAGGTGTGGCGCAGGTGCGTGACTCGTCGCAGATACTGCTCGAACTGATGCAGGCGAATGGCGGAATGTTGCCCCTGAACGACGACTCGTCGCCAGAGCAGATCGCAGTACAAACGCAAATGAGTAAAAAGACGTTCAAACGCTCCCTCGGCATGCTCCTCAAGGCGGGACAGGTGGAGTTTTTCGATAGAGGCGTACGTATCGTTCCACCAAAAACCTCCAAATAGAACCGCGATGAAGAGCGCCCAGCGTGTGTCGACCGACACGTCGGATAACTTTGTGTTCCAGCGTTCGCTGCTCGCATACCACGTGGCGGCGGCACGCGCCGCGGGCAACGAGGTGCTGGAAATCGGCACTGGGACAGGTTACGGTATCGACATCATTAAACCACGTTGCCCGCGATTTGTCACGTGTGACAAATCCGCATCGCATCCCGAGGCGATGCGGATGCGCGTGCCGCCGCTCGACTTCCCCGCCGCATCGTTCGACTGTGTGGTGTCGTTCCAGGTTATAGAACATATTCGTCGCGACAGGGAACTTATTCGTGAGATCCACCGCGTATTGCGTCCGGGGGGCAAACTGATCCTATCGACGCCCAATGCATCCATGTCGTTGACCCGTAACCCGTGGCACGTGCGCGAATATACGCCCGAAGGACTTCAGGAGTTGCTGAAAACATGTTTTCCGAAGGTGGAAATGTATGGCGTCACGGGAAACGAACGCGTCGCGGCCTATTACGAACGCAACCGTGCTGCCGTACGCCGCGTGGAACGTATCGACATCCTGCAAATGCGTAAATGGTTGCCACGATGGGCCATGCGCGGTGTTTATGACATGCTCAACCGTATCAATCGCAAGAACCTGGATTCACCTGAAGCACGGGCCATCGCGATGGATGACTATGCCGTCAATCCCCTCACCGACACCAGCATCGAAAACTGTTTCGACCTGTTCGCCGTCGCCCAAAAATAACCCCCACGCCCCCTCCTTATTCCGCCCAACTTCCGCCAAGCCGAGCGGGGAGTCGAAGCTTGCTTGGACTTCTCCGAG
>DBDB01000082.1:0-125 GCA_002293345.1 Alistipes sp. UBA943
GACTTCATGGAGATCGAGCGCCAACGCGGCATTTCGGTCGCCACTTCGGTGATGGGATTCGAGTACGACGGCAAGAAGATCAATATTCTGGATACACCTGGCCACGAAGATTTTGCGGAGGACAC
>DBDB01000082.1:241-12871 GCA_002293345.1 Alistipes sp. UBA943
TGTTGGACGAGATTGAAAAAGAGCTGAAAATCCACGTACGTCCGCTGTCGTTCCCTATTTCGAGTGGCGACACGTTCAAAGGGGTCTACAATTTTGACACGCGTCAGATCTCCTCCTTCGGCGAGGGCGGAATCCCCGAGAAATTCCAGACCCAACTCGACGAGGACGTGGAGTTGGTGGAGGGCGTGTACGACCCGTTCGACCGCAACGCGTACCTGCGCGGCGAGACGGCTCCCGTGTTTTTCGGATCGGCAATGAATAACTTCGGCGTGCGGGAGCTACTGGAGACGTTCCTTCACATCGCCCCCTCGCCGCGCCCGGCACCCACACAGACACGTATCGTGGAACCCGACGAATCCAAACTCACCGGTTTCGTGTTCNNATCCGCATCGCCCCCTCGCCGCGGCCGTCCACCACCGTCCAGCGGCCCGTCGACCCCTTCGAGGAGAAGATGACCGGCTTCATCTTCAAGATCCACGCGAACATGGATCCGAATCACCGCAACCGCATCGCGTTCCTGAAGATCGTGTCGGGAAAGTTCGAGCGCAACACGAATTACACGCATGTCCGCAGCGGCAAGACGCTGAAATTTTCCTCCCCGACGGCATTCATGGCAGAGAAAAAATCCATCATCGACGAGGCATTTCCGGGAGACATCGTGGGTCTGCACGACACGGGCAACTTCATCATCGGCGACACGTTTACGGAGGGTGAGAAGTTGAAATTCACAGGTATTCCGTCGTTTGCACCCGAACAGTTCCGATACATCGAGAACGCCGATCCGCTGAAATTCAAGCAGTTGGCCAAGGGCATCGACCAGTTGATGGATGAGGGTGTGGCACAGCTATTCACCTCGTCTCTGAACGGGCGCAAGATTATCGGCACGGTGGGAGCACTTCAATTCGAGGTAATCGAGTATCGTCTGGAGCACGAGTACAACGCGGCATGCCGCTGGGAACCGATTTCGATCCACAAAGCGTGCTGGATCGAGAGTGACGACGCCGAACAATTGGCCGACTTCAAACGCCGCAAACACACCAACATGGCCAAAGACAAACACGACCGCGACGTATTCCTTGCCGACACCTCCTACGCGCTTGCCCTCGCCCAGGAGAACTTCAAAAACATCCGTTTCCACTTCACCTCCGAGTTTTAATCCCTCCCCGCGCCGGGGGGCCGTGACTACTCCAGTGGTCAGCTGGGCGTTCAGACTACCGGCGGACGCTATTGGATGCTCTCGGCTTCGTCAACGACGTATGCGCGAAGGTTCTATTTCGATGCCGGCGCCACGAGTACGACGAATACCAATTACGTCGGGAGCGGCTTCCCCCTCCGTTGTATAAAGATCTAATGTAGGGCGGAACATCCAATTCGCGGGGAGGGGGTCTGGCTATGGCGAAAGAGAAGACCGTGCTAATACCTGGATATATGTGCATAAAAAAAGGACGCGGTTTAGGCATCCCTCATACAGGCCCTAGCCAAGCCCTCACACTGACGCCCACCGCGCCCAAGTCCACGTAGAAAGTGGAACTCGGCACAACAGACATACCGTGTATTTTGAACGGGCTAGGTTCGTATGACGGATATGTGTTGTTACACTAAATTTTGTTGAGCTACCTGGACTCGAACCAAGAACGACAGATCCAGAGACTGTTGTGTTACCATTACACCATAGCTCAATGTGGCTGCAAATATACAAAATTTTTCTTAACTTTGTTCAGTACGAACAATGATTTTATGGACACGCTGAAAACCCGCTCGGGACACGACTTCACTTTGGACTTTTTCGGTCACGCATCGCTCTTGATCGGTTATGGAGGACGACAGATCTATTTCGACCCCGTATCGGCATTTGCAGACTTCACGAAGGCGCCGAAGGCGGATTTTATCTTCGTCACGCACCCGCATGACGACCACTTCGACCCGCGTGCGATCGAGATGCTTTCGACGCCCGACACGATTGTCCATGACCACACGACACTGCACCCGGGGGAACATGTTACTCTGTGGAGCGGGGTTGATGCAGCGACGGTCGAGGTGATTCCGGCTTACAACACCACGCCCGACCACCTGAAATTCCACCCCCGTGAGGCACGTTACAACGGCTATCTCCTCACGCTGGGCGGCACACGCATCTACATCGCCGGCGACACGGAACTCACACCGGAGATGCGATCGCTGAAAAATATCGACATTGCATTTCTGCCGGTCAATCAACCCTACACAATGACGGTCGACCAGGCTGTGGAGGCCGTGAAGGCGATGCGTCCCGCGATTTTCTACCCCTATCACTACGGTCAGGTGGACGAGAAGACAGACATCGAGCGTCTCGAACGCAAGTTGCAGGGCGTCACGGAGGTACGGGTACGCCCCATGGAGTAGCTATGTCCGCTATCCACGCCATTTTAAAAAAATACTGGGGCTACGACTCATTCCGTCCAGTACAGGAACAGATCATCGAGTCTGTGCTCTCCGGACGCGACACGTTGGCACTCATGCCCACCGGCGGCGGCAAGTCGCTGACGTACCAGGTACCGACCCTCGTTCGTGACGGATTGTGTATTGTGGTCACGCCGCTGATCGCCCTGATGAAGGATCAGGTAGACCGATTGCGTAAGTTGGGGGTCAACGCGGTGGCGGTACACTCGGGACTCAACTCGAACCAGATCGACATCGCGTTGGACAACTGTGTGTATGGCGACGTGAAGTTTCTTTATGTGGCACCGGAACGCCTCACGTCGGAAGCGTTTCGCTTGCGCGTGCAACGGATGAACGTGTCACTGCTGGCGGTCGACGAGGCACACTGCATCTGCCAATGGGGATACGATTTCCGTCCTTCGTACCTACGGATCGCCGAACTTCGGAGGCTTCTCCCGAAGACACCGGTATTGGCCCTCACGGCCTCCGCCACGCCGCAAGTGGCGGAGGATATCATGGAGAAGTTGTTATTTGCATCGCCTCACATCCTGCGGAGCTCCTTCGCACGTCCGAATTTATCCTATATCGTCCGCCACACGGAGGAGAAGAACGAACAGTTGCTGCGTGTCATCCGCAACGTCGGGGGCACCGGAATCGTATATGTACGCACACGCGAGGGCACGGAGAAGATCGCCACTTTTCTTCGCAACAACGGCATCAGTGCCGATTTTTATCACGCGGGATTGTCGTATCCCGAGCGTTCTGTGAAACAGGAGTCGTGGATCGAGGGACGCACCTCGGTCATGGTGGCGACGAATGCATTCGGCATGGGCATCGACAAAGCGAACGTTCGCTTTGTCGTGCACTGCGCGCCCTGCGACTCGATCGAGGCGTATTATCAGGAAGCAGGGCGCGCAGGCAGGGACGGCTTGCGGAGCTACGCCGTCCTGCTCCATGCCCCCGACGACGCTCCGCGGATCAGGCAACGTTTCGAGATCGAATTTCCTCCCATCGAAACGATCAAAAGCATCTACGACCGCGTCGGTTCCTTTCTACAAATGGCGATCGGAGATGGACATCAGACGGCACACCCGTTCAACCTCGGTGAGTTCTGCCGTCGGGAGAAACTCTATGACGGCACGGTACTGAAAGCCTTCAAGCTGTTGCAACAGAACGGTTACATGACCCTCACGGACGCCAACGAAAATCCGCCCCGCATCATGTTCTGCGTCAGTCGCGACGAACTCTACAAGTTCCGGGTGATCCAGGGGGATCTGGATCAATTCCTGCGTGTCGTGTTACGGTTGTACGAGGGACTCTTCACCGACTTCCGCCCCATCGACATCAAGGAAATCGCCACTTGGAGCGGCTACACGGTCGAACGCGTGCATGAATTCCTGCAACGCCTCTGGAAACTTCGTATCATCCGCTACATCCCCTCGAACCGCTCACCGATCCTCTATTTCGAGACGGAACGCCTTCCGATCGAGTCGCTCTACATCTCTCCCGAGAGCTACAAACAACGCAAAGAGATTCACCAATCGCAATTCGACCACATGCTCTCCTACACGGGTAACGAGACCGAGTGCCGCAGTGTCTTTTTGGAGCGTTACTTCGGCGGCAACGACCCCAAACCGTGCGGCGTATGCGATTTCTGCATCGCACAGAAAAAGGGCTCCACCCAAAAGACGGAACACGAGGTGATCGACCTGCTCTCCCGCGGCCCGCTGTCGGCGAAGGAGGTGGTGTCGTCCCTGAGCGGCGACTCGACGAAGATCGAAACGTTGCTCGTGCGCCTGCGCGACGAAGGGAAGATCGGGATGGACAAAAACGGAAAAATTTACCTACCTTCGTCCTCCGAATGATTCCGTTTGCCGCCAAAATATCCAACGAGGATACCGCCACGAAACCCGCTCTCGAATTCCCCGGACAGATCACCGTCGTGGATGACGAGCGGCAGGTTCGTGACGCGTGCAACTACCTCGCCCAACAGCCCGTCATCGGTTTCGACACCGAGACACGCCCCTCGTTCCGTCCCGGCGTATTCTACCGCGTGGCACTGCTGCAACTGTCGTCCGATGATCATGTATTTCTGTTTCGGTTGAACAAAATCCCGTTCGACAAGGACATCATCAAGCTGCTCGAGAATCGCGACATTGCGAAGATAGGTCTCGCGGTACGTGATGACCTGCGCGGCCTGCGTGAGATCCGCCACTTCAAGGAACACAACTTCATCGACCTGCAGCAACTTGCCCCGGAATATGGTATCGAGGAGAAAAGCCTGCGTAAGATCTCGGCGATCGTGCTGGACCAACGCATCTCGAAAGCGCAACGCCTCAGCAACTGGGAAGCGGCCCAACTGACGGACAAGCAGCAACTCTACGCCGCGACCGACGCCTGGGCCTGCAACCAAATCTATCACAAGTTGGTACGAAAATAGATTTTCTAAAACCTTACACCTTTACGCAACTGTCGCTTTTTTGGAAAAAAGCTATTTTACTCGAATATTTTTTCGATATCGCGACGGTCCTTTTTGGTGGGGCGTCCGGATCCTTTTTCACGGAACATAAAGATTGTTTCACGTGGGACGTCGAGTTTAGCGAGTTCTTCTGCTGGAGTGACATCTTGGAGGTAGTCGCCGACAAGGGGCGCCCCGACACGGCTGGATAGCAGTTGCAGCACTTTATAGGAGTAGTTCACGGGTCCTCGCCGTATCGTGACGCGATCACCGACACGCACCTCCCGCGACGGTTTGGCCCCGGCGTCATTCACCTTCACACGGTTGTCACGTATCGCCTCGGCGGCATCGCTACGGGTTTTGAACAGCCGCACGCACCACAAATATTTATCCAATCGTTCGTTCATTTCTGTCACGTTCACGTTCCCTGCTGATGCTCAGGATCATGCCCAGCGCCAGCGCGGTAAAAATCATCGACGACCCGCCACGCGAAATGAGGGGCAGTGTTTGTCCCGTTTCGGGTATCAGGTTCACCGTCACCATGATGTGGAGCAGCGCCTGGCATGTGATGAGGAGTGCGGTCCCGAGGACGAGTAGTCCCGGGAAAGCGGTTTCACAATGTCGGAACACCTCTATCGCACGGAAGAATATCCACAGGTAGAGTAACAGCAACACCACAGCGAGAATAATCCCATACTCCTCCACGAAAAACGCATAGGCGTAGTCGCTTTCCGGGTGAATCATCTCCACCCTCACTACGCTCTGCCCCGCTCCTTCGCCGAGGATGCCACCGTTATGTATCGCGATCATCGAGCGTTCCGTGTCGGTCAGATCGGCGATGGGTTTTTCGGTTTGCGGATTTGTCCAGAGGTCGATCCAGGTACCGATACGTCCCTTCCCGGTCTCACTTCGTCCGAGGTTGAGGAGTCCCGCGAGCAGCATGGCGCACACCGCCACCCCGACAAGTTTAACCAGTTCACGCGACCTTACGCGACCGATCCACATCATCACCAACGACACGGAAAAAACGAGGATGGCGGAGGAGGTATGTGCGGGGAATATCACGGCACATGCCATCACGACAGGCATAAGGAGCGGCCATGTACCCTCGCGCCATATTTTTTTCTGCTCGGGACGTTTCCACCGCCACGGCAGCAGCGACGGCACGATACGCAGTTTCGCCACCACTTTCTGCCGTGCCGACAGTTGACGTGCAAGGAAGAGGATGGTGGCGACTTTGAGTGCCTCTGAGGGTTGAAACTGGAACGGTCCGAGTGGAATCCATCGCGCGGCGCCATTGGTCGTGGCCCCGATAAAATAGACAGTCAGCGTGAGTAGTAACGACAGTAGATAGGCCAATGGGGCGAGTCGGTTGAAGAGTCGCGACGGCAGTCTGTGGGTGATGATGACCAACGGCACACAGATAGCGATCAGCATGAGCTGTTGTCGCAGGAAATGCGCCGTGGCACGCCCCGTATGTGCATCGTAGGCCATCTTGGCGGTGGATGAGTATACGACCAAAATGGAGATCACGCCGAGCGCCGCGAGAATGATCCACAGCACACGATCCCCCTCCAACAATCGGAAAGGTTTTGCATTCGTCGCTGCTTGGTCCGGCGTTTGGTCCTTTATTTTTGCTTTACTATCCACTCTTTGAATTGACGTCCGCGATCCTCGTAATNNCAGATCGAAACTCGCACAAGCCGGCGAGAGTAGCACCACATCGCCCCGTCGTGCCGCGGCGCGCGCCGCGCGCATCGCTTCTTCGAGCGATGAGGTCGGGACGACTTCCGGCACGACGGGGCTGAATGCCGTGATGAGTTTCTCGTTATCGACACCCATACAGATGAGTGTATGCACCTTTTCGTGCGCCAGTTCGAGCAACGGCGTGTAATCGTTCCCCTNNCCGCCCGCAATCCACACCACGGGACGCGTCTGTGCCTCCAGCGCATACCACGCCGAATCGACATTGGTGGCTTTGGAGTCATTGATGTACGCCACGCCATCGAGTTCCCCGGCAGGTTCGAGACGGTGCTCCACACCACGAAAATCGTATATGGATGCCAGTACCTTGTCACGCGCCACACCCGCCGCTGTGGTTGCCAGATAGGCCGCCTCGGCATTGAAGAGGTTATGCATCCCTTGTATCTGCAACCGTTGCATATCGAAAATTTTGTGCTCCGCGGAGAAGGGCAGCAAATGCGACTTGATTCCCCCGGTCGCGATATTTTTGTCCTCCTGCCAATAGACAAAAAAATCTTCGGGTGTTTGATTTTGTGCGATCCGCATTTTGCTCGCGACATATTTCGCGAAATCGTAATCATACCTGTCAAGATGGTCAGGCGTGACGTTCATCAGCACGGCGATGTGCGCCCGGAAGTCGAACATGCCATCGAGCTGGAACGAGCTAAGTTCGAGCACATACCAATCGAACGTCCCCGTAGCGACGGAGTATGCGAAACTCTCACCGATATTACCGCCGAGCGCGACGTTGTACCCCGCATCGCGCAGGATCTTGTATATCAACGACGTGGTGGTGGTTTTTCCATTGGAACCGGTGATACAGATGGTCTTGGCACCCCCCATGTAACGCCCCGCGAATTCGATCTCGGAGACAATGGGCACCCCTCGCTCCCGCAGCTGCACGACCAACGGCACCGAATCCGGAATACCGGGCGATTTAATCACCTCATCCGCATCGAGGATCCGTTCGACCGTATGCCCCCCCTCTTCGTATGGCACGTTCCATTCGTCCAGACGCGATTTATAGCGTTCGTCCAGCCTGCCGGCATCGGACAGAAACACATCGAACCCCCGCTTTTTGGCCAGCACGGCAGATCCGTACCCGCTGATCCCGCCCCCCAAAACTACGATTTTCTTCATACCCTCTCTTCTCTTTTGGGCCTGTCCGTCACGGGCCGCATCCTCCGCACTGCCCCTTCGGGAGCAGCTCCGGCACTGGCCCCGGGTTTATCTTATCTTTAAAGTCGCCAACGCCATGGCAGCCAACAGCAGGGATATGATCCAAAACCGCAGTACGATTTTCGTCTCGAACATACCCCGTTTCTGATAGTGATGGTGGGCGGGCGACATAAGCAGGACACGCTTCCCGGCGCCATATTTACGTTTCGTATACTTGAAGTACCCCACCTGCAACATCACCGACACGCTCTCGTACAGGAACACGCCGCACAGCAACGGCAGCAACAGTTCTTTGCGAATACAGAGCGCGAACACGGCGATAATGCCGCCTATAGACAGCGACCCCGTATCTCCCATGAATATCTGCGCCGGGTAACAGTTGTACCACAAAAATCCGATCAGTGCCCCGAGGAGCGCCGCCGCAAAGACGATGGATTCACCACTCCCCGGAATGTACATGATACCGAGATATCCGGCGTAGATGATGTTACCGGAGAGGTACCCCAGCACCCCCAGCACCGCCACCACGGGAGCCGACACGCCGGCCGCCAGCCCATCCAGTCCATCGGTAAGGTTCGCGGCATTCGACACGGCCGTAACGACGAGAATCGCCACCACGACATAGATCACCCACGTCATCCATTCGTTACCCCCGGTCAACCAGCTGTAATCGAACTCGTTATCTTTAACGAACGGAATCGTGGTTTGTATCGTCCCCGTACGCCCGCCCATCACCTTGGGCGAGAAGCACATGGCCGTACCGACGATCAACCCCAATCCGACCTGCCCCACCACTTTGAGGCGTCCGTTGAGCCCCTCTTTACGCTTCAGGAACACCTTGATATAGTCGTCCAGAAACCCGATCAGTCCCAACCAAATGGTCGATATGAGCAACAGTTGAATGTATACGTTGTCCAACCGTCCGAACAGAAGTACCGGCACCAGAATGGCCAGCAGGATGATCAATCCCCCCATCGTCGGAGTACCTTTCTTCTGTAGTTGTCCTTCGAGACCGAGGTCGCGAATATCTTCACCGATCTGTTTGCGTCGCAAGAGGCGGATGATGGGCTTTCCGCAAAAGATGACGATCAGCAGCGACACGATGATCGACAACACGGCCCGGAACGAGATATATTGGAACATGCCGGCACCCGGCATGTCGTGGATACGGTCGATGTAACGAAACAGATAGTATAGCATAAGGTTGGGCGATGATTATTTGTCGGTAAAGGTACTAAAATTACGTAAAACCTCCTCCTTGTCATCGAAGTGCGATTTCGTGTCGCCAATGATCTGATAGGTTTCGTGGCCCTTGCCTGCGATGAGGATGAGGTCCCCCGGGCGTGACAACAGCACAGCGCTCTTTATAGCCTCGCGGCGATCGGTGATGCGCAAATACCTCTCCCCGGAAGACAATCCGCCGGTCATCTGGTTAAGAATCTCCTCCGGATCTTCCGAGCGCGGATTGTCGGACGTGAAGATCGCCGTCGATGCATATTTCACGGCGATACGCGCCATCTCCGGGCGTTTGGTCTTGTCACGGTCGCCGCCGCATCCACACACCACGATCAACTCCCTGTCGCCCTGCATCTCCTTGAGGGTCTGCAACACATTCTCCAACGCGTCGGGCGTATGCGCATAGTCGATCACGGCGGTGGTTCCATGCGCCGCACGCACCGTCTCAAAACGCCCACTGACGGGTTTGAGGGTGCTCAACACCTGAAGTATCTCTCCCTTGTCCTGCCCGAGCAACACGGCAACGGCATAGACACACAGCAGGTTATACGCATTGAAACGTCCCAGGAAATGCACCCACACGTCACGGTCATTGATCCGCAACTCCATCCCATCCGGATGCACCTCCATCACCTTGCACCTGAAATCCGCGAGTCCGCGCAGGGAGTATGTCGACACCGCGGCACGTGTGTTTTGCGTCATCACCCGACCATTCCTGTCATCCGCATTGACGAGAGCGAACGCCTCCTTGGGAAGGGCGTCGAAAAATCCCTTTTTGGCCTTGATATATTCGGCAAAGGTACCGTGATAATCGAGATGGTCGTGGGTGAGGTTCGTAAACACACCGCCGGCAAACGTCAATCCCTTCACGCGATGCTGCACCACCGAGTGGGACGACACCTCCATGAAACAGTACTCGCACCCCGCGTCGACCATCCTTCGTAACAGGGCGTTGATCTTGATCGAATCGGGCGTCGTGTGTGTCGGTTCAAACTCCTCGTCATCGACCTTGTACACCACCGTGGAGATCAACCCCACCTTGTATCCCAACCCGCGAAACAGGTCGTAGAGCAGCGTCGCGGTGGTGGTTTTACCGTTCGTACCCGTGACACCGACCAACTTCAGCTCCCGCGACGGGTGTCCATAGAACTCTCCTGCATCGTCATACGCCAACCCCTCGGCACCGTCCAAAATCTCCTGAATATTTTTCATCTCCATCCCTATTTCAACACAATGTGTACCACTCCATTCACCGGTTCCTCCTGCCTGACGACCTCGCCGCTACCCGAAAAGGTGACCCGATATCCCCGGCTCTCCAACCAGAACATGGCATCCTTCAGCCCCATCCCGACGCTATTTTTACGCTCCGCGTTATCCGCGTAGGTATCTTTCACGCGTTCGGGTTGCAGTCGTTCGCGTTTTTGGGGACGCTCGATGGCGGGAGCCCAGTCATGGTTGTGGCTGTACAGGTACCGGATCAGGTCCCTCACCACGGGACCGGCCAGCGGACCACCGTAATATGCTTTTCCGGCCTGGCGTTGGGTGAATATCGTGGTGAGTACTGTGTAACGCGGATTCTCGGCCGGGAAATAGGCCGCCATGCTACCTACGTAATACCCATCCGTATATTTGATCCGTTCATCGGCGTACTGCGCGGTACCGGTCTTCGCAGCGACGTGATAGAGTGTCGTATCACCGAAAAACTGGCGTCCGGTACCCTCCACACCGACACTCTCCAACAGCGCCCCCACCTGCCTCAAGGTCCCTTCCGAAGCGATACGTTCCACCAGCGTGCGTGTCTCAAACTCCTCGACGGTGCGTCCTTCCGACCGCAACTCTTTTACCAGCACGGGCGAGATCATTTTACCGCCGTTCGCGATGGCATTGTAGAACGTCGCCATCTGGATGGGTGTCAACCGGATACGGTACCCGAAACTACGCCGTACCAACATACCATTGGGATCGGGCACCTGATCGAACGCGTCGAAATGGGGTGTCCGCTCCCCGAAACGCTCCAGCCCCACGGTACGGTCGAGGTGCAATCCGCGCATGAACGCATCGTAACGCTCCTTGTTATCTTTGTACCGTTCCCAGACGGCCTTTGCGAAATAGACGTTGGACGATTGTGCCACGGCGGTACGGAAATCCATCTCGCGATACCCTCCGTGCGAGTCCTGCACCTTGATCCCACCGACGGTCATGGGACGCCCGTCACCCGTATCATAACGCTGTTCGGGCGACATTCCGGCATCTTCCAGCAGCAGCAGCATCGACGCCAATTTGAATGTCGAACCCGGTTCCGTGCTGCGGCCAAGTGCGTAATTCTCTCGCTCAGAATAAGTTCCGTCCGGATTTTTACCTAAATTCACCAACGCGATCAACTCTCCAGTAGCGACTTCCATGACGATCGTGGTACCCCAAATCGCATTTTGTAATGCTAACTGACTCTGCAACAGATTGTTGGCTACCTCCTGGATATCGGGATCAAGTGTCGTCACGACATCTAACCCATTGACAACCAGCACGTTAGAGTCATCGGAAACACGCCTGTAAAACCCACGTGCAATGCGTTGGCGTGTCGTTTTGCCAGGCGTGCCCGATAGGATTTCCTTATAGATATGCTCGATGCCATAAGTTCCTCTTATACCCGAAAGTCCGATTGTACGGCGTGCCAGCTCCCCCTGTGGATAGACCCGTTCGTCACCCTCGACCAACGTGTACACCATTCCCATATTCCAGTTGAGCAACGGCCAACGGAGCAATATTTGCCACTCGGAATAGTCGACAGTCCGCGGCAGGAGCGTCACGGGACGGTGATCGCGCAACGTGTCATAGAGTTTCCGCGGCACCATTTCGCGATCCAGCACCCGATCCCACCAACGTGCCAACCACCCCTCGCTACGCAACACGGCGGTATCTTTGCGGTACGTCACACGGTAGTGTTTATCGTGCTCACGCTTCATCCAATCGCTATACTCTTTGGCGGATTTATCCCCGAAATAGTTCGCCAACAGTTTCCCGAGCGAATCGGCCTGCTCGTTGAACAGCGACACGGAGTCCAACCCCTCGCTCCCGAAATCGAACTCCACCTGATATCTCCATATCGACGTGGCGAGCGGATCGCCGTTACGCGACAGGATGCTGCCGCGTTGCGCCGGTATCACCTCTTCACGGAAGATCCGGGCCTCCAGCCGTTCGGCATTCACGTCCACCTCGCGACTGAAAAACTGCACATACACGAGCCTCAAAAACACCACCACACCCACCACCACAAACAGCAGGTACAACATCCGCACACGCAGCAGGATATCGCTTTTGATGGGTGATTTTTTCGTGGTTTTACTCATGTCTTTTCTTCTCAACTGTTCGCTTTTTCTTTTTTACTTTCCTAAGACCCCACTGTACCCTTTTCGGAGAAAAGCGGCACCAAAAACTTTCAGGAGATACTGTCGTATCTCCACTTCTTCCGCGCGGACAAACGCTTTCAGCGTTTCCATTTCTTTTTCGCAAAACTCTTTTTGTGAATAAATTCCCAACAGAGTTTTTCTCAAAGAAACCACCGCCCTTCGGGCGCTCTTGTCCTCGCGACAACAGAT
>DBDB01000014.1 GCA_002293345.1 Alistipes sp. UBA943
ATAGCCTCCATCCTTGGGCGGGGGCGAAGCGGGGAGGAGAAGGTTTCGTTTTCAACTGTCAACTATTTTACTTACCTTCGTTGGCGTAAACCCATTACGATCATGGCCATTCACAAAATCAAGTTCTTCACCGGGCGTGGCTCTCGCTACTTAGCCGAGAAAATCGTCGAAAGTTACGGTACCGAACTCGGTAAATCCGACGTCCTGCAATTCTCTGACGGCGAATTTCAACCCTGTTTCGATGAATCTATACGCGGGTGTACCGTGTTCATTATCCAGTCCACCTTCCCGCCGATGGACAACCTCATGGAGCTGATGATGATGATCGACGCCGCGAGACGTGCCTCCGCGTACAAAGTCAATGCCGTGATCCCCTACTTCGGATGGGCGCGCCAGGATCGTAAAGACCGCCCACGAGTACCCATCGCCGCGAAATTGGTCGCCAATATGTTGGTCGCCGCAGGGGTGGATCGTGTCATCACGATGGATCTCCATGCCGATCAGATACAAGGATTTTTCGACGTGCCGGTCGATGCGCTCTACGCAAGCGGTATTTTCGTACCCTATATCAAGAGTCTCAATATCGAAAATCTTTCGATCGCCGCTCCAGATATGGGGGGTGCCAAACGTGCCAACAGCTATGCCAAGCACCTCTCGGCACCGATCATTATCTCGCACAAGGAGCGTGCAAAAGCCAATGTGGTGGGTACGATGACGGCCATCGGCGACGTGAAGGATCGCAACATCATCATTGTCGACGACATGATCGACACGGGCGGCACGATCTGCATGGCGGCCGACATGTTGATGGAGAAGGGTGCCAGAAGTGTCCGTGCCGCCATTACACACCCGTTGTTATCGGGGTCGGCGTACGAAAAAATCAATGCCAGTGCCCTTCAGGAGGTGATCGTCACGGACACCATCCCACTGAATCCCGAGAAAGACCTGCATAAATTCAAGGTTATGACGGTGGCTGATATATTTGCGGACGTCATCGAGCGTATCCACAATTATCGCGAGATTTCCACGATATTTTACAAATAACCACGCCCAAGCTATGTTTTCTACGAAAACACGCACCTTCGGGGTTTTGGATTTTGTGTTTTAATTCTTAGCTTTGCACTGGTTTTCGGGGGATTAGCTCAGTTGNNCTTGCATGGCATGCAAGAGGTCGACGGTTCGACTCCGTTATCCTCCACACAAAAAGGTCTCGATGAGACCTTTTTGTGTATTACTTCAACATCCTTCCCGCGACGGGGTATCGTAACGGTGACTTCGACGGTCAGTTGCTCGGTCAGGATGCCCACGGACACTGTTGGTATACTCAAATCGCTCCTGTAACAGATGCGCAAAGATTTGATTTTTTCTCAGACCATACAGATATGATGTACCCCTGTGGTGTCATGTACGGCCTCTCCCTCCGTTGTATANNAAAGATCTAATGTAGGGCGGGAAAGAAGTTATCTTCGGGGTGAGCGGCCTCCCTTGCGTCCTTCGCGATGCCCTTCGCCGCCGCCATGACCTCCCTTGCCATGTCCGCGACCGCGACCGCGGTAGCCACCCTGCGGACGTGGAGGACGTATCGTCGGGTCGTATGCGGGCCCTTCGCCCACGGTCTCAGGAAGCGGCAACTTCTCGATGTCGCGCTCGATGAACTTCTCGATACGGTTGAACATTCCTTGCTCATGCTCGCTGACAAACGTCACGGCACGTCCCGTGGCACTCGCGCGCGCGGTACGCCCGATCCGGTGGATATAATCCTCCGGATCGCGCGGCACGTCATAGTTGATGACTGTGCCGATATCTGTGATATCGATACCGCGCGCGACGATATCAGTAGCTACCAACAGATCAATCTTACCGTTCTTGAAGTCCAGCATCACCTGCTCGCGCTTCTCCTGCTCCAAATCGGAGTGCATCGCCGCGGCATTCAGGTGCATGCGCTTGAAGACATGTGCCATCTCCTTCACCTTCTGTTTCGACGATGAAAAGATGATCGTCTTCGTGCCACTCGGTTCACGGAACATCCAGCGGATGATCTCCGGCTTCTGCTTCTCGTAACAGATATATGCCCCCTGTTCTATCGCCTCATTCGGTTTCGAGATGGCGATATTCACCTCCGCCGGGTTACGCAACACCTGTTTCGCCATCTCACGGATCTTGGGAGGCAGCGTCGCCGAAAACATCAACGTCTGACGCGTCTTCGGCGTGTGTGAAATGATCTGCATAATGTCGTCGAAGAATCCCATGTCGAGCATGCGATCCGCCTCGTCCAGAATCAAATAATCGACCTGTGAAAGATCCGTACGTGAGTTTTGAAGGTGCGAAATGAGGCGTCCCGGAGTGGCGATCACCACCTCGGCACCCATATCGAGTCCCTGTTTCTGGATACTCCACCCCTTCCCGTCGCCACCGCCATAGATCACCGCTGTCGAGATGGGCATGAAGTACGAAAACCCCTGTAACTGCATGTCGATCTGCTGCGCCAACTCGCGTGTCGGCACAACGATCACCGCCTTGATCGCACTGTCCGGATTGCCCTCCAACAACAAACGGTTCAACAACGGCAAGGTGTAAGCTGCCGTCTTACCCGTACCGGTCTGCGCACACGCGATCAGGTCGCGTCCCTCCAAAATCAACGGCATCGTTGCCTCCTGGACAGGTGTCATGTCGCGAAAATTCATCGCCGCGATGCCGTCGAGGACCTCGGGTTCGAAGTCTATTTCGTCAAATCTCATTTTTTCGATTTATATGAGGCAGATTTCACCACGCCTCGTTCTTCGTCGGAGGGAGGTACTCCGTGTACATCCCATCCTCCTCCTCACTTCGTTATGTCGAAATCTGCTCTCCTAAAATCAAAAAAAACAGACCTCTATTGAACATTTTTGCGTAAAACTCCTTTTAATGTGGCAGACGAACTGCCTGTCACTTTGACGGTGGCGTAATCACCCACCCGGACGCCGCCGCGGTCGAACACCACCACCTTATTCTGCGACGTGCGACCATATAACTGTGCATCGCTGCGTTTCGATACGCCCTCCACCAAAATCTCGAACGTCTTTCCGACATCCTTTGCGTTGCTCGCCGCAGACAACTCGTTTTGCAACGCGATGATCTCGCTCAACCGTGCTGTTTTCACCGGATCCGGGATATCGTCCGGCATCTGTCGCGAGGCCAGCGTACCCGGACGCTCCGAATATTTGAACATGTACGCACTGTCGAATCCCACCTCGCGCATCAACGACAGTGTCTCTTCATGTTCCTCTTTCGTTTCACCCGAAAATCCGGCAATCAAATCCGTAGAGATGGATGCGTCCGGCAATTTTTTTCTGATCTTATCGACAATCTCCAAGTAGTGTTCCCGCGTGTACTTGCGATTCATACGCTCCAACATCCGTGTCGAGCCCGACTGTGCAGGCAGGTGTATCGAACGACATATATTCGGCACCTCGGCGATCGTCTCGATCAACTTGTCACTCAGATCCTTCGGGTGTGACGTCGCAAACCGTACCCGCAACAACGGCGAAATTTCAGCCACGCTCCTCAACAAATCGGGGAAGTCGGGTTTGTACGAATTGACGTTCTGCCCCAACAGTGTCACCTCGCGATAGCCACGATCGAAGAGCTCCCGGGCCTCGCGTAGAATGGTATGCGGGTCGCGACTCCTCTCACGGCCACGCGTGTAGGGTACCACGCAGTAGGAACAGTAATTGTCACACCCCCGCATGATCGAAATATAGGCGCCAACACCCTCTTTGCGTACCGGTAAAATCTCGGCATAAGTCTCTTCCGACGAAAGCAGGGTGTTGGCGCCGCCGCCCTGCGCGAGCAGACGGGGCAGGTCGCGATACGAGTCCGGTCCCGCCACCACATCCACTGCATCCTCGCCCTGCAAGAGTTCCTCCTTCAAACGTTCGGCCATACAACCGATCACACCCACCAACATACCGCGTTTGCGTCTCCTGTAACGGCGTAACTCCACGAGGCGTCCCCAGATGCGCTGCTCGGCGTTGTCGCGGATCGAACACGTGTTGAGCAACACCACATCGGCATTGTCCAGCGTTTCGGTAGGCACATACCCCTCCCGTTGAAGGATCGACACGACGATCTCCGTGTCGCCCACGTTCATCTGGCATCCGTACGTCTCGACGTACAAATTTCTACTGGGCTGTAATTGCATCGGCGTCCGGGAAGGGCTTGAATCCTTCGCCATAAGTATCATACGCGTCCGTCACTACGACGAATGCCTTCGGGTCGATCTCTTGAATCTTGCGCTGCACGGCATGTACTTGCTTGCGGTTCACCACCAGGAAGATCATGTCGCGTTCCTTGTCGGTATACATGCCGCGTGCACGAATGTAGGTCGCACTGCGGTCGAGATCCTCGATGATGAAGCGTTTCAATGCCTCGTGCTCGTTGCTCATCACGAACAGCAACTTATCGTACGACGCACCGTCCAACATACGGGCGATTACCCGTGACGCCAGGAATATCGTGATCAACGAGTATAGCGACAGCAACCATCCCTGTCCCTCGCCGCTCGCACTTCCCCATCCCAGTCCGATGACCAGCAATCCGGAAAGTACCACCGTGCAGTCGGCCATGAAGATACCGGTCGAGAACTTGATGCCGAAGAATTTTTGCAGCAGCATCGCCACAATATCCACCCCGCCCGTCGTAGCCTGTGTACGTACCACCAGCGCGTCACCGATACCGATCACCACGGCTCCCATGATGGCCGCCAACAACAGATCGTTCGACAAATTCATCGAACCGCCCAACAGTTGCGACGGATCCAGCGACTGCAACGCCTCCTTGGTCGGATACACCCACTTCTCCAATAAGTTCATCCATCCGGGCGTGAAGAGTGCCGCGACGATCGTACGGGCACCGAACTTGCCTCCGAATACGGCGAACACCGAGATCAACAGCGGCACCTCGAAGAAGTATCCATACGTACCCACTTGCAACTGCGGCCAGATCGTGTGAAGTACCAACCCCGCTCCATAGATTCCTCCCGGCACGATGCCGTACGGGTTGGTGAAAAACACCAATCCGGCACCCATCACCATGCAGCCCACTATCAGCTGAAGCCAACTCTTCCACCAACTCCAGGAACCCATCGGTTCCAACAATGCCCTTGCGTTTGCCATAATTATTTACGTTTGGTGCGTAAAGGTAGTGATTTTTTTGTACATTCGCGTACTATGACTCTACTCACCTATGTACTTATTGGCGCCCTGATGATCGCGGCCTATCTGTTGGGATCCATCCCGAGCGCCGTGTGGATCGGCAAAAAATATTACGGCGTCGATATTCGTGAACATGGCTCCAAAAATGCCGGTACGACGAACATGCTCCGTGTGCTCGGGAGGCGTGCCGCGCTGCCCGTCTTCATCCTCGACTTCCTCAAAGGATTCGTCGCCGTGGAACTCGTGCGGCTGCTCAATTACGACCCCACGCTGTCGGACACCTGCCTGATCGACATACAGATCGGTGCCATCATCGCGGCCGTCATCGGACACATGTTCCCCGTGTTCGCCAACTTTCGCGGTGGTAAGGGCGTCGCAACTCTCGTCGGGGCCGTAACGGGTATCTATCCTCCCGCGGCACTATTGTGTTTCGCCGTGTGGTGCGGCGTGCTGATGATAACCCACTATGTATCCCTCTCGTCGCTCGTCGCGGGGTGCTGTTTCCCGGTGTTCGTACTCCTGTCGCCGCGCATGAACGACTCCGTGCCCTTCATCGTCTTCTCGTTCGTCGTCACGGCACTGCTCCTCTACACGCACCGTAAAAATATTACCCGGCTACGCAACGGCACCGAGAGCAAAACCTACATCTGGCGCGTCCGGGAACCCAAATCATAGCACATGGGATTGAAGTTCAGAGAACGGCAACGTATAGGTGAAAACCTGCTCTACCTGATGGTGTGGGTGGTGATCCTACTCGTGCCGGCACTGAACGCGTTCATGCTGGACGGCACGAACCCCGAGTGGGAGCACGTCTTCACCGCCTGGAAACGCATCGCGCCGTACCTGCTCATCTTCCTGATACACAACGAGTTGATCGCTCCGAAACTACTGATTCGCGAGCATCGGTACATCAGTTATTTGGTGATCAACATCCTCACCACGGCCCTCGTCTTCGCCATCGCGATGCTCGCGGGAGGCGATCTGTTCACCGACCTGCCGCTCTACTCGAACCTGCTGTTGGGTTTCTCGATGAATAGCGTCAATGCAGCTATCAAGCTCCTCTACCGCTCCCTGAGTGACGAACAGCAGATGGAGGCCCTGCGGCGGCGCAACCTCCAAGCGGAAATGGATTATCTGAAATACCAGATCAATCCCCACTTCTTCATGAATACGCTGAACAACATCCACGCCCTGATAGAGATCGACACGTCGCGTGCCCAGAGTGCCGTCATAGACCTGTCGCGCATGATGCGTCACATTCTCTACGACTCCGGCACACAATCCATCCCGTTGCACCGGGAGGTGGAGTTCATCCAGAACTACATAGATTTGATGCGGTTGCGATACGACTCGTCCGTCGATATCCGGTTCGACTATCCGGCACGGCTGCCGCAAAAACCCGTCATCCCGCCCCTGATGCTGGTCGTGTTTGTCGAAAATGCGTTCAAACATGGCGTCAGCTACACCCGTCCGTCGTTCATCCACATCAAATTGAGCTATCGCGACGGTATGCTCACCGTGTCGGTCAAAAATTCGCGACACGGGTGCGGATCGTTGGCCGGTGGCGGTATCGGACTCGAAAATGTACGCAAACGTCTCGAATTGATCTATGAACGGGGGTATACGTTGCGTGTCGATGAGTCGAAACCCGACGTGTACAGCGTACTGCTCAAAATTCCAACCAAAATTCCAACCCCATGATCCGTTGCATCGCCATAGACGACGAACCCCTCGCATTGCGACAGCTGCAAGGCTATATCTCACGCACGGATTTCCTGCATCTCGAACGATCTTTCACGTCGGCCGTCGAGGCACGCCATTTTCTGGAAGCTAATCCCGTCGACCTGATGTTCGTCGATGTCGATATGCCGGATGTGAACGGGTTGGATTTCGTACGGTCATTGGACTCCGAAGGGAGGATGGTGATCTTCACCACCGCCTATGCCGAATATGCCGTCGAGGGGTTCAAACTCAGTGCGGTGGATTACCTGCTCAAACCGTTCAGTTTCTCGGAGTTCAGTCGCGCGGCCACGAAAGCGAAAACCATATACGAACTATTCCACCGCGAGGAGAAGCCCGACAAGGGGCCGTTGCTCGAGATACGTGCCGACCACAAAAACGTGTTTGTCCATCCGGGCGACGTCGTCTATGTCGAGAGCGAAGGGGAGTACGTGCGGCTGCACCTCGATAACGGCACCAAACTCACCACCCATTTCCGGCTCAAAAACATGGAGGAGTTGCTGCCCCGAGAGCAATTCATGCGGGTACATCGCGGGTATATCGTCAATATGGAACGAATCCAGAGTTTCGGGAAGAAACAGATCGTCATCGCGGGAGAGGAGATCCCGATCGGAGATAGTTATCGCGGGGCGTTCTCACGGGCCATGAAGGGAAACTCCCGCAAAGGCGTATAACGTCCATCCGTAAACTCATAACAGAAATGCTTGTCGCCATTGGTCAACATCAGATATCGTGCCCTCAGGATCGCGTTGTAACGCACCGCCTGATCCAGTGTGCTCTGTGCGATCGGGATACGCGGCGCCTTGCACTCGGCCAACAGCAACGGTTCGCCCGTGTCGCCATATACCACCACATCGGCACGCTGGGGCTGACCGTTCAACAGCACCGGGTGCTCCAACACGATACGTTGGCGGTGGATGCCACACTGGTCGACCAGAAACCGGATCAGGTTCTGACGCACACGCTCTTCGGGACGCTCGGTATGGGTCTTCTTTGCCATCGAAAATTTAACGCATAAAGATATGAAAAAATTTCTTGTTACCGTGTTTTTTATTTCTGTCGCCCTCGCTGTCTGTGCGAAGGAGGTACACATAGACGCATCGTCGACGCGCGAAGCGCCGCGAACCCTGTTCGAGATCACGGACGGAGTGGCGTTGGAGTTTTCAGATTCGGGTTCCGACACCTGGACGGCTCCATTCACTGTGCCGTTCGGGTGGGCGAATCGACAGGTGATGGTACGTATCGGAGATGCCGAGTGGAACATCACACGCAGTGTCGAGGAGGGAGCCAACGATCTGATTGTCCATGCCGACGCGATGCCGCAAGATGCAACCATCTTCTCACCCCCCACGATCCGCATCCGTGACGTCTACACCACAACCACCCGCATCGCCGACCACTATCAGACCCAGATCGGTGTGGTCGTGAAGACCGACGCTCTGAATCCCAAACAGTGCCGCATCCTGCTCGATCTGGTACGTCCGGATGGTTCCGTGGCGTTCTATGACAAACGCGACATCGAACTCTCGATGCGTGGCGAAGACACCTTGCGATTCATCACCAATATTCCCGATTCGATGCTGTGGCGTCCCGGGAAACCTATCTTATTCACATTGCGGCTGAACAACCGCATCGAGGGACGCATCGCCGAAACCGTTGAGACTCCCGTGGGGTTCCGTACCGTCGAGATGCGTCACAAAAATCTCTATGTCAATGGCGAACCGTTCTCCGGCCTCTCGGAACTCCCTTCGGAGTACGTCATGCCCATCCCGATCGACACCTCGGCTGAAGGCCCGTCGCGTGAACGGGGCGGCAACTCGTCCAACGACCCAACGCAACTCGCAAAGTTCCTCACACCCGTTCGCCGTACCTATTACACGACGCAACTCGATCCTTCAGTGCTGGTCTATTCGCTCACCGAGGCGGACTCCGCCAACGGAATCAATCTCTATGAGAGTTACCTGCTGCTGAAATCGTTGTCCGGCGAACGTCCCGTCATCTACCCGTGGGCCGGAGGAGAGTGGAATACGGATTGAGGGAGAGACAAAGAATCTCCCCGCGGCGGGGCACCGTGATGGTTATACTCCCAATGGTCGGCTGGGCCTTCAGACTACCGCGGCACTCTATTGGACTTCTCGGGTTACCTCCGCAACGTTTGCCTACAGGTTTGATTTTCGTGCAGACTATATGTATCCCGAGCCCGCACATCCAGACACTTCCAATCCTATCACCAACGCTTACACCCTCCGTTGTATAAAGATCTAATGTAGGGCGGGAAGCAGCGTCAAACCCACGGCACGGAAAGCCTGAAATCGGAAGGAGTTGATATTTATTTTGACGAATGATAATTTTGTATTAAATTTGCTATCCGAAATGCCTCTTTAGCTCAGTTGGTAGAGCACGACACTCTTAATNNGGGGTCCCGGGTTCGAGCCCCGGAGGGGGTACAAAACAGAAGCCATCCGAAAGGGTGGCTTTTTTGCCTCCTCAAGCGACGGAGCCCCGGCGCGGTCGTCATACTATTGCGTTTTCAGCGGCGTGTACAGCTCGAAATCGAGCACGATTTTTGATGTATCCGAAAAAACATCGTTCGAGAGCCATGCTGAAACGTTTTCTACGCTACATCGACCTGCGCGGGCAGGAGGAAAAATTCGACGAGATCGACGAATACATTCGTCAAGGGGTCTCGTTCCGGGGGACCAACATCTGGATTCTGGCCTGTGCGATCGTGATCGCATCTATCGGACTGAACACGAACTCGACGGCAGTCATCATCGGCGCGATGCTCATTTCGCCACTCATGGGCCCGATCATCGGCATGGGTTACGGTGTCGCGACCTATGATTTCAAACTGCTTAAAAGTTCCGTGGCGAATTTCACGTTGGCCGTTGCAGCGAGTCTGGTTGTCTCCACGGCCTATTTTCTCATCTCTCCTGTCAATGCTGCCAACTCGGAACTACTGGCTCGCACGAGCCCCACGATCTTCGACGTACTGATAGCCCTGTTCGGTGGTTTTGCCGGTATTATCGCCGTCAGCAGCACGCAGAAAGGCAATGTCATACCGGGCGTGGCGATCGCTACAGCGCTCATGCCGCCTCTCTGTACCGTCGGTTACGGCTTGGCAACTTGGCAATCGGCGCTCTTCGGGGGTGCACTTTACCTCTTCACGATCAACACCGTTTGCATTGGTTTCGCGGCAGCGGCGGTGTCACGATTCTTAAAGTTCCCCATACGGAGAAAGGATCTTTGTGAGGAGCGGAAGGTGAAGATCAATCGCATTACATCGATCGTCATAATTGTCACGATCCTGCCAAGTATCTATCTGGGTTATCTGCTCGTGCGCGAAGAGCGATTCAGGAGCAACGCCAAGGCGTACATCGAAGATGTAGGGCTTTTCAGAGAAAGGCACCTGCTCAAAAGCAATGTAAATGTCCAACGACGGGAGATTCTGCTGATCTATGGCGGGTCACTGACCGAGGTTGAGGAGGCTGAGATCCGGGGTCACGCAAAAAACCATCGCCTGGATGAGGCGATCATCCGTATAGATCAGACGAGTGACGCTATGTAGGGCGGGAAAAGCGGCTGATTTACACTTTTTTCGTCCTGAGTCGCAGGCTATTGGTGACGACACTGACGCTACTCAGGGCCATGGCTGCCCCGGCGATCATCGGGTCGAGCAGGAAGCCAGTGAATGGATAGAGAACACCCGCCGCAATCGGGACGCCGATCAGGTTGTAGACAAACGCCCAGAAGAGGTTCTGCCGAATCGTGCGCACAGTGAGGCGCGAGAGACGGATTGCTTCGGGAATCTTGGCCAAGTCGGACGAGATGATCGTCACCTGCGCCGCGTCCATCGCGATGTCGCTCCCGCCGCCCATGGCGATGCCGAGATCAGCCTGTGCCAACGCGGCACTGTCGTTGATGCCGTCACCCACCATCGCCACAACCTTACCTCGTGCCTGCAACTCCTTGACGAATCCGGCTTTGTCACCGGGAAGGACACCTGCCCTGAAGTGATCGACCCCGACACTCGTGGCGACGGAACGTGCCGTGGATTCGCTGTCGCCCGTGAGCATCCACACTTCGATGCCGTCGTGACGGAGTTTTTCGATGGCTGCCGGGGAACTGTCTTTGATCTTGTCGGTGATCGCCGCTACCGCGTGAACCCGCTCACTGTCTGCAAAATAGACCTGCCGTTCCGGCCCCTCTGGTAGCTCGACTCCCATCTCGCACATCAGAGCCGCGCTGCCCGCAAACCACGTTTTCCCGTGGACCGTGCCTTTTACACCACGTCCTGTGAGGCTCTCGAAGTGTTCTATTTGTACGGCCGGAACGCCGCCTAAATGGTTCACGATCGCCTCTGCCAACGGGTGTTCGGAGTGCTGTTCGAGGGCATGAAAAATTGACGCGGAACTATCGTCACCATCCACCCAAACGATATCCGTCACCATGGGTTTCCCCTCGGTAATCGTACCCGTTTTGTCCAACACCACTGCATCGACTTTCTTCGCGATTTCGAGGCTCTCGGCATCTTTTATAAGGATTCCATGCTCCGCTCCCTTGCCGATGCCGACCATGATCGCGGTCGGCGTGGCGAGACCCAACGCGCACGGGCAGGCGATGATGAGCACCGTCACGAGAGACAATAGCCCATGCGTAAATCCATTCGCGGGGTCGAACACGAGCCACAACACGAACGAAACGATCGCAATCCCGATGATGGTCGGCACAAAGATCGACGCCACCCGATCGACCAGTTTTTGCACGGGCACCTTACTTCCCTGTGCGTCCTGTATCATGCGGATGATCTGCGCCAGCATCGTGTCGGATCCCACTTTGAAGGCCCGGAATCTAAAACTCCCCTTCTGATTGATCGTCCCGGCATACACCTTAGCATCAGCCTCTTTGAGCACCGCCACGGGCTCCCCGCTGAGCATACTCTCATCGACATACGAACTCCCCTCCGTCACGACACCATCCACGGCGATCTTCTCCCCCGGACGCACCATGATCACGTCATCGACCCGCACCTGCTCGATCGGAATTTCACCCCTGCCCTCCACGAAGACCGTCTTGGGACGCAACCCCATCAGTTTTTTGATCGCTGACGAAGTGTTCCCCTTGGCACGCTCCTCCAGCAACCGTCCCAGCAGAATGAACGCGATGATCACCGCCGACGCCTCGAACCATACGTGGGGCGAGACACCTCGCTCGATCCAGAACTTGGGGAACAACATATTGAACATGCTGAACGTCCACGCGATCCCGGTACTGAGTGCGACGAGTGTATTCATGTTGACCGTGCGGTGGCGGAGTTGTTCCCACGCGTCGACAAAGAACCCGCGTCCCAACCAGAACACCACCGGCGTGGCAAGCACACACATGATCGGATCGGCATACGGCATGTGCATAAAGAACATCCCGATAATGACGAGCGGCACAGCCAACACGATCGCCCAAACGGTACGGCGTTTCAAGTCCTGGAATTTCGCCGCGCGGACGGCCTCCAATTCATCTTCGGCCGAATCCTCGGTGTCGATCACCAAATCATATCCGGCATCACGCACCGTATCGCGCAACTGTTCCGGCGTAACGACCGACGGATCATACTCCACCGTTGCCGTCCGCGCGGCGAAATTGACCGCTGCCGACGCCACACCCTCCTGTGCCGCCAACGCTTTCTCTATCCGCGTCGCGCACGCAGCGCAACCCATCTCCATGACCGGGAAAATTCGCTTCATACAGCGAAGATACAACAATATTTATACCTTTGTCACATGAGACGTGCCCAAAAACGCCCCTTCAATTACGACCGGTATGTGAACACCGTATGGGGGTTGCTGTTCCTCGTCTTCGCGGTAAGACACTCCTTTCAAATGAATTTTTTCGAGGGTCTCTTACTCTCCGGTTTGTATATCGGGATCGCCTATCCCCTGACGAGTTACCTGACCAAGAAACTCCTGCGGCGAGCTATCGCACGACGGCGGATCGTGTTGTTCGTCTTCCAGTTCATCCTGTTCAGCTTGTTGTTCGCCATCGCCATCCCCGTCACCACGTTTGGGTTCTATTTTCTCGAAAAGGCGGGTGTGTTCCCGCATTCAGGATACTTCGACTACATCGCCGCCAAAGCGAATGCACCGATAGACGACTATATTGGAGGATTTATGGCCATGTTCATGTTCAACTTCGGATTCTGCGGGTTGTGGTTCTTCGAGACGAACCTCAAAATGCGCGAGGAGTTGGCACGCTCGCGACTCCAAATGTTACAGGCGCAGATCAATCCCCACTTCATGTTCAACGTGCTCAACCACGTGCATGTCCTCATCCGCAAGGAGCCGCAATTAGCCGACACGTTGCTGTTGCAATACACGGACATTTTGCGCTATCAGCTGTACAGCGGCGACAAGGACTCCATCGTGATCAGCCAGGAGGTACGGTTCCTGAAAAACTTCATCGACGTGGAGGCGGTGCGGTGGAAGAACAAACTCGACATCGAATCGCGTTGGGAGATCGAGGATCCCGATATGGAGATACCGCCGCTGCTGTTCATCACATTCGTCGAGAATGCCTTCAAACACGTGTCTCGTTGCGGCACGCGAAAGGGGTATGTCAACATCACACTCATCCAAACCGGGCGCACAATCCGTTTCGAGGTGGAGAACTCGAACGACACGGGTGCCATGTCGCCGAAAAAGGAGGATTCAGGCATCGGACTGGCCAACATACGCCGCCGTCTGAATATTCTTTTTCCCGAAAAATACACGTTGCACGTCACCCATGACGACACGCGATACGCAACCAAATTGACGATCTATGGATAAACTGAGGTGTCTCATCGTGGACGATGAGGATGTAGCCATCGACGGGGTGGTCGACTACATGGCCGGTGTGGAGCACCTCACCTTGGCCGGACGTTGCTCCTCGGCCATCGAGGCGATGAAATTCCTGCGCGAACAGCCCGTCGACCTGATGTTTCTCGACATAAACATGCCGCGCCTTTCGGGATTGGAGATGCTCGAATCGGTCGATGCACCCCTCACGATCCTCACGACAGCGTATTCCGAATTCGCACTCGACGCGTTCCGCCTGCATGTGGTCGACTACCTGCTGAAACCCTACCCGTTTCAACGATTCGTGCAAGCCGCAGACCGTGCACTCGAGTGGTTTCGGTCACGGGCCGCAGCCTCCGCATCTCCGGCATCTCCTTTAGAGATGCCTTCGTCCGCTCCGGCACTGGCCCCGTGCGAGACGTACATTCGTCAAGGGGATTCGTTCGTGCGGATCAACACCGAAGACATTCTTTACGTCGAAGCGATGCAAAATTACCTCAAACTACACTTGGCGGACAAATCGTTCGTCATACACCAAACGATGACCTCGATCGAAACGATGCTCCCCTGCGACAGGTTCTACCGCGTGCATAACTCGTATATAGTCAATGTGGGTTGCATCGAATCCATCTCCGGGACACGTCTGCGTGTCGGAGGAAAAGAGATCCCCCTCTCGANNAACATCGAAAGGAGGATTTTATGAAAACCGTCGTCTACGGCAAGCTCATGAGCAAATAGCCTCCCCGCGTCGGGGACCCGTAACTACTCCAATGGTCAGCTGTACAATCAGACTTCCAGCGGTTACTACTGGTCCTGGCAGGCGACGTCTACTACGGATGCGCGACGATTGGGCTTCAATTCCACGGGGTACAGTACGGGTACCGGTAACGTCGGGAGCGGCTTCTCCCTCCGTTGTATAAAGATCTAATGTAGGGAGGGTAAAGGTTTTGCTTTCCCCACCCCCTGCCCCCTCCCTCGGGAGGGGGTGATTTTATTTCGTTTTGAATCATCTGATCTCCGATCAGATGATTCAAAACTTGTTTTACGGGA
>DBDB01000084.1 GCA_002293345.1 Alistipes sp. UBA943
CACAATTTTTTCTTATATTTGCATCGCTAACAATTCTTTCATTTATGAAATACAGATATCAAAATTGCATTTTTTGTGCAGAGGCAATCCCCTTGGGATTGTACAGAGTCCCTGGGAACAATCTGTTCCGCGAGGGGCACGCTCTGCGCGATAGATGCAATTCTGTAATGCGAAAGGTTGTTAGCGGCTGTATAATCTCATTTTAAAAAATTATGAAAAGGAGTTTAGAGGGAAAATTTCAGTTGACGGACGAGGTGGTTTTTTCGTTTGAGAAGGAGACGCAACAATTGGTCAAATCGCTCGGACCGATCCTGGACATGTCGGATTTTGCACCGCAGGGGCGGAATTTCTACACATTCAATTACGTGTGGCGACGTGAGTTTTTATTGATCTCCGAGACGTGGAAAGAGGGCAAGGCCTATATCCACCACGACCGTACGCTATTCCCACGCGGCGCGTAGCATATCCAAGAACTTCTGCGGCGCGCGGCACGGGCGGCGAGTCGAGGCGTTCATGAAACCGAGGGTGGTGGTACCCGTGTTGAGCAGGTCGCCAGTCGCGTTCAGAATTTCATATTCAAACGTGACGCGCGCCTGAGGCATTTCACGGATCGTGACACGTACCGTCAGCACCTCATCGTAACGAGCCGGTTTCAGGTATCGGGATGTCACGTCGAGGATCGGCATCATGATTCCTTCGGCCTCCATAGCGGCATACGACGCTCCGAGGTCACGCATCAGATCCGAACGTGCGGATTCGTAGTAACAGATGTAGTTCGAGTGGTGGACGATCCCCATCGCATCGGTATGCACGTACCACACACGGATCGGGTATTCTCTGACGATCATTTCATGAGTTTTTTAGCGTTATCGACTTCGCCGTTGGCGATCAGGGTGCGGATTCGTGTGGACGACACGGGAGATCCATCCACCACGTGCGGTGCGACGATCGTCACGGGAATGCCCAGCGTCTCTCCCAACGCGACAAGCCCTTCGCCACCGACATGATCGCACCCCAACTTATGGTTAAACCCGACGACAAGGTGCGTCACGTCGTGATTTTCGCGCAGGAAGCGCAGGAACGATTCGGCCGTGATCTCACGAAACGATGCGTCGAAACCGATCACCAATACCTTATAGCCCATCTTGACGAGTGTGTCGATTTTTTCATCGGCAGGGGTGATCAGTTGCTCCTCCGTGAGGTTGCCCACGACGGAACGGGGATGACGGTCGAACGTCACCACCAGCGGCAGGGCATGCACCTCGCGTGCCACCTCATCGAGACGTTTCAGTAACGCCCGGTGTCCGGCATGCACCCCGTCGAAAGACCCTATCGTCGCTACGAATGCCATGTCAATCCGGGGACTATTCGATGGTGATCGAAAAGTCGTTGTTGTATTGGACGCGCACCCAGTTTTGATTCGCGCGTTGTTGGAAATCGTACGTCGTCACGAGGGGCGTGTAGGTCATCCCTTCGAGGTTCGTTGTGATATCGCCGCGCATCGCAGGGACGAAAATCATCGCCGCGTCATAACCGCGATAGGCATACGGTGACGGCATCTGCCCGAACGAACGTACATATTCATTGTCGAATGCGCGTACCGTCGGGTCGTCGCGCTTGGCGTGGTGGTTGGTGAACATCACGACACGATCCTTGAAGAAGAGCGTGCGGTCGAGACTCTCAAAACGGTTCCAGAGCGGATTTCCGACCACTGAAAACGGCGTGAGACGATAGCCGCGTGCCGTGAGGTTGTTCTGTGCCGATGCGAACGACGCCAGGATGCGATCCACCTCCGTCGGATTGTTCGACAGGACGACGATCAGGTTGTTGCGCCGGTTGGTGAGGATGCGATTGACACCCGCGGCAGTCGACTGGAATCCGAAATGGTAGTTGAATCGCGAGTAGGGCACCGAGTCCAGTGCCTCGATGATCTCCTGCTCGAACACGGGGTCGTTGCTCTGGCCATAGAGGAGCGTGACGTGCCGATTTTCAACTTGGAGAAGCGATTTCAACTTGTCATACTTACGCGCCTGCACAGGCGCCATCTGGAACAGCACCTCGCTCTCGACCGTCCTCACGTCTGCCAGGGGCGTCACGACTGGAATGTAGCGCTGCTCGGCATAAGCCAACACCTCCGGCAGTTGATCCTCATAGACCGGCCCCACGATGAGATGGGCTGCCTGAAAATCGGGATCGCCGATGATCTCATGGGTCCGCATACCGGTGGAGTCGCGTTGCGTGTCGAACAGATCGACCTGCACATGCCCGTCATGGTTGTTCTTCACGTGTTGCAGTCCGAACAGGAATCCCTGATAGAACTCCACGTAGCGTGAATCCCGGGCACCCTGATTCGTCAGCGGCAGCAGCAGTGCCACACGTAACGTGTCGTACGCCGGAACCGCCTCAAAGGATGTGCGCAGCACCAGAGAGTCGCCTCCGAAGATGAATTCGCCATCCTCATAGATGCCGAAAACACCTCCATTCGTTCCATCCTCTCCATCCTCGGTGGTGAGCAGGTCGATGAACTCCGTGGATTCGAGTTGGTCGATCCGTTCGAGCTCCTCGAGCGATACGCGTCTCGATCTCTTTTTACGTCCCTTCTTGGGCGTCTCCTCCTCCCGAACCTTGTAGATCGGGGTGTCCTCTCCATCCTCTCCATCCTCTCCGGGCGCGCGCGAGTCTTGCTCCGCAAGCCTCTGAGAGGCAGATAAATCTGCCTCTTCGGGACTTTGTCCCGCGGCGCGCGCCACGCCTGTAGCAGCCAGTACCGTTACGAGCAGCATCCATGCAAATCTATTTCCCATCGACACGTATTTTGGTAATAATTTTCTTGGTGTAGAGCGGGAAATCCCCGTTCATCATCCATGTGTAGTAACTCGGTTCTTTGCGGAATACCTCCGCCACGGGTACACCCTTGTATTTCCCGAATCCGAATACCTCGACGCCCTTTTCGTTGTACTGGATGCGTCCCGCAAAATCGGCGGATTTGTAGTGCGTGGAGAATTCTGCCAGTGCCTCCACATCGTTCGTGAGTTGGTCGGGGTAGCGGTCCAGTTGCGACATCAGCACCTCGTGTGTGGCCGATGCATCGGCTTCCGCGGAGTGCGCGTCGCTCAGATCCTTGTCGCAATAGAACTTATACGCCGCTTCGAGGGTACGCTGTTCCAGTTTGTGGAAGATATTCTGCACATCGACACACTTCTTGTCGCTGAAATCCACATCCACGCCGTTTCTCATGAACTCCTCCACGAGCATCGGCACGTCGAAACGATTGGAGTTGAACCCCGCCAGGTCGGCATCCTCGATGAATTGATAGAGCGATCGGGCGATCTGTGTGAATGTAGGTTCATCCTTCACATCCTCGTCCGAAATACCGTGAATGGCCGTCGCTTCGGCAGGAATATGCATCCCGGGATTGATACGCCGCGTCTTGACGATACGCTCGCCGTCCGGCATCACCTTCACCATCGAGATCTCGACGATACGATCCTTCGATATGTCGATTCCCGTCGTTTCGAGGTCGAAAAATATGAGGGGGCGTTTCAGGTTTAGATTCATGTCGTTGTATTTTTCTGCATTTGGGGAACTACATGTACGTTCGCACAAAAGTAGAAAAAATTTATGGATAGTGATCCCATTCGGCGGCAATTAGACGCAGCGACACACATTTCCGGAATTTTTCTTATCTTGTCATCCAAACAACACAATTCTATGTGCGGAATAGTCGGTTATGTGGGACGTCGTCAGGCGTACCCCATTCTTATAAAAGGACTTCATCGGTTGGAATATCGCGGTTACGACAGTGCCGGGTTGGCATTGGTGGACTCCGGCGGCGTGTTGAACGTCTTTAAATCCAAGGGCAAGGTGGCCGAGTTGGAGAAGTTCGTCGAATCGAAGGATCTCGACGGAACGATCGGTATCGCCCACACGAGATGGGCCACCCATGGCGAACCGAACGACGTGAATGCACACCCGCACTACTCAGACTCGGGTGAGATCGCGTTGATTCACAACGGTATCATCGAGAACTATCGCGTGCTGAAGGATGCGCTGATCGAGAATGGTTACAAGTTCAAGAGCGATACCGATACCGAAGTATTGGTCAATCTGATCGAGTATATTAAGGTGTCGAGTGGTTGTACGTTGTTAGAAGCTGTGCAGCAGGCATTGAAACAGGTGGTCGGTGCGTATGCCATCGCCGTCGTTGAGCGGGGTAACCAGGACCGTGTGATCGCTGCACGACGCTCGTCGCCCATGGTGATCGGTATCGGTAACGATGGGGATTACTTCCTCGCTTCGGACGGCGCGTCGATCATCGACTACACGGACAAGATCGTGTATGTGAAGGATGGCGAGGTGGTGATCATGGAGCGAGACAAACCCCTCAAAATCGTCAATCTGGATAACGAAAAAGGGAAGATCGACATCAAGAAACTCGAACTTTCGATCTCTCAGCTTGAAAAAGGGGGCTATCCGCACTTCATGATCAAGGAGATCTTCGAGCAACCCAAAACGATCGTCGACTGCACACGCGGACGTATCAATGCCGAAACGAGAGACATTATCCTGTCCGGCGTGATGGATAATCTGGATAAGTTTCTCGCTGCACGCCGCATTATTTTCGTGGCGTGCGGTACGTCGTGGCATGCGTCGCTGATCGGTGAATACCTGATCGAGGAGTTCTGCCGCATCCCTGTGGAGGTGGAATACGCATCGGAATTCCGGTATCGCAATCCTGTGATCCACTCGGACGACGTGGTGATCGCCGTATCGCAATCGGGTGAAACGGCCGACACGTTGGCCGCCATCGAATTGGCCAAAGAACATGGCGCATTCGTGTACGGCATTTGTAACGTCATCGGTTCGTCCATCGCACGTGCCACTGCGTCGGGGACTTACATCCACGTCGGACCGGAGATCGGTGTGGCATCCACCAAGGCATTCACGGGTCAGGTGACGGTATTGACGATGCTTGCCGTGGCGATCGCACGTGCCAAAGGAACCATCACTGTCGACAAGGCACACCAGATCGCCGGAGACCTGCTCGGCCTGCCGTCCGTGATCGAGGAGACGCTCAAATTGAATGACTTTATTGCCGATTTCTCGAAGATCTTCACCTACGCACACAACTTCATCTACCTCGGACGCGGGTACAACTACCCCACCGCCCTGGAAGGCGCGTTGAAACTGAAAGAGATCTCGTACATCCATGCCGAAGGATACCCCGCTGCCGAAATGAAGCATGGACCCATCGCACTGATCGACTCGGAACTGCCGACGATCGCCATCGCCACACCTGACCATACGTACGAAAAAACGGCATCGAATATCGAAGAGATTAAGGCCCGTGGCGGTAAGGTGATCACGATCATCGCGAAGGGTGATGAGCAGATGCAACGCATTTCGGACTACTACATCGAGGTACCTGTGGTGGCGGAGTCGCTGATGCCGATCGTGGTGTCGGTACCGTTACAATTGCTCGCGTACCACATTGCGGTCAACAAGGGACGCGACGTGGATATGCCCCGTAACCTGGCGAAATCGGTGACGGTGGAGTGATTTTGTTGTGACCAAACCCGTGAGTTATGAAAAAACTCATCTGCATACTTCTACTGACCATCTCCTTCGTGAATCCCACGGCGGCAAAACGCAAACCCTACGATGAGGAGTATCAGGCGCGACTGGCGTACCTTTTCTTGACAGCGATGGACGTTACAGTGGATTTTCGTGGTTCACAAGTCCATTCTTGATCGGAGTTTCTCTCTCCGTCGGTGCTCGATTTTAGCTAAAAAGCAGTTTGGCAAGTTTTTTGCTCATAGAGTTTTTAGATTCCAACTTTTTTATTTACCTTTGTAAACAAAGTAATAACAGAAAACTTTCAAAACACCTTTAATTATGAAAAACTTAGTTAAAAAAATCCACGACGAGTTCGCAAATTTCTCGAACAACTGCCAGGCTCAAGTAGAGAAAGGTAACAAGGCTGCCGGTACACGTGCTCGTAAAAACGCCCTCGAGATCACGAAAATGATGAAAGATTTCCGCAAGAAATCTGTTGAGCACGCTAAAGCGTAACTCTCGGTTATCAATAAAAAAAACCGCCCCACGAGGGCGGTTTTTTTTTGTTATCGCTTGAATCCAATGGGACGACGTGGGCGAGGTTCCGGAGCAGGCTTAGAGGCAAGTTCCGTGATCGCGGTATAAAGAAGCGAAATGTCCCGCCGTACATCTTCCGAAAGATCGTTTACCGCCTGTAGCGTCGCCTCATTGTCGTGTTCCAACAATCTCAGTTTCACCCGAATATCGACCAACTCGTCTGTGACGTTTGTCGTCGTAGCGAGGTAATTGCGCATCGCCACGAAAGCACGCATGATATTTATGTTGACCTCGATAGCGACGTCGCTTTTGAGGAGTCCGGAGAGCATGGCGACTCCTTGCTCGGTAAAAGCATAAGGAAGTTTGCGCGTACCGCCCCAACTTGATCTTCCATTTTGGAATATCAAACTTGAAGTCACAAATTGTGACTTCAAGTTATCAAACTCCTCCAGTGTCAGTTGAAACATAAAATCACCGGGGAACCGCTTGATATTACGCTTTACAGATTGATTTAACGCGCTAGTTGTTACCTTATACAGCGCGGCCAGATCGAAGTCGAGCATCACGCGACGCCCACGTATCTCGTGGATTTTGGATTGAATAACCTGCAATTCCATTTTTGGGTTAGTTTTAGATATTTTGTGAATTTTCGGTGTGAGATTTTTGCCGCAACAAAGTGATGAGCAAGGGGGACGTACAAAACGTACTTCCCCCTTGCGAAGAGCCAGGCGCGGTGAAAATCGCCAGCGAAAAGCGCAAAATCAGGTGTTCATGGCCCCCGCCACCTCAATCACCTGGCCACTGATGTAGCTCGAGAGATCACTGGCGAGGAAGAGACATGCGTTGGCCACATCCTCGGGCGTTCCACCGCGACGCAGCGGAATCCGTTCGTTCCATGCCGCCACGACATGCTCCGGCAACGACGCGGTCATCTCCGTGATGATAAATCCCGGAGCAATCGCGTTGGCACGCACGCCGCGCGGTCCCAACTCGATAGCGATCGACTTGGCCAAGCCGATCATGCCCGCTTTGGATGCCGAATAGTTGGCCTGGCTGGCGTTACCGTGCACACCCACGACGGATGACATGTTGATGATCGACCCGCTACGCTGTTTCATCATGATGGGCGTTACGGCATGGATAAAGTTGAAGGCCGATTTGAGATTGACGTTGATCACGGCATCCCACTGCGCTTCGGTCATGCGCATCATCAGGCCGTCTTTCGTGATACCGGCATTGTTCACCAGCACGTCGATATGTCCGAAATCCGCAGCGATCTGTTCCACAACGGCATGCGTATCGTCAAAACTGGCCGCGTTGGAGGCGTATCCCTTGGCACGTATCCCGATGGCTTTCAGATCGGCCTCGGTTTTGAGTGCGTTATCATCCAGATTCAAGTCTGTGAATGCCACATCGGCACCCGCTTTGGCGAACTCCAACGCGATGGCACGTCCGATCCCGCGGGCGGCACCTGTGACGATCGCCACTTTTCCTTCAAGTAGTTTCATAATTCCTCAATTATTTTGTAATATTGCATAGCAAATGTACGAATTTTAAAATTAAAACCTCATAAAATGACACAGGACACACAAATTTTCGACCTCATTGCGGAAGAGAAACGCCGTCAGATGCACGGTATCGAATTGATCGCTTCGGAGAATTTCGTCAGCGACGAAGTGATGAGCGCGATGGGCAGCGTATTGACAAACAAATATGCCGAAGGTTACCCCGGAGCACGCTATTACGGCGGTTGCGAGGTGGTGGACAAGGTCGAGAATCTGGCGATCGAGCGTTTGTGCACGTTGTACGGCGCGGAGTACGCCAACGTGCAACCCCACTCGGGCGCACAAGCCAACATGGCGGTGTTTTATGCCTGTCTGAAGCCCGGCGACACGTTCATGGGTCTCGATTTGGCTCACGGCGGACACCTCTCGCACGGCTCGCCGGTCAACATGTCGGGCACCTATTTCAAGGCGATCGGCTATCAGTTGAAGGAGGAGACGGGCCAGGTGGATTACGACGATATGGAGCGTAAAGCACTGGAACACAAGCCGAAACTGATCGTCGGCGGCGCATCGGCCTACTCGCGCGAGTGGGATTACAAGCGCATGCGTGCGATCGCGGACAAGGTGGGGGCGCTGCTGCTCATTGACATGGCACACACGGCAGGTTTAATCGCCGCGGGATTGCTGGACAACCCGGTGAAGTACGCACATATCTGTACCTCCACGACGCACAAGACCCTGCGCGGCCCCCGTGGCGGTATCATCGTTATGGGTAAGGATTTCGAGAACCCATGGGGCTTGACGACACCCAAAGGCGAGGTGAAAAAGATGTCGCAGGTGCTGAACTCTGCCGTATTCCCGGGGATCCAGGGCGGACCGTTGGAGCACGTCATCGCGGCCAAGGCTGTGGCGTTCGGCGAGGCGCTGAAACCCGAATACAAGGAGTATCAGGCACAGGTGCAGAAGAATGCACGGGCGATGGCGGAAGCGTTCGCGAAGCGTGGTTATAAGATCGTGTCGGGCGGCACGGACAACCACCTCATGCTGGTCGACCTGCGCACGAAATTCCCCGAACTGACGGGTAAAGTGGCTGAAAAAGCACTCGTGGCGGCCGATATCACGACGAACAAGAATATGGTGCCGTTTGATACGCGTTCCCCGTTCCAGACCTCCGGATTGCGCTTCGGCACACCTGCCATCACGACACGCGGCTTGAAGGAGGATAAGATGGAGGCGATTGTCGAATTGGTGGATCGCGTCCTTTCGGCACCGGATAACGACGCCGTGATTGCGGACGTACGCCGCGAGGTGAATGCGATGATGAGCGGCTACAAGCTCTTCGCCTGGTAGTTTTTGTGCTGAAACTACAGCATCTTCGGCTTCGCCTTGCTCCTCCTCCGGGAGAAGTACGTGTGTACGTCTCCCATCGTCGTCGCTGCGTTGGAGCCAAATCTGCCGCACTTTGAGCACAAAAAAAATGAAACTATGAAACAGGTAATCGACTTCCTGACTGCACTGCACGACAACAACGACAAGACGTGGTTCGACGCGCATAAATCGCAATATTTGGATGCGTTGGCGGAGTTCAACGGCTTTGTGGAGCAGTTGATCGAGGGTATTGCGACGTTCGACCCTGCGTGTGCCGGTCTGACGGTGAAGGATTGCACGTACCGGATCTATCGCGATGTGCGGTGGAGTCTCGACAAGCGTCCGTATAAGACGTATATGGGCACTTACATTGCACCGCATGGCAAAAAAGCGGGGTACGCGGGGTACTATTTCCATGTCGAACCCGTGCCCGATCCGGGTGCCTGGTCACAGGGCAGTCTCATGACGGGAGGGATGTACATGCCTGCACCGGAGGTGCTGAAAAGCATTCGCGAAGAGATTGTGGACAATGGTGACGGGGTTGAAAAAGCAATCCGGGAGGCAAAGGGCTTCGCGTTGGATGAAACCAACAAGTTGAAACGTCCGCCGAAGGATTTCCCTGTTGGCACACCGTACGACGAACTGTTGAAGTTGAAGGATCTGTATGTGACGAAATACGTGTCGAGTGATTTTTTGCTGGACAAAAACCTGCTGAAGAACACGGTCGCGGAGTTCAAAAAAACCTACCCGTTGGTGCAACTACTCAACCGGTGTGTCGAGTTGGTGTACGAATGACATGAAAGCCCTGCGTAAGCGGGGCTTTCTGTATATTTTCTCCTCCCCGTCGCGGGGTATCGTCACCTTTCCTATGGTCAGCTGCTCGATCAGACTTCCCGCGGGCTCTACTGGTCCTGGCAGGCGACTTCTACCACGGATGCACGCTACTTCGACTACTATTCTGACACCACGATTACGACGAGGGCCACTAACCCCGGGACACCCCTCTCCCTCCGTTGTATAAAGATCTAATGTAGGGCGGGTAAAGCCGCCGGAGGGCGGGGATTAAGCGCGCTTCGCGCGCCCGAAACGGGGAGGAGAAGGTTGGAGCGTCAGGCAGGCTATTGATTGACGAGATTGCCGATATAGGCGAGTAACTCCTCGCGACCGGATTTCTTTTCGGATGACGTGAGGAAGATGGGCGGAAACTCCTCCCACTGTTCAGAGAGGGTCGTTTTGTAGTGAGTGACGTTACGATTGAGTTGCGATGCGGAAAGCTTATCCGTTTTCGTGAAGACGATGCCGAACGGAACCCCCTCCTCGCCTAACATTTCGATGAATTGGAGGTCTATCTTTTGCGGCTCCAGGCGCGCGTCGACCAGCACAAAAAGCATGTGCAGGTGTTCGCCCTTCATCACGTAATCCGTGATGATACGTGCGAACTGTTCGCGTTGCGACCGCGACGCGCGTGCATACCCATACCCCGGCAGATCGACCAAAAACCAGGTGTCGTTGATACGGAAATGATTGATCAATCGCGTTTTTCCCGGTGTTCCGGATACTTTGGCCAGACCGCTGTGGTTAGTCAGCATGTTGACGAGCGACGATTTTCCGACATTACTACGCCCGATAAACGCGAACTCAGGCAGTCCGTCTTTGGGGAGCTGCGAGATCTTCTCGGAACTGCATTGAAATTGTGCCTTCGTGATTTGCATATCGACGGCAAAGGTAATACCTTTGGACGAGAAAAATATCGAAACCTATGAACAAACAGTACAACGACGTAAAACTATTTCACGAAAAATTCGGACATCCATGCCCCGATGCCCCGTGCAAACTGGACAAGAAGCGTGCCCTGAGCCGTGCCAAATGGATGAACGAGGAGGTAGCCGAATTCCTTATCGCGGACGATATTTACGACCAGGCGGACGCAATGATCGACCTGTTGTACTTCGCACTCGGGACGTTGGTGGAGATGGGACTCGAGCCTGACGAACTGTTTTCGATCGTTCAGGAGGCGAACATGACGAAACTGTGGCCGGACGGCAAACCGCACTACAACCCCAAGGATGGCAAGGTGATCAAACCCGAAGGATGGGAGGATCCGGCACCGAAACTGCGTGCATGTATCGATAGAAATATTTCGTACCGATAGCGCACTTTTGCCCGAAAATACCTCATGCGAATGGAGAAATTTCGGACAATGTAGCTTACCCGAAATTCAAAAAACCATAAGAAATTCTTATGGTTTTTTGAATTTTTATAAGTTATTTTTATAGCAATTTAGTATCCGAGAATGCGAAGCATCGACCGATACGACTGCTCTTTGGCGAACAAGCGGGTGTAATATTCATTGTCATTTTTATCCCTGTCGATGATGATGTGTTTGGGCGACGGGATCAGACAGTGCTGAATGCCGCCGAAACCACCGATCGACTCCTGGTACGCCCCCGTGTGGAAAAAACCGACATATTGAGAATTCCCTGCCTCTAATTTCGGGAGGAAAATCGCGTTCGTATGTGACTCGGAGTTGTAAAAATCCTCACTGTCGCACGTCAGACCGCCCAACAGCACACGCTGGTACTCCTTATCCCAGTTGTTGACCGCCAACATGATGTAACGCTGGTTGATGCCCCACGTATCGGGAAGTGTCGTGATGAACGACGAGTCGATCATGTACCAGTTCTCGCGATCGTTCTGTTGCTTCTGATTCACGATCGAGTACAACGACGCGCCGCTCTCCCCCACCGTGAAGGATCCGAATTCGGTAAAAATATTGGGTTCGTCGATTTCGTTTTGGGCACAAATATTTTTGATCTGTGCGATAATCTCCTCCGTCATATACTCGTAATCGTAGTCGAAACTGAGCGAGTTCTTGATTGGGAAGCCACCGCCGATGTTCAAACTATCCAACTCCGGACATATCGCCTTCAGTTCACAGTAGATACCCATACACTTCGATAACTCGTTCCAATAGTAGGACGTGTCCTTGATACCGGTGTTGATGAAGAAATGGAGCATCTTCAACTGGAACTTCTTGTTCTTCTGGATCTTGGCCTTGTAGAACTCCACAATATCGTTGTACCGAATACCGAGACGCGACGTGTAGAACTCGAATTTGGGCTCCTCCTCGCATGCGATACGGATGCCGATCTTGCACTTCTTCTGTATCGCCTCGTCGAAAAGTTGGATCTCATCCTTGTTATCCAGTACCGGAATCGTATTCTCAAACCCGTCGTGGATCAACTGGGCGATGTTTTCGACATACTGCGGACGCTTGAAACCGTTGCAGATGATGAACCTGTCTTTGTCCACCACCCCACCGTCATAGAGCGCGTTGATGATCTGGATATCGTACGCGGACGAGGTTTCGAGATGGATATCGTTCTTCATCGCCTCCTCCAACACGAACGAGAAGTGGCTCGACTTGGTACAGTAACAGTAGTTGTACGCCCCCTTGTAATCGACCTTCGCCATCGCCACATTGAACATACGTTTGGCGCGTTGAATTTGCGACGAGATTTTGGGCAAATAGGTCACCTTCAACGGCGTACCGTACTGTTTGACCAGTTCCATCAACGGAATGTCATGGAAATTGAGCTCGTTATCCTCGACGGAAAACTCATCTTGTGGGAAATCGAACGTCTGTTCGATCAAGTCAATGTACTTATTCTTCATGGCCGGTTTAGTTTCTTTGCGACAATCCAATCGAGTTACTTCATGGTTTTTCAACCGATCCGGCTCACTCGGATTGCCTCACGGTGCGAAGGTATATCTTTTTTTTGAAATCACACCAAAAAAATATACCTTCGCAACATGTTGATTCCGGAAATCATAGCATCGCATCTGGCCACCCACCGCCGCCTGACGGTACCGGCCTTCGGCACGTTCCTCGCCAAGGAGACCCCCGAGGGGCACGACATCCTCTTTTCGGAGCTGTTGAAAGCCGACGACGGAGTGCTGCGCGAGTTGGTGATGCAACGTCAGAATGTGTCGGAGATCGAAGCGGCGGGAGCGATCGACCGGTTTGTGTTCGAGGTGCGTCACGCCCTGACACAATATGGGTATCGCGACGTCCCGCCGCTCGGCAGGCTCGTGATGAATGAGGGAGTGATCGCGTTGGATGGTGCCGTGGCGCGCGTCGCAGCCCACAGGGCTGATGAGACAGAGAAATCTGTCTCACAGAGGCCTGCAATGCAGGACTCACGCGCGCCCCGTGGAAGACGTAAAAGGGTCGACATCTTTACCTGGGTGGGCATAGTCGTCATCGTACTCTCGCTCGCGCTGATCGCGTACACCTACTGGAGTGAAAAAATGTTGGGGGGTTCCCTATGACACCGGATTTGATCGCGATAAAGAACCGTTTCGGTATCATCGGACGTGCACCGGCGCTGGACCGTGCGTTGGAGGTGGCGATCCGCGTAGCACCCACCGATCTGTCCGTATTAATCAGCGGTGAGAGCGGTGTCGGCAAGGAGTTCTTCCCCCAGGTGATCCACGCCTCGTCGGCACGCAAGCACGATAAATATATTGCCGTGAACTGCGGCGCGATTCCCGAAGGAACGATAGATTCAGAGCTGTTCGGGCATGAGAAAGGTGCCTTTACGGGGGCCACATCCGAACGCAAGGGCTATTTCGAGGAGGCCAATGGCGGTACCATTTTCCTCGACGAGGTGGCGGAGCTGCCCCTGTCGACGCAGGTGCGTCTGCTGCGTGTCCTGCAAACGGGTGAGTTCATCCGCGTCGGGTCGGCACGGGTGCAGAAAACGGACGTGCGGGTCGTCGCAGCCACCAACACGGATTTGACACAAGCGATCGCCAAGGGACGTTTCCGCGAGGATCTGTATTATCGACTCAATACGGTGCCCATATATGTACCCCCGTTGCGAGAGAGGCGTGAAGATATTCCGTTGCTGTTCCGCAAGTTCGCTACCGATGTCGCCACACAGTATCGCATGCCGCCCATCACGCTCGACGACGAGGCACGCCGGATCCTTGAAGCATACCCGTGGCCCGGTAACATCCGTCAGCTCAAAAACGTCGCCGAACAGATCTCGGCCATTGAGGAGTCGCGATTGATCACCCCTACCCTTCTATCTAAGTACTTGCCTGTTCCGGCCACTGCTCCGGGAAATATCGTGCTACCCAGGTCGACGCATGACATGGATCCCATGACAACGGAACGCGAGTTGCTGTACAAAGTGCTGTTCGACATGCGTGCCGATATCAACGACTTGAGGCGTATGTTTACGGAATTGTCACGGGCCGCAGCCTCTGCACCTCCGGTACCTTCGTCAACAGAGACACTGGCCCCAGCGGCATTGTTACCGGAAGCGACATCGGCGGAACCCGCCACGAAGGCGGATCTGCAACGCGAACAGATCGTTCGTGCACTAAAAAAACATCACGGCAGGCGTCGCGAGGCGGCACAGGAGTTGTTCATGTCGGAACGGACGCTGTATCGTAAAATCAAAGAGTTAGGCATAGATGAAACCTATTAGATACGTATTATTGTTGGCTGTTGCCGTGTGTCTGTCGACATGCGGGATGACGGTCAAGTACTCCCTTTCGGGTGCCTCGATCCCGCCCGACGCACGGACGTTCAGCGTGGCATATTTCCCGAACAACGCTGCCATGGTGTCACCGATCCTGAGTTCGGAGTTGACGAACGCGTTGCGTGACAAATTTGCCAACCAGACACGTCTCGTGCAGGTCGACGAGGGGGGTGACTTCGCTTTCGAGGGTGAAATTACGAACTATACCTCCTCCACCGCCGCCGTTTCGGCCGCCTCGGAATCCGCCCTGCTGAACCGCCTCACGATCACCGTGCGGGTACGATTCACGTGTTCCGTGCAACCCGAGCTGTCGTTCACACAGGGACAGCAATTTACCGCGTTCGCGGAGTTCGACTCGAATCGCATGTTGAACGAAGTGGAAGGAGAGTTGATCCCCCAAATCGTCGATCAGTTGGTTACGGATATATTTCAGGCATCAGCGGCCCAATGGTAGTTTTTGTGGTGATCGCGGCGCATCTTCGGCACTTTGCTTGTTTGTCGCCGAGGGGAGGTACTACCTGTACATCCCCCTCGTCGCCCAACTTCGACAAAGCCCCAAATCTGCAACCGCGCTGACCACAAAAACCATCCCGAAATAATCGCTGAGCGCAAAAACAGTTTACACATGACACAATACTCCGAATATCTGCAAAAAATCGTCGCCTTCGCACGGCCGTGGGACGCCACGGCGGCACCCGCTGAGGCTCCGTGTGGAACCATCGACGCATTCCTCAAACTCGACGACTATCGCATCGTCGCGGATAACGAATCGGTCGATATTCCCGACGAGATCACCATCACGGCACGTTTCGACGACGACGAACTGTACGAAACCGAAGAGTTGGCCGAAGTGTACCTCGCACAAGGTCTCACCCAACAGGCGGTCGATATTTACAGGCGTTTAAGTTTGGTAAATCCGGAAAAAAGTGCTTACTTCGCACAAATTATTACGCAAATCGAAAACTATAAAACAGAATAACCATGTTATACACCATCTGTATTGTCCTCATCCTCATCGCAAGTCTGTTGCTCATTCTGGCCGTGCTCGTGCAGAGCCCCAAGAGCGGCATGGCAGCCAATTTCGGTGCCTCGAACCAGGTGATGGGCGTGCGTCAAACCACGGATTTCCTCGAAAAATTCACCTGGACAATGGCCGGTGCGATTGTCGTGCTGAGCCTCATCGCCACCCTCGCCATGGATCGCGGACGCGTTGCGAGCAGTAACGCCCGTATCGACGCCGATACCGAAATGTTGATGCAGACCTCGATCGAGGAGGGTACCGAAAGTGCAGAGGGAGCGGAAGCAGTTATCCCCGAGGAGGTTGCTGTGGAAACCCCTGCCGACCAAGCGGCTGAGTAATGTCTCTTTTCAGCGGTCTGATCGTAGGGGCGGGTACGTTCCTCATCATCGGCGCATTCCATCCCGTCGTGATCAAGGCCGAGTATCACTTCGGTACGCGCTGTTGGTGGGTGTTCCTGCTGTCAGGTATCGCATCCGGAGTGGCGTCCGTACTTGTCGCGAACTTCATCCTGTCGGCCCTGTGCGGCGTATTGGCATTCACGTTGCTGTGGTCCATCAAGGAACTCTTCGAACAGAAAAAACGTGTCGAAAAGGGGTGGTTTCCATCCAACCCTCGGCGAAAAATACAACCATAAAAAGCGCTACCATGGACTACTCGATCACCATAGAACCCCGTAACGAGAAGGAATATTCGCTCCTGATGGCCATGTTCGAGAAGATGAACATACGGATCAACAAAAAGTCTGCAAAGGCACTCCTGCGCCCCTGGACTCCCGCATCTGTGGAGGAGTTGCGGGAAGAACTGGATGTGGCGGTACAACAGTCTCACATGGGACTCGGCATCTCAAACGAAGATGTAAAAAAACGAACTTTGTCGACATGGGTGTGACACTAACCCTCGAATGGATGCCATTGGCAGAGCAACGAGTTCGTGAAATTTATACCTACTACCTCAACAAAGCCGGTGAAAGACGGGCAAAGATAGTTATCGCACGAATCCTTCGATCATGTCGACCTGCTCGCCCAACACCCATTGATCGGAAAACGTGAGGAGTCGGTATCGGATGCTTCCAGAGAATTTCGACGAATTATTGTGAGGCATTACAAGATTGTTTACTGGATCGAGGATGGGAGAGTCAAAATTGCCACTGTCTTCGATTGTCGCCAAAACCCTAAAAAACTATCGGAAGTAAAATAACCATGCGTCTTTCGGATCTCAAAACGGGTGAATCGGCCACCATCTTCCGTGTTCAGGGGGATGGTGCGTTTCGTCAGCGGATCATCGAGATGGGATTCGTGTGTGGGAAACGTGTCGAGGCGGTACTGAACGCCCCGTTGCAGGATCCGATCGTGTATCGTGTGATGGGTTACGAGGTGTCGTTGCGCCGCAGCGAAGCCAAACTGGTGGAGATCGTGCCCGTGGAGACAACCACCTCCCCAGGAGGTGGTTTGCCGAAGGCAATAGCTTGGGCGGCATGTGGCGGATGCCCCTCATGTCCCTCGTGCGAGGTGTGTAACGGGGCCGGTGTCGATGCGCCCCGCAAAAGCGGGAGTGCAGACGCGGCCCCGTGGGAGACAGGTGATCGGACGATCAAAATAGCACTCGTCGGAAATCCCAATAGCGGCAAAACGTCGCTGTTTAACGCCCTTTCAGGGGGTCATGAGCATGTCGGCAACTATTCGGGAGTCACTGTGGGTGCCAAGATTGGATATGCTAAACACGGAGGATATCGCATAGAGATCACCGACCTGCCGGGTACATACGCCCTGACGGCCTACACGCCCGAGGAGCGTTTCGTAAGGGATCATCTGGTCAACCACACGCCCGATGTGGTGCTGAATGTCGTTGCGGCATCGAACCTCGAACGGAACCTCTACCTGACCACCGAACTCATAGATTTGAACCTGCGTACCGTCGCGGCACTGAACATGTACGACGAGTTGGAGGCAAGCGGTGCGAAGTTGGATTACGAGTCGTTGGGCGGCATGATGGGCATCCCGATGGTACCCACGGACGCACGCAACCACCGGGGAATCGACGAACTGTTGGACACGATCATCGGTGTGTATGAGGATCGGGATCCGCGGGTGAGGCATATACATATTCACGGTGTCTCCGACACGGAAAAGAGTGATTTTTCTGGAATTTCGGAGGATAAATTTGGCTCCAACGATGCGGATAGAAAATATGGCTTTATAGCCGGTGCACTGCGCGAGACGTACACACCCGGCACACAGGATCAGCTACAAGTGTCGCACGTGATCGACACTATCGTGACACATAAATTGTGGGGATTCCCGATCTTTTTCGCCCTGATGGGATTGATGTTCTGGTGCACGTTCGCGCTGGGGGCGTACCCGATGGGATGGATCGAGAGTGGCGTGGCGTGGCTCGGGGACACAATCTCCAACCTGATGCCGGAGGGGTTCCTACGCAACTTGATCGTCGACGGTATTATTACCGGTGTGGGAGGCGTGATCGTTTTCCTGCCCAACATTCTGATCCTGTACCTGTTCATCGCCTTCTTCGAGGATTCGGGATACATGGCACGCGCGGCGTTCATCATGGACAAGGTCATGCACCGTATCGGTCTCCACGGAAAGTCGTTCATCCCTCTGGTGATGGGTTTCGGGTGCAACGTGCCGGCCATCATGGCGACACGTACCATCGAGAGTCGATCCAGTCGCTTGATCACCGTGCTGTTGGTGCCGTTCATGTCGTGTAGCGCGCGCATGCCGATCTACATCCTGCTTATCGGCACCTTCTTCACCGCCTACGGAGGGTGGATCATGTTGGGGCTGTATGTACTGGGAATCGTCATGGCGATACTCACCTCTCTGGCCCTGCGCACGTTCCTGTTCAAAAAGGATGAGACTCCATTCGTGATGGAGTTACCTCCGTACCGCGTACCTACGGCACGTTCCACCGTACGACACATGTGGGACAAAGCGGCACAGTACCTGAAAAAGATGGGCGGTCTGATCCTCGTGGCATCGGTCGTGGTGTGGGCCGCGTCGACGTACCCCAAGCAGGAACCCGTCCTCGAAAAGGTGGGTAAATTCTGTGAACCGATCGTGGAACCGCTCGGACTGAACTGGAAAACGGGTGTGGCACTCATCGCCGGTATACCTGCCAAAGAGCTGGTAGTCAGTACGTTGGCTGTACTATACGCCGGAGATGCCGACACACCGGAATCGGATGATATCAACAGCGGAAGGCTCGCCGAAAAACTTGTCGCGAGTGGAGATTTCACTCCCGCGTCAACTTTGGCACTACTTGTGTTTATACTCCTGTATGTTCCATGTATCGCCGCCGTCGCTGCCATTGCACGCGAACTGTCGTGGCGATGGGCACTCGTCTCGATGGTGTATAACACTGTCGTCGCGTGGCTCATAGCATGGGGAGTGTATAACCTGCTAAATTGAGTGTCATGAAAACATCCACCCTCACCATGAAAGCCGGCTCGTTAATGTTGGCTTTTTTTGTCGCCATCGCCACGGCATGCGGACAGGTACGTCCCGAACAGATTACCCTCACCAAACAACTCTCCTACGACCAGCACACGCTTGCCGATGAATATCCGTACGGCAAAACGACACGAAGGTTCCAGTGGGACAAGATCAAAGTGCAACTCGCCGACATCGAGAACGCGGAGCGTAAGGGTGGCTCGTGGGGTGTGCTCGAAAACCGACGCGATGAACATGGCCGTGCTCCCCTCGTGTACAACAGCCATACGGACGAGTACCACCGTGCCGCGGACTCGCTGGGTAACGAACAGTATCAAGGCATTCCGCTCTACGACGTGCGTGATTCTGTGAAACCGGTGTTGTACGGTGACGATGGCATGTGGGTGCGTGTCGTGTCACAAGACGAACGTTGGACGACCCTCGAAACCATTCACGAGATCACCCGCGACACCTATCGCGTACCGACACGATATGTGCATACGATTACGAATCCCGTACCGTTCACACGTGTCATCGTAGCCGATCGCGCGATGCAGAATATCGCCACGCTCGAAAAACAACCCGGTCCCGCACAACACACATGGCTAATCCGTTCGATGAATCCCTGTTCGACCGGTGCACACAACCCACCCTATCAGATGCCCACACCGTTAGGAATCTTCGTCATTCAGGAGAAGAAATCCAAAATGTTGTTCACGAAGGACGGGTCGAGCGAGATCGCGGGATTCACTCCCCATGCCAGCCGTTTCAGCGGCGGAGGGTACATCCATGGTGTGCCGGTGAACTATCCGAATCAGACTCCCGTCGAGTTCTCATCGACACTGGGCACCACCCCACGGTCGCACATGTGCATCCGTAATGCCACCTCGCACGCCAAGTTCATTTACGACTGGGCACCGGTGGATGGAGCGCTCCTCGTGGTGATCGAGTAATGCAATAATCGCCCCCTTTTCTGCGTTATATCCACGATGAAAAAACTACTGATCCTGATAGCCATCCTCCTGCCGTTCGGCGCATCGGCAGCCATCGTACCCTCGCAACTCGCGACGCCGCAATCCGTGTCCGCCGAACAGATCTATCGCCAGGCCGGATTGTCGGAATATGTGACGTACAAAGCGTTCGAGGCTGCGTATGCCAAGTATGTCGCCACCCCGGGACGCAACAAGGAAATTCTGACCCTGATCGACTTCTCCAAACCATCTTCGGAGGAGCGTATGGTGGTGATCGACATGGCCAACAGGCAGTTGCTGTTCCACTCCATCGTGTCACATGGCAGGGGCAGCGGCGAGTTGTACGCCACCTCGTTCGGCAACACATCGGGGTGTCACAAAAGTTCACTCGGCACCTATCTCACCGAAGGAACCTATCAGGGACGTAACGGTTATTCATTGGTATTGAACGGTCTCGAACGGGGTGTGAACGACAATGCGAAGGCACGTGCGATCGTCATGCATGGTGCGGATTATTGTTCGCGGCAGACTATCGCCATGACAGGACGTCTCGGACGCAGTCACGGATGTCCCGCCCTGCCCCGCGAGTTGAACAAAACCATCATCGACACGATCAAAGGCGGCTCGTTACTCTACATTTTCGCTTAAGCCAGTTCGCTTCCATCATCCTCCCACTCATCCTGGGTATACTCCTCCCACGCGTAGAGTTCATCCGCATCTTCGTAAATCGGAGCATCGAGGTCGATCTCCATCTCCATCATGCCGCCGAACGAGGGACGGGCGATACGCCGCATGTGCGATCTTTTGAGTTGCATCAGGTGAAACCCGAAAATATCCTCACCCTCCTCTTGCGGAAAACAGGTAACGGTATTTTCAGACCTGGAACACACCTTAAAGTGCGCTTTCGGCAGATTGGCCAGTTCTTCCGCGGTCTTCACCCCCTCGACGTCACACTCCGCGATCACTTCGGCACCTCTCTTTTTGGAGGTCGTCCAGAAGTAGTTTTCGGACAGCACGAGTGACGTGACGACCACCCAATCCTTGTCCCACCGTCCTTCGCGAATCCTTTCCTCAAGCCCTTTGGTGAGCGTGTCATAGCGATTTACCATCTCTTTGACAGCCGACACCTTCACCGAGAGATAGAACGACCGATCACGTTTCAAACTGATCTTGAAAGTCGTGCCGGCCACTCTCTTCGCATCGGCATCCAACAACAGCTCCATCGAGGCATTGTCGTCGAAAATCAATCCGCGATCTCTCTTATTCACACGTTCGGTTTTAAACTCGAAATCGAGATCCCCCTCCTTTTTGAACCCCTTGGCGGTCATGTGGCCATAGCTTCCGACACGGATAATGTCGTCGTGCGTATTGGGATAATAATTCAAGTGGCGGCGAAATGCCTTGACAAACTGTTTCATGGCGTATGGTTTTTGTGAGATTTATCGTGCGATCAGATGCGGCAGGTACAACCGAACCTGTACCTCGGTCAACCAATTTGAATGTGCGGCCAGGGCTTCGATCTGACTCTTTTTGAGTGCCGTTAGGTTCGTCCCGACATTCCGGGCCAATTCATGTACCTTTTTGGAGGGTTTGATGCGCTGCAACTCCTCCCATCCGATATTTTGTTTGAGCTGGCTGATTATTTTTTCGTACAGTTCGCAGTCGATATCCCAACGCTTGCGACGCCCCTTGTGCACCTTCCGAAGGGATTCGGCATCCTCTTGTGAGATTCCGTGATGGGTGTACAGTTCGGGGGCCACGTGTCCCTCGACCACGTGGTCGACAAATCCCACCAACGGCACCTCGCTCACGTTCCACCCCAACGACAAGTACGCGTACCGTCTTCCACGCTCGACACCGGTATAGATGTTGTCCTCCATTTGGAAGGTCTTGATGCGATGCATCATGATGTTGGACGTCTTCATCAGCATCAGCGGGATATTGAACGCCCACCGTGCATTCATCACCCCTGCCCCGGCATCACTCACGATGACGATCGGCGTGTGGTAATCGCTGTCTTTATTGCTGAGTTTGTGTGCCCCCTGATTGTCATACAGTCCGCCGTCGACCAGCAGGGGACGCTCGATACGGTACACGGGATGCTTTTTGTGGTATTTCTTCTTGATCCGAATGGGCGAGAAGGCGAACGGTACGCATGACGATGCCATCACGGCGTCACACACCGGGAAATCCCCATGCTCCTCGAAACCGATCTCCTGCAATTTACGCCGATCGCCATCCTTTTCGTTGGGGTCGATATAGTGGCCACGGATCTTTTTTTGCGAGAAGGTGAAGAGTGTGCCCGTCGCGATATTGGTGGAGTTAATCGCGATAAGCGGCGTTTCGGGGAAATGCGACAGCTTGGCACCTTTGAAGAACAGTCGGTCATAGGCACGTTTGATCCAGAAGCTGAAGTTGAGCAACTTATAACTGAAGAAGAACAGCACGATCAGTTCCGGGATCAGTACCCACCACCCGACCAGGTATACCGACAGTGCCATCAGTGCAACGATCAGCAGCAGATTGAGCACACTGCTCCACAGCACTCCGCGTTGCAATTTTCGGGCGAACGACTCCTCGAACGCGGCAAAGTCACCGCTATATTTCTCCTTGTTCAGGGCGTAGTAGGCGGAGGTAATGGATCCTCCCGACACGGACGAGATCACATCCACATGATCCAAAATACCGAGCCTGTCCAGTGCCCTGAGGGTACCGATATGATACGCCGCCGCACGGTATCCGCCTCCCGAAAGTGCCACTCCGATCTTCTTGCCTGATTTATCCATATTGCAAAAATACAAAAATAAATTTGCAAAAAAAGCCCCCCGAACTGTGTCGGAGGGCTCGATATAAGATGGTGATAAAAATTATCGAATCACCGTCACACGCGGAAGATTCGGGCAATTGTCGATCTGTGTCGCTGCCGTCGAGCAACCTTGCAACGTTACGTTGTACAGCATCGAGCAATTCGCGAGCACCAACGTGTTGATTCCGTACAGGTAGCGGAGGGTCACGGTTTCAAGTCTGTTGTTGTTGTGTACATGCACGCCCTTGATGGTCGGATTGTTCTCGTCGATCAGGATACTAACCAAAGCTGTTTCCGAACCACGCAACTCAAAATGACCGGTAGCAGCATTTCGACGCCAGAAACATCCATACGCACCGGCGGCAGGCACCCATCCGGAGAACCCATAGTAACCCGAAGAGGTACCTCCCTGCCAGGTGGCGCCCGTTTGAACTGTTCCGTTCAGGCGCGTGCAGCTCATCCAGTTGGTGTTGTGCCAAGAGCGAGGCGGAATATCCAAAACCAGCAGTTTCTTCGGTGCGGTAGCAATTTCCCAGCCTCTAACCTCGCAAATACCCAACAGGTCAGCCACAGGGTCGTTGGCACCGAGGTACACACGGTGATACGGGTCGGGAGATTGCATATTCGTCCAGTCGGTGAGACCCGCGAGGCAAGAGCTGATTGCCGGGAGATTCGTGTTGAACGAGTTGTCCTTCAACGTCAGGTCACGCAGCGCGCCACAGTTGGAGATATCGAGCAACGCGAGTTGTGTCCGCTGAATATCGAGGGTTTTTAACGACGGAATCGACGTCTCGAAATAGAGCGACGTGAGAGAAGAAGAATTTGAGATCGTGAGGCCCGTCATGCCCTTCGCCTCCTTGATCTGCAACGAGTTTACGGGAGTACCGCTGATCGTCACCGTATATGTCGCATTCTGGTCGCCATTGATATCGTAGGTGTTGGTTTGGCTGTTCCACTCACCTGTCACGTTGCCGGTCAGCGTAACGTTATTCCAGAAAGTCGAATTATTCGGCGTGCTGGTAAATTTGGCCAAGGGGGGATCAACGGGAGCCTGACGACCCGGATAGATCGTAGCGATAAACTCTTTATCCATGTCCGAAAGCTCATGGATGTCCGTTGCAGGGCCACCTGGCAACTCGTCACGCAATCCGTTGGGGTAAGGCCAGTTCATGATCGACTGAGGATCCCAAGTCGTAGTTTTTTTGGTAAAAATCGGGTGATCGACAAGCGGAGTCAGCACATACGATTCGATAATCGACCAAGCGGCATCCCAATCGGCTACTTCGGGGAAGAACTCTTCCCAGTAATCCTTCGGTGTTTTACCGCGACTGTCCGAGAAGGTCAAACTGAAATTCGGGTGACGGTTCTCCAATTCGAGACCCAACACGAGACCCAATCCACGGAGCATGTCGCCGCGCACTTTGTCCATATCGCCACTGTTGTAATATTCCTGCAACAGGTCGAAGTGAAGTGTCTCTTTGGCCGGATCCATTTCCGAGAAACAGTCCATACCGACATAAGACCACGTCAACCAACGTGCGTCATCCGTCTCAAAACCGATACGAACATAAGCCTGATTGCTTGTCGTTTCCTGGAATTCGATGTTTGCATACGATGTCCACTCCGCCATGCACCCCTTGAGCATGTTGCGCAATTCGGGAGAACCGTTCAAGAATGAATAGTTGATCACACTGCCGTTGGGCCAGATACGGTTGTACTGAGCCACGCCGCGTGTCTCATTTTCGGCGGGTTTCATACCGAAGAATCGTACGTGCTCGGTCTGTGGGAGCGTCTCCTCCACACCTACACCGGCATCGGTGTTCACGCAACCTGTCACGAACAGCAACAGCATCGCGAATAACGATAGTAAAGTAAGTTTTTTCATGTGTATTAAAAATGATTAAATTGGTATGTCCGTTTCATCCGAAAAGGACGTGGCAAAGGTATGGAAAATGCGCGTCGTAAAATATTACATTGCATCTTTTTTATAGCACAAAAAAAAGACCCTGTGTGGGTCTTTTTTTGTGGGAGCTGAATCTTCTCTCAAAATCTCACCTTGACACCGATCTCGAAACCGGGTCCGAACATTGGCAGGGGACGGCTCCAGTCGTACAACGGGCCGTTGAACAGGTTATACCCTTGGGCATAAATCGTCATCCAATCCAGTGCATACCAGTCGAACTCCAACCCCATGTCGGCCGAAAAAGGTAACGTAATGTCTCCCTCCCTGCTATCGCCACGGAATAGCGACATGTCACGTGCGGAAATCATGTCGATATGTGCACCCAGCAAGAATTTACGGTGTCGATACTGCACACCGACACGCCCCTCGAACTCGGGAAGCAACGTCGCTACCTCCACATGATCCGTATGACTGCCCAGCTTCAGGCGTAACGACACCGTCAGGTCGCTGATCGGACGCACATCCAGACCGCCGTTCAGCGACAAGGAGTTCAATCCACCCTGATCCAGGTCGAAATGCCGCAGTCCGCCATCCTCCCACGAGTACCAGAAGTTGTAATTCTCGATAATCGCGTATCCGATCGACAGGTGATAACTCATCATGTTGTGCAACAATCGTCCGCTCACACCTCCCTCTATCGTATAATGAACCGTGCTTTTCGATGGAACGTTCTGGTAGTCGGACGGCAGGTAATAGAGATTACTCAGTCGCAAACGGTGCGGGTCGTTGCGAAACAACTCGCTTTTCAGCTCCAGGAACGGCACAAAAGCCCCGTTCTGCACATCGAAACGAAACCAGGCGTTCGGCAGGATGTAGTGTGCATTTTTCTGTCCCGAAATGTCGTCAAAATGATACGTCAGGCCGAAACGCATGTCGACCTTCTTCGATCGGTAGTCATAGTGTCCGCCGAGCGTCCAGGTACGGTAGAACCACTCTCTATCGATCGACGCGTCGAAACCGGCATCCAGCATCGCCACATGTTTGCCGAACTGACGTCCCGCACGACCACCGATACGGTACTTGATGAAATCACCATAATCCGGATACCCTGATTCGTGCGGCCAGAAGTGTCCCGCTCCTGCGTCGAACGCGAAGTTGAAACGCGACAGGTCCGTGAACGAGTCTCCGAACCGCACTTCGCCGTACAGATTTTCACTCACGGGAGCGTAACCGGCATCCATACCACCACGGAAATGTCGTCCCGATTCATCCTCATAGGGGAATATCGTCTCGGCACCGGAGTGGAGATGATGATAGTCGATCTTACCCTCCAACAGCCTGCGGCCCAGGTACTTACCGACGGCTCCACCGACACGGTTGTCCAACCATGTACCGCTGCGATTCATCGACGCGTGACGCTGGTACAGCCCGTCGTGATTGAGGTATCCCAATGCGTAACCGATATCGGGATGCTGCGTCGAGGCATAGAGGTCGGCCGTCGATCGCCACGGGTAACCGCCTCCCACTTTGGCGTAGAACGGCAACGGGCGGTCGAAATCCCAATACGTGAGTGTCGAGGGGGCGAGGGGGCGCGTCACGAAACGTGTCGATTCGGCCGAGGGCGTGACCGTGTAATCTATCTCCGGACGCATCATCGTCGTATCGCCACCGTCGTACGGGATCGACAGTTTTTCCGCGTATCCCAAACTGGGTGCGTACTCTTTCGACACCTCGACATGTTTCACCGGTACCCCCAGACTGTCGAATTCATCCTGTGCCTGCGCCGAAATCGGCATCGACACGCCGACACAAGCACATACAACCCACCCTATCGTCAATAGTTTTTTCATAGCCCCTCTTAATTTAACCGTCCGATCCTTTCGCGAGCCTCGTCGAGAATCCCGTCATCCGCAATCGCGTAACCATCCGCGATACTTTGGTACGTGGCCCGTGCCTGGAACGCATCGCCACTCGCGGCATACATGTCGCCCAACAGCAGGTACGCCTTCGCCAGCCAGTACGCATGTTGCGTGCCATGACCCGCGAACTCGAACGTCAGTCGTTCACCCGCCGCGTTATCGCCACGTTGGAATGCATCTTCGATCACCTTGTACGACGCTTCGGAACCTTCGGCGCTCTGCGGCGTGGCACTCAGCGTCTTGTAGATCGACATCGCGTTACCCGTCTCACCGCGACGTTCCAAAATGTGTGCCCGAGCCAACTGTGCCTCACGCCACGCCTGCTGTCCCAATGGCGACGGGTCATGCTGATAAGTAGACACGTCGCGTGCCATCATCAGGATACGGTCATCGTCACCCGTGGCGATCGACGAACGTACATACCCCGCTATCGCGGCACCTTTCGCCTCCGTGCCGCGTTCCATGGCGATCAAACGGCTGTACGCCGCTGCCGACTCCTCATAACGTCCCTGCTCGGCACCCAAACGCGACAGCATCTGCAGCGTCCCCAACGTATGGGGGTTATCCGTACGGGAGAGTGTCTCCAACGTCTCGTAAGCCTCCTCGCGCTGACCGGTCTTCATGTACGAATCCGCCAGGAAATACAATGCATCGTCACGGTAGAATCCCTTCGGATAGCTTTCCAGATAACTCCTCAGCGACTTGGCAGCCGTTTCGGGCGTGTTCGTCTGGTAGATACGGCGTGCGGCGGCAAAGACGAGTGAGTCGCGTGCAATGACATTCAGATCGCCCTCCACACCGGCATCGCGTGCGAATTCCAGGTACGCGTCGGCATCGCCCCGCGATATGTAGATATCGCGGATGTTTGCCAAAGCATCTTTCGCCGCAGGCGAATGGGGCGATGCCGCCACGACGCGCTCATAATGGGCCAACGCACGGGTCTGATCCCCGAGATTGAGGTACGCCAGTCCCAAGTCCGACAGTGCGGCCGTGTAGTAAGGCGACGCCTCGTTCGTGGCGACGAACGGCTCCAGCAGATTCACCACATCGCGGTAGCTCTCCTGACCGATATAGGTACGCCCGAGTGCGTATGTCGCATCATCCACATAGTCACCCGACCCGCGATCCACCAACCGCCTGAGCAGCGCGATCTTATCGGCGTTCAACCCCACCAACCCCATCGTCAGGGCACCCTGATAGCGTGCGTAATCGGACTGTGCGCCGTCGCTCGACAGCGTGGCTTGGTTGTAGAGACGCAACGCCTCGTTGAAATCACGCGTAATGTAGTACGTGTCCGCCATGCGGTTGATCGCATCCGAACGGTAGGCATCCTGCTCCCCGTGGGCATCCAGAAATTGGTTGAAGAAGTCACGCGACTCATTCATATGCTCCTGCGAGAAGTGGGCGTATCCCGAGTTGTAGAGCCCCATCGCATAGATACGCTCGCCCTTGGGCGTACGGTTCAGAAAATCCTTGTAGTAACGCAACGCGAGTTCATAATCCCCCATCTGGTAGGCGATCTCCCCCTGCCAGTAGAGGGCCAGTGCCGTGTATCGCGGACTCACGCCCAACGCTTGCGACGCACGCAGATACTCCATCGCGGCCTCACGTTCGCCATGCTCCAATGCCTTCAAGCCACGGTAATAGGTGATCTTCTGACGTGCCGTTTTCAGTTCGCCATGCGGATCGGGTTGCGCGGCGATGATCTCGTACGCCGCCTCGTAATTGCGTGAATTGTAGTACGCCGCAGCCAACAGTTCACGCGCGGTACGCAACCGTGCCGAGTTGGGATACAGCGATATGTATTTCGTCAATGCCTGGATCGCCTCGTTGAACACACCGCCGCCGGCCTCGAACTGTAATTTGGCATAGTTGAACAGCGCATCTTCCGCAATCACGGGATTATGACTCGCGTTGGACGCCATCGCGAACGAGTACATCGCATTACGTTTGTCACCCGATTTGAGATACGTGTCCGCCAGGTGGTACGACGCATTTTGGGTCAGCGCATCGTCCGGACCCGCGGCCTTACGCAGATACTCCTTCGCGCCCTCATACTCCGCCGTACGGTAGAGCGAAAATCCATAGAGATAGTTCTCCTCACGCCCCATCACCCCGCCGCTCTTGCGATAGGCATCCAGTTTGGCCAGCGCATCGGCATAATCCTCCTCATGGAACAACGATTCGGCCACCAGACGTTGCAGTTCCATCGCACGTACGGGTGTCGCTTTGGCGATCTGTGCCTCACCATGCAGCACCACATAGCGGTGATTGCCGCGCTGGAACTCGATCTGCAACATATAATAGGGCGCGATCTCGGCATACGACTGGCTCCGCATCAGGCGATGGAATCCGTTGTACGCCGCATCGTAATTGCCATTCGAGTAGTCGATGTATGACATGTAGTAGAGTCCGTGATCGTAGTAGTCGCTCCGCAACGGGATGCGCGAGAAGTACTTCCGCGACTCGTCATACTCACCCCGTGTAAATAAAATATGACCCATCCGTAAATCGAATTGTTCGCGTTGGGCCACACTCAATTTTTTGTACTCAACGACCGAAAAACTGTCGTACGCCTTGTCATACGCCTCCTCCTTGCAGTAGTAGAGCCCCATCAGGTAGTGCACATCGTTGCGGTACAGCGACTCGGGATAGTGCCTCAAAAAGAGACGCATTTTCGACTCCACCATCGGATCGTCCAGCTTCTCGGCACAGATCAGCAACCGGTAGTCGACCCACTCCGCGGCGTCCCGTGCCGCCGGAATGGTCTGTTCACGTACCCGCAGCAACTCGGCACGCGCATCGGACCATCGTCCATGCTCGAACAACGATTGGGCGCGCAGCAACTCCTCCGGCACACCCTCCACCGGTTCGGCGAACGCACCCATCGTACAGAGAAGTGCGAACAACGTCAATAGGTATCTTTTCATCCTTGGGTTAGGTTATTTAACGTCTTTACAGTTGAATTTTCCGGCGATCACTCCGTCGTCGAGCACCACCACACCCGTGCGGGCCCTGAGGAGCGTCTTCATCGTGCGACCGTCGATATTATACGTATCGGGTTCGGCGGTGGTTTCGGGCGTGATGTACACCACACGCGCCCCCTCGGCATGGGCACGGGCCACCAACGCGTCGATCCGTGCGATGCACCCGTTGTCGATCCTCTTGAACGACGTGATGCAGATCAGGTACAAGCGTCCCGGAGTCTCCAATATTTCACGCGTCACATCCTCATGAGTGGCGGGATCATGCAGTTTAAACTCTTCGGTGGTCGCTTCCGTCATTTCCGACTCCTCGACACGGGTCTCCACCCACTCCCAACGCTCCGCATCGTGCCACGTGGGGTCGTCCAACGCGAACTCCCGTTCGACACCCGTCGTCCTGTCACGGTACACCAGCACCGTCTCGGGTTGAGCGGATCGCGGTGCCTCCTCCAAGAGGTTCGTACCGATCTTGTAGGGCAGAAAATCTATCAGCGGCAGGTGGCGGTAGCAATATGTACCGATTCCCATCGAGGTGAGAAAAAACAGCAGTGTCAGGACAATCTCCCGCACGTTGAACGCCAGCAGCTTGCCTCCCTGCAGGTAGTGGTACCTCCACACGATGAAGGCCATCGGCAACATCACGATATTCTTGAAGAACGTTTGCCACGGGGTGAGTTTGATCGCGTCGCCGAAACACCCGCAATCCTCGACGGGCATCAGCGTGGCACTGAACAGCGTGAGGATCGTAAAGAAGGTCATCGCAGCCATACAGAAGTTCGAGATGAGACGTATACGCACCTTGAACATCAGCATGAGTCCCATCATCAACTCCGCCCCGCACAGCCACACGGACAACATCATCGACAGCGGCCGCAGCCACTCGAACCCCCACAGGGTGAAATATTCATTCAGTTTGATCGACGTACCCCAAGGATCTATCACCTTGACGAATCCGGAAAATATAAACGTCACGGCGAGAATGTATCGGCACGCCATGGCTACGACCTTCATTGTTCTTGTATCCTTCATAACGTTACAGCTCTTTCCTGATCTTTTCAAAAATATCGTCCGGTTCACCCATCACAGCCGTGTCGTCACCCCCGCCGCAATCGACAACGCGGAAGTGAGGATCCGTCTCGGCACAACGCAAGTACATCTCGCGCACGCGCCGCTGTAACTCCATCGACGCCTCATGAATATCCTCCTTGCCTTGCAAATAGGCACGGTCGTCACCCTCGCGCTGCTTCTCCAGGTTGTGTCGCGTGAACGAGAACGGCACATCGAGAAACAGCGACACGTTCGGTTCGGGGATCTTGTAGTGTCCAAATTCGAGGTCAAGGATCCATTTTCGGAGTTTCTCCTGCTCCTCGAAACCCTCCACCTTGGCACACTGATAGGCCACGTTCGAGTATACATACCGATCCAATAGCACCACATCGCCACCGTCCAACCATCGCGCGATTTGCGGCGCGGCGGCGGCACGGTCTCCCGCGAACAGCATCGCCACCAGATAGGGATCCACCTCCGAGACCGTGCCCAGTTCGCCGCGCAAGAATCGCGCGATCAGCTCGCCATACACCGGCGCATCGAAACGCGGAAAATGCACATGGTGCGTCTTCAACCCGCGACGCTGGAACATCGCATCCAACCGACCCAACTGAGTCGATTTACCCGCACCGTCCAATCCCTCCAATACGATCAACATCACCCCAACATTTTAATGGCACGTTCCACTCCCGCGACCAGCGCGTCGACCTCCTCGATCGTATTGTATATCGCGAACGAGGCACGGCACATCCCCGTCACGCCATAGTGTTGCATGACCGGTTCGGCACAGTGCTGCCCGGTTCGGATCGCGATGCCCAACTTATCGAGGATCATCCCCACGTCATACGCACTCACACCCTCCACATTGAACGACACGATGGCACACTTGTCCGGCGTCGTTCCGTATATCGTCAGGTTGAGTATCGCGCCGAGTCCCTCCGTGGCACGCCGCAACAGTATCTGTTCGTGACGTTCCACCTCCGCCATGTCAAACGTATCGAGATATTTGATCGCTTCAGCCAGCCCGATAGCGCCCGTGAAATTGGACGTCCCCGCCTCGAACTTCAACGGCACATCGGCATAGGTCGTCCCCGCGAAAGAGACACTCGCCACCATATCGCCACCCGACATGAAGGGCGGCATCGCTTCCAAAAGCGCACGTTTGGCATACAGCACTCCGATACCGGTGGGACCGTAGAGCTTGTGTCCCGAGAACGCGTAGAAGTCGCAATCAAGCGCCTGCACATCCACCCCTCCGTGTACAGCACCCTGACACCCGTCCACCAGCACCAACGTACCGTTCGCATGGGCTATTTTTATTAAACTCTCAAGATCGGGACGTATCCCTAATGTATTGGAGGCTTGTGTAACGGCAATTAGACGCGTCTTTTCATCCAACAACTCCGGTAACTTTTCGACCATCAAAGAACCATCGTTCTTAAATGGGAGAATTCTTATCTCCACCCCCTGACGCTGCGCCAACAGTTGCCACGGCACAATATTCGAGTGGTGTTCGAGTTCACTGACGATGATATTGTCCCCCTTGCACAACCCGCTTCCCCACGCGTATGCCGCCAGATTGATCGACATCGTGGCGCCGGACGTGAAGACGATCTCCTCCCGCTCGCGTGCGTTGATGAAACGTGCCACGGTTGTCCGTGCATCTTCATACGCCTGTGTCGCCTGCTCGCTGAGGTAATGCACCCCGCGATGCACATTCGCATTCACCTCGCGGTACACCCAATCCATCCTGTCCAGCACGCACTGCGGCTTTTGAGCCGTTGCCGCACTATCCAGATAGATCAACGGACGATCGTAGACCGTCCTGCCAAGAATCGGGAAATCCGCACGTATTTTGGTTACATCGAGCATAATCTCTCCATCACGAGTTCGCGAATATCCGCACCCCCGGGGGTGCTTGCTTGGGCGGGGGGCAAAACTTCTGCCACGAACCCCTCTATCTGCAAGCGCCGTGCCTCGGCCTCGGGAATACCGCGCTGCCGCATGTACAGCAAGGCATCGGCATCCAACTGTCCGACGGTGGCACCGTGACTGCACTGCACATCATCGGCATAGATCTCCAATTGCGGCTTCAGGTCGATACGTGAGTCGTCACGAAGCAACAACCCGCGGCTCTCCTGCCGGGCGACCGTCTGCTGCGCGNNTCGGCCACATAGACCAATCCCTCGAAGGCAGCCGTTCCACCCGCCACACCTTTAACCAACGTCCTCGACGCGCAGCCCGGGACGCTGTGAAGCGTCTGCACGCGAAGCGTGCAACGGTCGCCCGGCATCGGCAGCATCAACGCCCGAAAATCGACTTTCGCCCCCTCACCGATCAAATCGAAATGGTAATCGACCACCGTCGTATCGGTCAACACGGCAACAACCTCGACCTCGGCGCCCGCCTCCACGTCGACACGCACCTCCCCCATCTCCCGCACATCGTGATGGAAGATCAGGCGGCGCGTTTCGCCCCTTTCCACAATGATAAAATTGGAATTTTGGGAATTTTGAAGAGCAGATTTGGTCGCGCCGCTGCGCGAAGGAGGACGGGATGTACATGAGGTACCTCCCTCCTCCGACAAGCAAGAAGTGCCCGAAGGTGCCTTCGAAAAACGAAAATTCATTTTATCAGCCATTCGTAACCCTCCCTCTCTAACTTCTGTGCCAACGACTTATCCCCCGAATGAATGATCCGCCCCTGATAGAGCACATGCACATAGTCCGGCACAATATAATCCAACAACCGCTGGTAGTGGGTGATCACCACCGTGGCATTCTGCGGCGTGTGCAGTTTCATCACCCCCGTCCCGACGACACGCAACGCGTCGATATCCAACCCACTGTCCGTTTCGTCCAACAGCGACAGTATCGGATTCAACATCGCCATCTGAAAGATCTCGTNNTTGCGCTTCTTCTCACCGCCCGAGAACCCCTCGTTTACCGATCGCGACAGAAATTTCGCATCCAGTTCCACGAGTGCCGATTTTTCTTTCACCAGTTTCAGAAAATCCGACGCGTTCATGGGCCCCTCCCCCTTGCACTTGCGCGTCTCGTTCACCGCCAACTTCATGAAGTTCGCCATCGAAACCCCCGGGATCTCCACCGGATACTGGAATCCCAGAAACAATCCCGCACACGCACGCTCCTCGATACCCATCGCGAACAGATCGCGCCCCATGAACGTGGCCGTACCACCCGTGACGGTAAACTTCTCGTTACCCGCCAACACACTCGCCAGGGTACTTTTCCCCGACCCGTTGGGGCCCATGATCGCGTGCACTTCGCCCGCACGGACTTCCAAGTCGATACCTTTCAATATCTCCTTGTCACCCACCGAGGCGTGCAAATTCTTGACCGACAATATCTCTTTGCTCATACCCTATCCCACTGCATTTTCCAAACTCAACGCCAACAGTTTCTGCGCCTCCACGGCGAACTCCATCGGCAACTTATTCAACACCTCACGTGCATATCCGTTCACGATCAACCCCACAGCCTCCTCCACCGGAATACCGCGCTGATTGCAATAAAACAGCTGTTCTTCGGAGATTTTGGACGTCGTGGCCTCATGCTCCACCGTCGCTGTCGGGTTACGCGCGTCGATCTGCGGAAACGTGTGCGCACCGCACTTGTCACCGATCAACAGCGAGTCGCACTGCGAATGATTCCGTGCCCCCGCGGCACCCGGTGCAACCTTCACCAACCCCCGATAACTGTTCTGACTGTGCCCCGCGCTGATGCCCTTCGACACGATACGGCTCCTCGTGTTACGCCCCGTATGGATCATCTTGGTACCCGTATCCGCCTGCTGATAGTTGTTCGTCAGTGCCACGGAGTAGAACTCGCCGCTCGACCCGTCACCGGCCAGGATGCAACTCGGGTATTTCCACGTGATCGCCGACCCCGTCTCCACCTGCGTCCATGACAATCGTGCATTCTCGTAACAGATCCCGCGTTTCGTCACAAAGTTATACACCCCGCCTCGCCCCTCTTTGTCACCCGGATACCAGTTCTGCACGGTCGAATATTTCACCTCCGCATCCTTCTCAACCACAATTTCGACCACCGCAGCATGCAACTGATTCTCATCGCGGCGCGGCGCCGTGCAACCTTCGAGGTAACTCACATACGCCCCCTCATCGGCCACGATCAATGTCCGTTCGAATTGTCCCGTCCCTGCGGCATTGATACGGAAGTAGGTCGACAGCTCCATCGGACACCTCACCCCCTTCGGAATATAGCAGAACGATCCATCCGAGAACACCGCCGCGTTCAGTGCCGCGTAGAAGTTATCCGCGTACGGCACCACACTCCCCAGATAGCGCCGCACCAACTCCCCATGCTCCCGCACCGCCTCGGACATCGAGCAGAAAACGATACCCTGTTTCTTCAGCTCCTCCTGAAAGGTCGTCTTCACCGACACGGAATCCATCACCGCATCAACAGCCACGCCCGACAGTGCCAACTGCTCCTCCAACGGAATACCGAGCTTATCGAACGTCCGCTTCAGTTCGGGATCTATATCGTCCGGATTACCGGTTTTTTTCGATTCGTCGACCGTTTTCGGGGCGGCAAAATAGCTGATCGACTGGAAGTCGATGGGCGGAATATCGAGGTGCGCCCACGTCGGGATCTCCATCGTCAACCAGTGACGATACGCCTTCAACCGGTACTCCAACATCCACTCCGGCTCCTCTTTACGTGCCGAGATCGCACGCACGACCTCCTCGCTGAGACCTTTCTCAAAAGTCTCGGTAGCGATATCGGTTACAAACCCATACTTGTAATCCTGATCTATAAACTCCTCCGGTGTCGACGACATACCCCACAAATGTACACATTTTTTTGGAAAACACCGAATTGTTACTACCTTTGTCGTGCCTTGGAAGGTTGGGTGAGTGGCTGAAACCACNNTACCGGGGGTTCGAATCCCCCACCTTCCGCGAAGCGAAGCCCTGAAGGGGCCGATCTGAAAGCAGGAAGCCGCGACAAGTTTACTTGGGGGCGGCTTTTTGTTTTCAGATCGATACTTCCGTAGGAAGTTCGCTTCGCTCAGGATGCCCGCGGCAGCGAGGGGATAGCAAGCATGACTTTGTCATGCGCAGCAATCCCCCACCTTCCGCGCTGCCCCGGCCCCGAAAGGAGTCGGGGCAATTCATAACAAATTTGTAACATTTCGTTGACATTTCCGTAACATCGCGACGGTAGTTTTGCGTCGTGAAAAAACTACTCGTATTATCAATCTTCGCACTTTCGTGCCTTGGCGCCTCGGCGCAGGTTAACCACTCTATTTCAGGACGCGTCACGGACGCCAAAACATCGGAACCGATCATCGGCGCGGCAGTCTTCATCGTCGGCACAACCAAAGGCACATCGACGGACATCGACGGCACCTTCACGATTCCCAACGTGACCCGCGGCCGCCACACCCTGTCGTGCGGAACACTATCGTATAAGAGCGTCGAGCGCGCCATCGACCTGCAACGCAACCTGACGGACGTAAATTTCTCCTTAGAGGAGGACGCTGTCACTATGGACGAGATCGTGGTAAGCGGACAGCGCCGCAGCAACACCGAGACAGCGATGGTGGGCACGGTCAAGGCATCGTTACAGGTGACGAGCGGCATCTCGGCTGCCCAGATCGCCAAGAGTCCCGACCGCAACGCTTCCGAGGCGGTGCGCCGCATCCCCGGCATCACGATCATCGACGACCGTTTCATCATCGTACGCGGTCTGTCGCAACGCTACAACAACGCCTGGATCAACGGCCTCCCGATCCCGAGTACCGAGACCGACTCGCGTGCCTTCTCTTTCGACCTGATCCCGAGCAGCCAGATCGACAACCTGCTCGTGTATAAATCCCCCGCGCCTGAGATCCCGAGCGACTTTTCGGGTGGATTCGTAAAGATCGTCACAAAGGGCATTCCGGACGAGAACGCGATCGAGATCGGCTACACCACCGGTTTCAACGTCAATACGCAGTTCCGTTCGTTCCGCGTCAATCCCGGCAGCAGCACTGATTTCCTTGGTTTCGACACCTCGAAGCGCCCCTTGGGTAAGGATTTCCCGACCCACCTTCGCAACATCACCAACCCCGACGCCTTGACACAAATCACGCAACAATCGTTCAACAACGACTGGCGCGTCCGCCACATCACCCCGCTCCCCGACCAACGCCTTTCATTCCTGATCGCGCGGCGGCTGGAGACCAAACGGGGTACCATTATCGGCAACATCACGTCGATCAACCACAGCAACACCTACAAAACCGTCACCGGTATCAAGAACGCCCGTTTCGGCATCTACGACGGTAACGACGACCATCCGGTCCACATCAACGACTACACGGACGACCAATGGACCAACGAATCGCGCCTCGGCGCACTGCACAACTGGTCATTCCAGTTGAATCCGAACAACCGCATCGAGTTCAAAAACCTGGTGAACGTCCTGGGCCGCAACCGTTTGACCGAGCGTGCCGGAATCCGCGAGGCGTCAGGGGTATATTATCAGCGTCAGACGGAGATGCTCTACTCCTCACGCCTCACCTACACGGGCCAACTCGCCGGCACGCACCACTTCGCCGACCTGAGCACATTGGAGTGGGATGCCGGATATTCGTTCGCCAGCCGCAACGAGCCCGACCGCCGTATCGTCAATTATATCGCCGGCGTGGGCAGCGCTGCCGATATCCCGAACGTCACTCCCCACCTGAACGACCCCGGCGGCATCGCACGTTACTTCCAGTCGCTGCACGACCACGTGGTATCCGCCTCGACCGACTACATACTGCCCTTCCGCTTGGGCAACATCACTCCGAAATTCAAAACGGGACTCTACGGCGAGTATCGCATGCGCAGCCACACACCCCGCGAATTCGTCTATCGTCTGGACAACCTGACGGGCGACCAAGTCTCGGCATTCGTCAACCTCCCGTTCCAGGATATGATGCAAAACGACTGGCTGGGTGCCGACAAGGTGTACATCGACGAGACGACCAAGAAGACGGACGCCTATTCGGCCGACATGTACCACGCCGCCGCCTACGCCGCATTCGAGATTCCCGTGGGAAATCTATCCATCTACGCCGGTGCACGCCTGGAGAGCAACACGGCAAAACTGACGTACGACATGACCAACATGCCTGACGAAACGATGATCACCCACGCCACCACGGAGGACCTCCACCTGCTCCCCTCGGTCAACCTCACCTACCGTTTCAACGACAAACACCAGTTGAGGGCTGCCTATGGACGCTCGGTGAACCGTCCCGAGTTGCGCGAACTGTCACCCACGGTCTACTATGATTTCGATCTGTTCAGCGAGATCATCGGCAACCCGGAGCTAAAAACGGCCGTTATCGACAACGCGGACCTTCGCTATGAGTTCTACCCCACCCCGGGCGAGACGGTGAGCATCGGTGCTTTTTACAAACACTTCAAGAATCCGATCGAGTGGACGTTCGTCGACATGGGCGGCTCATGGAGGTACTACTACGAGAACGCCCACCAAGCCGTCAGCTGGGGAATCGAGGTTGACATCCGCAAGAATCTGGCCTTCATGGGCGCCCGCAACCTGGCGCTGGTCCTGAACGCCGCGTGGATCCAGAGCGACGTCGTCTTCCCCGAAGGCACGCTGGTCGTGGAGCCGAATCGCCCGATGCAGGGACAATCGCCCTATATCGTCAACGGAGGGTTGTATTATAACTCCGACAAGCTGGGCCTCGACATGGCACTGCTCTACAACGTGATCGGCAAACGCATCGTCGGCCTGGGCAAATCCTCGTCGCCGACCCCCGACCCCAACACGATGATCCCCAACGCGTACGAGATGCCCCGCCACTGCCTCGATTTCAGCATCTCGAAAACGATCGGCCGCCGCGTCAAGCTCACCGCCTCGGTGAAGGACATCCTCTCGGAACCGATCGTATACAAGCAGTTCCCCGAATTCGTGAAGGATGGCGTGACGCACAAACGCGAACAAACTACCCGTAAATACAATCCCGGCCAGTCGGTTTCGATTGGCGTAACCATAAAACTGTAACTATTTCAAACACCTTAAATTATTTTAACGAATGAAAAAGTTTTTAATCGCAGCCGCACTGCTTTGCGGCACTGCACTCTGGGCAACAAGTTGCACGGACGAGAAGGCCGATGAGATCCTCACGGTCGAGAACACCCCGACGGCTTCGGCTCCCGACACAGGGGGCACACAGACGTTCATGATCAAATCGAACGCGTCGTGGAACATCACCAAGGCGGCCGACGCTACTTGGATCTCCAAGATCGACCCCACGAGCGGCACAGGCGACGCAACGATCACCGTAACGATCGACGCCAACACCTCCGGTTCACGTTCCGCCGCGCTGACGGTTGCATCGACGAACGTATCGCGTTCCGTGACCATCTCCCAGGCGGCTGTGGGTGAGGAGCCCGAACCGATCGACCCGGGACAGAAGGTGGAGGATCTCGGCGACGGCTCGAACGCCTACGAGGTAAAAGGGAACGTGACGTTGAAAGCCGACACACAGTACAACCTCCGCGGTTTCGTGTACGTCACGGACGGAGCGGTCTTGACGATCGAGCCCGGCACAGTGATCAAGGGTGAGAAGAAGAGCAACGCCACCCTGATCGTCGAGCGTGGCGGTAAGATCATCGCCGAAGGCACGAAGGAGAAACCGATCGTCTTCACGTCACAATCGGCCTCCGGCGCCCGCAAACCTGGTGACTGGGGCGGCCTGATCATCCTCGGCAAAGCGCCCAACAACAAGGGCGACATGTCCATCGAGGGCGGTGTTCGTTCGATGCACGGCGGCACCGATGCAGCCGACAATTCGGGTATATTGAAGTACGTCCGCATCGAGTTCGCGGGTATCGAGTACAGCATCGACAACGAGATCAACGGCCTCACGCTCGGTTCGGTGGGTAACGGCACAGTGATCGACTACGTACAGGTATCCCACTCCGGAGACGATTCGTTCGAATGGTTCGGCGGCACAGTGAACGCGCGTCACATTATCGCCTACGGCACCTGGGACGACTGTTTCGATGCCGACAATGGTTTCAGCGGCAACGTTCAGTACGCTCTTTCGGTACGCAACCCTCGCGTGGCGGATAAATCGGGATCGAACGGTTTCGAGTCGGACAACAACTCGGACGGTGCCGCCACTTCACCCTACACGGCAGCGGTATTTGCGAACGTGAGCCTTTTCGGCCCAGTCGCCACGGCACCCGCCCCGACCATGACCAACTGGGTAGATAACGGCAAAGCCGAGGGCAGCACGGTCGATGCACGCTTCCAGGCGGCAGTACAGTTGCGCCGCAACACGCAGTTAAGCGTTTATAATTCGCTCTTCGCGTCATGGCCTATCGGTCTGATCATCGAGAATGACAAGGGTACCGCCCAGACGAACTATACAGCGGGTAACGGTGTGGTTAAAGGTAACATCATGGCCGGCATGGTACGCAACTATCAGGACAAGCAGGTATGGACAAACAACTCGGTATTCAACGCCGCGGATCCGTTCGACACTTTCGTGAGTGCTTATTATACGGACGCGTCACGCATAAACGAAGCTTTGACTTTCGACAGCAACCTGGTGAAGACGCTTAAACTTTCGGGCAACCCGACCTACAACACACCTCTCGTATTCCCCGCGACGGACAGTGTCCTGGCGACTGGTGCCGACTGGAACGACAGTAAGGTCGCGACCGGTTTCGACCAGGTGGCCTACCGCGGTGCATTCTCTCCCACAGAGACGGCATCCAACAACTGGGCATCGGGCTGGGCCAACTTCGACGCTCAGAACACAACGTATTAATCGTTTCTGACTCAACTGCCTCATTCGTACCCAACTGTTCGCTTTCTTAGAAGAAAGCTCCGCAAAGAATTTCGGGAGATACTGCGTATCTCCATAGTTGGTCACCAAAATTACACGAAGTGTTCAAATGAATGAGGCCCCCGATTGGGGGCCTCATTCATTTGAGTGCTGTCGCACAATCTGTTGTGTCAAACTTCTAAGTACGAAGTACTTTTGAAGTTTTTTGGTGCCGCTTTTTTTCAAAAAAGGGGCAGTGGCGTATGAAAGAGGACGGTTGCATCAGAAAAATTACTCCCATTCGATGGTGGCGGGCGGTTTGGAAGATATATCATACACGACACGGTTGACACCCCGGACTTTGTTGATGATGTCGTTCGACACTCGGGCGAGGAACTCGTACGGAAGGTGCGCCCAATCGGCAGTCATCCCGTCTGTGGAGGTCACGGCACGCAACGCAACGCAACTCTCATAGGTACGTTCATCGCCCATCACCCCGACACTCTGCACGGGCAACAGGATGGCTCCCGCCTGCCACACCTGGTCGTACAACCCATCGTGACGCAACGCATCGGTATAGATTTTATCCACCTCTTGGAGTATCGCCACTTTTTCCGGAGTGATCTCCCCGAGGATACGTATCGCCAGCCCGGGTCCCGGGAACGGGTGACGTCCCAACAGCTGTTTGTCGATACCCATCGACGCCCCCACGCGACGCACCTCGTCTTTAAAGAGCAACCGCAGCGGCTCGACTACCTTGAGGTTCATCCGTTCCGGAAGCCCTCCTACATTGTGATGGCTCTTGATCACGGCCGCAGGCCCTTTGACGCTCGCCGCCGCCGACTCCACCACATCGGGATAGATCGTCCCCTGCCCGAGCCACCGCACGTCTTTGATCTTTTGCGCCTCCTCGTCGAACGTCTCCACAAAGTCACGCCCGATGATCTTGCGTTTCTGCTCCGGATCGCTCACCCCGGCCAGATCCTTCATGAACCGCCCCCGCGCATCGACACCCTTCACGTTCAGTCCCATATCCTTGTACGAGGCGATCACATCCGCAAATTCATCTTTTCTCAGGAGCCCCGAATCGACGAATATACAGTAGAGTTGCGCCCCAATGGCACGGTGCAGCAGTACGGCCGCCACGGTGGAATCAACACCTCCCGAGAGTCCCAACACGACTTTATCGCCACCGATCTGTTGTTTGAGTTGCGCCACGGTCGACTCCACGAAACTCTCCGGAGTCCACGTCGACGCACATCCGCATATCTCCAACACGAAGTTACGCAACAGCGCCGTGCCATCCGTGGAGTGCGCCACCTCGGGATGAAACTGAATACCCCACGTCTGTTCGCCCGCGACACGGAACGCGGCATTCTCGACCTTCTGGGTGGAACCGATCACCTCGTAACCGGCCGGCAATTTGGTGATCGTATCGCCATGCGACATCCACACCTGTGTCGGTGAGGGTAGGTTTAGCATGAGCGGGTCTTGCGGTTTGGTGACGGTCAACGACGCACGCCCATACTCACGCGTCGACGACGCCTCGACACTACCTCCATACGCTTGTGCAAGGTACTGCGCACCGTAACACACACCGAGGAGCGGCAATTTGCCTTTGATGGCAGTCAGATCGGGTTGTGGCGCATTCGCATCCCGCACCGAGAAGGGCGATCCGGACAGGATAACACCTTTCACACCCTCCAGCGACGGCATATTGTTATAGGGATGAATCTCACAATAGACACTCATTTCGCGCACGCGCCGTGCGATGAGTTGTGTGTATTGCGAACCGAAATCGAGAATCAGAATCTTTTCCATGACCACAAAGATAGAAATTTTTGCTATATTTGTTTTGTGTATCTAAAAACCTCCAAGATGAAAAAACTATTGATCCTCCTGGCAGTATGCGGTTTAGGAGTCACGGCATGTGGCCCTGGCAACAATCCAAAACCGGACGAGAACAATTTGATGGACCTTACATTGGCCGAATGGGCTTCCGTAGCGGGAGGGAAACCTATCTTCATCGAAGCAACACTCGGCGGCAAACCCATCGAAGGTTTTAATCTGGAGCGAGGTTTTGTGTCGTTCGAGGCGGTTTCCGAGACAGAAGTTTTTCTCAACGCATACCTGCCCATCGGAACCGGAGAACCAGGATCGGAGGAAGCAGAGTCTATCAACCTGTCCATCGAGAAGAATATTCCGGTCAAGGGAAACATGGACAAAATCAGTATCGATGCCACGCTACCTGCCGACGTGACAATATGGAAGGGTTACAACGGACAGGGCTACGCGAACGAATTAACCGTCAGAGGAGAGGCGCGACGGGTGAAGGTATCCGCGCATGAGTTCCGTTACGAGGGAGAGTATCGTTTCGAATGTCAATACAAAGAGGGTTACGCCGGTTCCTCGATACCTGTTCAGCCGCTCATCATCACCGTCAAGACGGTATCGGAAGATATGTACCAGCCACATCCGGGGACCTTACCCGAAAAGTCACTGATCGAATCCATCACGTTCAACGGAATTTACCACTCCATTACCGGCGTTACAGGCACATTGGATGGCAAGAAACTCACCGGCGGGCCGAATTATAGGGGTGAGATGGGGATGATAACCATCGAGAAGGTTCGAGGCTCCGAAACCGAAGTAACCATGGATCTGGTCGTGGAACTTGGTAAATACAACGCCGAAGGTGAATGGAACGAAGTCCCCGGAGAGGATTGGGGGATAGAATTGCCTCACATCACCGTTTCGGGCAATCCTTACGATGCAAAGTTCGAGGAGACGATCGTTGAGACCGAAATACGAATTTTAAATGCTGCGGGTATTAGTTACGACAGATTTCCTGCGACGGCAACAGTTTCGGGTCGAATGAAAGGCACCGGCGTTGCTGTGGAAATGAACGAAGATGAAGGCGTTCCTTATGTTTTGCCGAAATGGGAGATTGACATTCACGTGATAGTCGAGTGGACGGATGACACCGACACGAGACACACGCTCGACTTCCATGTCGACAAGATCGACTCGTTCGGATTTATCATGGTCGACTAAGAACACTAAAAACCTCACCCGCACGGGTGCTCACTTACCCTCCCCATGAAAAACCTACTGATCCTCCTGTCGACGCTCTGTTTGTGGGTGTCGTGCGACACGGGGAACAATCCGCAACCGGACTCCTCTAACACACCGGACGCGATCGCCCCGAACGGTTGGTGGATGGACCCATGGACGGGACTTTCACTGGTGGACATGGTCTACTGGACCCGTGGAGATTTTTCGGTGGAAGGAGCGCTGGATGGTACTCCATTTTTGAGCGCCCCGGGCGACTACACACACTTCGATTTCCGCCCCGGATATTCTGACGACATTTCTCTCTCCTTTCGTTTTTACACCGAGGATGGCACTGAGATCCAGGCTGTTGTGGAGAGCATTCCTATCGCGACGAGTTCGGAGGATCGTATCGTGATCGACGCCCGGGTACCGATGGACATTTCGGTGTATGAGTATGAAAATGGCGACATGTTTGGTTCGGGTGGCACAGTCGAAACCACGATCCGCGGCGAGATCGAGAAGGTGGATCTCGAAGGCCACCATTTCGGTTTCGCTACGGAGCTGCATATCGAATGCACCTTCGGATCATCGGAAAATGGAGGGTGGGAACGCACACTGTCATTCGACGTCACGATGCGCTCGGACGAACTTTACGACCCCCATTCGGGGGATTTACCCGACGCTTCGTTGGTGGAGTCGATCACGTACAACAGCACCTTCCACCCCATCACGATGGCCTCCGTCACGTACGATGGAGTGAAACTGACCGACTTCCGGCGACTCGGCAGCACGTTGTATCTCGACAGGATTTTAGGCTCGTTGACAGACGTTTCGATGGATTGCGACATCAGTTGCGGCATGCCGGGCGAGGCGAATGGAGAGGATGGAGGAGGCGATGGATCGTACAAGCGTTTCATGATCGAACTTCCGCGAGTGGCTGTTTCCGGTGAGCCATACCACGTGACATTCGACGAGACGAGTGTCAATGCCCGGATCAACTACAGCCCCGCGATCGCGGTCCTAAGGGGTTGGATCACGGCACGTGGCGTCACTGTGGGTAACCGCGGCGCCACTCGGGTTATACCTCGGTATGATTTAGATCTTCATGTCGCAGTCAGTTGGACCGACGCAGCGGAGAACATGCTCGACACGGACGAGACGCACACACTGAATCTCCACATCGCGAAGATCAACTCCTTCGACTCCATTTTGGCCAATTAACCTCCCCGTAGCCCCTGCGGGGCCGTAACCTTGTCTCGCCCTACATTAGATCTTTATACAGCGGAGGGTGTGGGCATACCAAACGAGATTGGCATTCGTATCAAGCCCCGTGGAGTCGAAGTGTAACCTTTGTGCATGCGTCGTAGAAATCGCCTGCACCCAGTAATCTCCGAAGGAAGTCTGACTGTATAGCTGGCCATCGGAGTAGACGCGGTACCCCGCTGCGGGGAGGAGAGAGAATAAAAAAGCCCCGCTCACGCGGGGCTTGGGGATAAATTTAGGAACCAAAGTTATCATACAGAATACTTTCCGGCGGTACACCCAGTGAATCGAGCATCTCGACCACCGACGAGATCATCATCGGGGGACCGCACATCAGGTAGATATTGTCCTCCGGCGCCTCGTGATTATTTAAGTAGTTGTTGTACAGCACGTTATGCACAAATCCGGCCGTATAGGGAACCCCGGCCGCATCGGCCTCCGGATCCGGACGGTCGAGCGCCAAATTAAACTTGAAGTTAGGGAAATCCTTCTCGATCTGACGGAACTCATCCAGATACGGCACCTCCTTCAACGAACGTGCACCGTACCAAAATGACACAGGTCGTCCCGTTTTTGCCGTCTTGAAGAGGTGCATGATATGACTCCGCATCGGCGCCATACCCGCACCACCACCGATAAAGATAAGTTCCTGTGTATCAGGCAGATTGTCCGGTAGGAAGAACTCACCGTAAGGTCCGGAGATCGTCACCTTGTCGCCCGGTTTCTTCGAGAAAATGTAGGACGAACAGATACCCGGATTCACCTTCATAAACGCTCCCGCGGCACGGTCGTAAGGCGGCGTGGCGATACGGATGTTCAACATGATGATGTTCCCTTCGGCAGGGTGATTGGCCATCGAATAGGCACGGTATGTCGGTTCGGGATTTTTCGCAACTAAATCCCACATTTTCAGGCTGTCCCAATCGGCATGGTACTTCTTGTCGATGTCGAAATCCGAGAATTTCAATCCGTCGTACTTCGGAATGTCAATCTGGATATAACCGCCGCTCCGGAATTTTAGACTCTCTCCTTCCGGTAAACGTACCACAAATTCCTTCAAATACGTTGAGATATTGCGGTTCGATACCACCTCGCACTCCCATTTTTTCACGCCTAAAACAGCCTCCTCCACATGAATGTCAAGGCTGTTTTTCACCTTTACCTGACAACCCAATCGCCAGTGCTCTTTCGCCATTTTACGCGTGATAAAGCCCGTTTCCGTGGGTAAAATCTCTCCCCCTCCGGCCAAAACCTGCACGCGACACATGCCGCATGAGCCACCGCCTCCACAGGCGGAGGGGAGGAAAACTCCGTTTTCCGCCAACGTGGCAAGCAGCGTTCCGCCGCTTGCCACGCTCACGCGGCGTTCGCCTCCGTTGATGTCGATCACCACCTCGCCGCTCGACGTCAGTTTCGCCTTCGCGTACAGCAGCAACGCCACCAAAAGTAACGTGATCAGTAAGAATACTGCTACGGATACTACGATTGTTTGTATCATTTTTTCTTATATATTTCAAAATTGCTATAAGCAAAAACTATAACTGGATCCCGGAGAACATCAAAAATGCCACACCCATCAGACCCGTGATGATGAACGCGATACCGGGGCCTTTCAACGCCTTCGGAATGTTCGAGTAGGTGGTGCGTTCGCGGATCGCGGCCATCATAACGATCGCCAGCCACCAGCCCACGCCCGAGCCCAATCCATACACCACACTCTCACCGAACGACGTCATTTCCAGCGCGTCCACCTTCTGCTGCATGAACAGCGAGCCGCCCATAATGGCACAGTTCACCGCGATCAACGGCAGAAAAATCCCCAACTGGTTGTACAGCGACGGTGAAAATTTCTCCACCACCATCTCCACCAACTGCGTAAATGCGGCGATCGTGGCGATGAAGACGATGAACGTCAGGAAGCTCAGGTCCACCCCCTCGATCAGTGCGTCGGCGCGCAACACGTGTTCGTACAACAGATAGTTCAGCGGCACCGTCATCACCTGTACAAAAGTCACCGCAAGACCCAACCCGAGGGCCGTCTTGACGCTCTTCGACACGGCAATGTATGAACACATGCCGAAGAAGAAGGCGAAAACCATGTTGTCGATAAAAACCGACCTAATAAAAAGATTCAGTGCGTCCATGTTTTTTCATTTATCGGAAAAACGAATCTCTCCCGAACGTTGTGCGTTTACTTTTCTTGCAGTTCTTTATTCCACGACCTGTGGGCCCAGATGATGCAACCCACGATGATCAACGCCATCGGAGGGAACAACATCAAACCATTGTTCGCATATCCATGCTCGTACCAACTCTCGGGGATGATCCGGTAACCATACAGTGTTCCGGATCCCGTCAATTCACGTACGAATGCCGTGATGACCAGAATGATACCGTAACCGAATCCGTTACCCACACCGTCCAGGAACGATGCCCAGGGTTTATTAGCCAGTGCAAATGCCTCCACGCGACCCATCACGATACAGTTCGTGATGATCAGTCCCACGTACACCGAAAGCTGTTTCGATACGTCATACACGAACGCCTTCAGGAACTGGTCCACCAGGATCACCATCGTCGCGATGACAACCAACTGCACAATAATGCGGATCCGTGACGGCACCCCCTTGCGCAACACGGACATAATCAAACTCGAAAAGCCCGTCACCACAGCCACTGACAGTGCCATCACAACGGCCGGTTTCAACTGTACCGTCACCGCCAATGCCGAACAGATACCCAGTATCTGTACGATCACCGGGTTCTCCTTCGAGAAGGGACCGGTCAAATACCTCAAATTCTTATTCATGGATCCTTACACTTTCTATGTTTTCTGCGGCGGCCGGTGCCGCCCCACCCAAGCAAGCACCCCCGCGGGGTTCAGAGGATGCGGCCCCGTGAGAGACCAAATAGGGCAAATAGGGCTGCAGGCTGTGCTTCAGCATCGCTGTGACGCCGTCCGACGTCTTTGTACCGCCCGAAATCGCATCCACCTCATGGTCGATGTTCGCCGGCGTGGCACCCCCCTTGCGTAACGTCACACCCACAAATTCTCCCTCCTTGAACACCTTCTTGCCCACGTACTGCGACCAGTGTTTCTGCGTTGCGATCTCGGCTCCCAAACCCGGCGTCTCTCCCGTGTGATCCATCACCACACCGGCCACCGTATCCATATCCTTCTCCAACGCCACGTATCCCCAGATCGGACCCCATAACCCGCTTCCGGACACAGGGATGACTACCCTGCCGTCAACCGCCTGAAATAACTTATGTTCCGCGTCCAGATCGACCTCCGTGATGAAATCCTCGTAATTCTCATCCGTCGCACCCAACGAAGAGAGGATCGAAAGGCGTGTTTCGTTGAGTTTATTCGCATCTTGACGCGGCTTCAGCGCCAGCGCCGTCAACGACAGTACCGACGCTACGACCACCACCATGATCGACGCGTAGGTAATAATATAGCTGTTCTTGTTCGTATTCATAGCTCCTCCTCTCTTATTTCCTTGCGAGTTTCATTCGACGAGACACGTTCCGCTGCACCACGCAGTAGTCCACCAGCGGGGCCAAGGCGTTCATAAACAGGATCGCCAGCATCATCCCCTCGGGGTAGGCCGGGTTCACCACACGGATCATCACCGCCAACGCGCCCGTCAGGAATCCGACAATGTATTTACCCACGTCGGTTTGTGCGGCCGTCACGGGATCCGTCGCCATAAATACCGCACCGAACGCGAATCCACCCACCAACAGATGCTCCCACGCCGGATATGCCGTCACGCCCACTCCTTCAAACAAATATCCCATCGACAATCCGCCCACGAACACCATCAGCATCGTACGCCACGACGCCACACCCGTGAACAGTAGCACGACGGCACCCAGCAGGATGGCCAATTTGGACGTCTCACCCACACATCCGGGGATAAATCCGAGGAAGGCGTCCCACGTCGAGTACTGCATCGCGCCCGTCTGGGCCAGTTGTTCGAGCGCCGTGGCACCCGAAACGGCATCGCTCGCGAACCATACCTTCTCACCCGAAATCATCGGCGTGTAAGCAAAAAACACAAACGCACGTGCCAACAGCGCGGGGTTGAAGACGTTCATTCCCGTGCCGCCGAAGACCTCCTTGCCGAAGATCACCGCGAACGCCGTACCGAGTGCGATCATCCACAGCGGCGTGCCCACCGGCATCACCATCGGGATCAGCAATCCCGTAGCAAGGAATCCCTCGTTCACCTCGTGACCACGTATCTGTGCCGCGGCGAACTCGATCCCGAGACCCACCACGTAACTCACCACGATCATTGGAACGATCTCCTTGATGCCGCACCACCATGCCGCCCAGCCCGTCAGGCCGACCTGCACTCCCGTGTTATACACACCGAACAGCAGTGCCGGTACGAGGGCCATGATGACGATACTGATCGTGCGTTTCATGTCGATACAGTCGCGAATATGCGCACCGTGCTTCGTCGTCGTGTTCGGCACGAACAGAAACGTCTCGAATGCGTCGAACGACTGCGATAACCAACCGAACCGCCCACCCTTGGAGAAGGTCGGTTTGATCTTGTCTACGATATTTCTAAGTTTATCCATTACGCCTCCCTAATCATAAGGTTAATTCCATTCCTGATTATTTGCTGCATCTCTGTTTTCGACGGATCGACGAACTCGCACAACGCGAAGTCCTCCTCCACGACCTCGTAGATCCCCAGGCCCTCCATCTTGTCGATATCACCCGCCAGGCACGCCTTCAACAGGTACATCGGGTAAACATCCATCGGCAGATAGCGGTCGTACAGTCCCGTGACGACAAACGCCCGCTCGCCGCCATTCATATTCGTATCCAGGTTATATGCCCGCTTCGGCATCAGCCACGAGAAGTAGCTCCGCGACACGGAGAATTTGTCGAAACGCGGTTTCATCCAGCCGAACATCTCATAGCGGTTTCCCTCGGGAATGACCGTCAGTTGATTCGCGTAGAATCCCACGAACCCCGTCGGTTTGGTCTTACGTCCCGTCAGCACATGGCCGCTGATCACGCGCGGTCCGCCCACAGCCAGGTGTGTCGAATGTTTCAGATTACCCTCCAACAGCGGCTTCACCGACGTGCCCGTCACGACCCTGTAATATTGCGGTGTCTTGATCTCGGAGCCCGTCACGGCGATCGTACGCGTCATATCGACACGCCCCTCATTGAAAAACCTTCCTATAATTGCCAGATCCTGCGCGTTGACCGTCCACACCACCTCGCCCTTCGCCACGGGACTCACGTGATGGATCTGTACCCCCACGTTACCCGCCGGATGGGGGCCCTTAAACGCATGATACTCCACATGTTGCAGGGTACGTGCCGAAGTGGGACGGATACCCACGTGCACCTTGCCATCAGTCATCCGGCGCAGCACGTCGATACCCGTCTGCAAGTTGTGTCGCTCGTCTTTCAGCAGCACGTCATAGTCCGGTGCCAATGGCGCGGTGTCGAACAGCGATACGAAAATCGCCTTCGGCGTGTCGTTCGGATTGGCGATCACCCCGTACGGGCGTTGCATGATCATCGGCCACAAACCCGCGTCCAGCAGCCTCTCGGTCAACTCCTCACGCGTGGCACGAGTCGCGTCCAGCTTGTCGAACGCCCGATACCGTTGCGTGGCATCGGCCTCCACGACCACAGCCTCCACAATGCGTTTCGCACCGCGACGGATCTCCTTCACCACACCGCTCACCGGAGACGTGAAGACCACCTCGGGCCGTGCCTTGTCGAAAAACAGCGGTCCACCGGCTTCCACCGTGTCGCCCGCCTTGACCAATAATTTAGGTGTAACCCCCTCGAAATCAGCCGGTTGAACGGCATATTCACCCACCGTCGCCAGTGTGGCAACCTGTTTCTGTGCCGCCCCCTCCAACCGAATGTCGAGCCCCTTGCGTAACGTGATCGTTTTCATATTTTCTCGAAATGACGCACGAAGGTAAAACAAATATTTGAGAGTTGATAATGGATCAGGGATAATTTTTATCTTTGCCACAATTATGTGGCAGGAACGCACACAACTCCTTATCGGCACCGATGCCATCCAACGCCTCGCGCGCGCGCGAGTCCTCGTAGTAGGACTCGGAGGCGTAGGCGCCTGTGCATCGGAGATGCTGGCGCGCGCGGGGGTGGGTCACCTCACGCTCGCCGATGCGGATTGTGTGTCGTCATCGAATATCAACCGGCAACTCATCGCGTTACACTCCACCGTCGGGCGTCATAAAACCAACGTGCTTGCCGAACGTCTACGTGACATCAATCCCGCGATACACCTCAATCTCGTGCCGAAATACATCAAGGATCAGGAGACAGACCTGCTTCTGGATGGAGTTGTTGATGAGGAATTTTCGGAATTTTTGGGGAGCAGATTTGGCGCTGAGCGTGGAAGCGATGGAGGGAGTGTACTAAACGTACATGACCGACTGAGCGACGAGGAAGCGGCGAAGATGCCCGCAAAAAACCGAAAATACGATTTTATTGTAGACGCCATAGACACCCTCTCCCCCAAGCTCGCCCTGATACTCGGTGCTCTGCAACGCAACATTCCGCTCGTGTCGTCCATGGGGGCCGGGGCCAAACTCGATCCAACGCAACTCGAAATTGCCGATATATCGCGTACGCACCACTGCCCCCTGGCTCACATGCTGCGCAAACGTCTCCACAAAGCCGGCGTGCGTACCGGGTTTCAGGCCGTGTTCTCCCCCGAACCTCCGTACGGGACACTCGTCGAGTGTGACGAGCCCAACAAAAAATCGCAAGTCGGTACCATTTCATACATGCCGGCCCTGTTCGGTATCGGGTGTGCGTCAACTGTCATACGACAGCTCATCAAGGATGAATAATCTCCTCCCCGCCGCGGCCCCGCCCAAGCTATCGCCTTCGGCGAAGCACCCCGGGGCAAAGGTGTTTTGCTCTTATTTTTTTGCGGCACCCCCTTATCAAGGGGGGACGGGGGATGTCAGACAAAAAGCATGGTCGTCTCTAACGACCGCGACATGCGACTATAAAGATCTAATGTAGGGAGGAGACAGGGATAAACGTTCTGGATTGTGAGATGGTGATGTCGCCACGTGCCCACATTTCTGACACGAGTAATTCCATCCCGTCGATCCACTCGAAACACGCACCGTAATCCGTCTCACCGCGTGAATTGAACAGTTCCGACGCATCAAAAATACGCTCCTCTTCGTGATACCTGATCTCGATCACTTTCTGAACTTGATCATCGAGCATGATCGCCGTGATCTGGTCCTGCAGCCTGAATTTCCCCTCCGTGGGTTTCCCTTTAAATTTTTCCATAAAATTAAAAATGAGATTATACAGCTGCGTAAAAATGTCATGTTGGAATTATCCATACAAACACACCTTTGCTCCTCGCGGAGCAGGACGCCCCCAAGAGCACTGTACAATCCCAAAGGGATTGCGGCATGTTTGTAAATGATAAAACAAATTTTATAACATTTTTACGCGCCACAAATATAAGAAAAAAATGTACCTTTATCGCACGATAAAATCAAAAATCATGAACCAAAATCAACCAACTATTGCCATCCTCGCAGGTGGAGGACCAGCATCGGGATTGAATGCCGTCGTGGCAGGGGTCGCCAAAACGTTCATCCAGAAAGGATACCGTGTCATCGGGTTGCATGGCGGGTTCGAGGGGCTGTTCACAACTCACCTTTGTGCTCAAAGTGCGCCAGATTTGCCCGCAACGCCGTGCGGAGGAGAAGGTGATGTACAGAGAGTACCTCCCTCCTCCGACAAGCAAGGCGCGGGCAAAGGTGATGTGCTTTCAGCACAAAAAACAGAAGATATTGATTATCATCTCGCCGACGAAATCTTCAACCGGGGCGGGTCGATGCTGCGCATGAGTCGTTTCAAACCCTCAGACACCGATTTCGAGACGCGTTTCAACCTCGATTTCTTCACCGAAAACAACGTGCGGCTGCTGGTGACGATCGGGGGTGACGATACCGCATCGACCGCCAACCGGATCTCGAAATTCCTCGTCGCACGCAACTACCCCATCGCCAATATTCACGTGCCGAAAACCATCGACAACGACCTGCCGTTACCCAACGGAGTGCCCACATTCGGATACGAATCGGCACTCGACAAAGGTGCCGTGATCGGTCGCGCAATCTATGTCGATGCACATTCGAGCGGCAACTGGTTCGTCCTATCCGCCATGGGACGCAGCGCGGGACACTTGGCGTTCGGTATCGGCGAGGCGTGTCACTATCCAATGATCATCATCCCCGAAATGTTCGACAAGACACGTATCACGGTCGATAAAATCATCTCGCTCATCGTGTCGTCCGTCGTCAAACGTCGCATCATGGGTATGGATTACGGTGCCGCGATTATCTCCGAGGGCGTGTTCCATTCGCTCGACCACAAGGAAATTGCAGCCAATGGCATTCAGTTCTCGTACGACGCCCACGGGCATCCCGAGTTGGGTAAAATCCCCAAAGCAGCCATGTTCAGCCAGCTGCTCGACAAACGGATGGCTGAACTCGGAATCGCGTTCCAGAGCCGTCCCGTGGAGCTGGGGTACGAACTCCGTAGTCAAACCCCCATCGCATACGACCTCACGTACTGTACCGAGTTGGGGATCGGCGTGTGGAAACTATTCTCATCCGGATGTACCGGATGTATGGTGTATGTAGATGCATGTGGTAACGTGACACCGCTCTATCTCAATGACTTACAGGATGCATCGGGCAAAATCCCTCCCCGAATGGTCGATATATCGTCCGACAGGTTCCGTGCCGTTGTGGACAACATCCTGCTCGCCATCACGCCACGTGATTATGAAGCCGCACGTCAATACCTGACCAATCCCGAAGCGTACGACTTCCTGCGGATTCTCGAATGGAATGAGGATGAATGGGGGCCAGTGCCGATGCGCCGCGCGTAAGCGCGTGTGCAGGCGCGGTCCTCTTGTTGCTCTGCTTTCTGAAACCCGTGATATAATTACGAGCAGGAGTAGTTGGGTGCCTCTTGCGTGATGGCGACGTCATGCGGATGGCTTTCGGACATACCTGACGCAGTGATCCGCACGAACTTGGCATTTTTAAGCGTTTCGAGATTTTTGGCGCCACAGTACCCCATTCCGGACCGGAGTCCGCCGACGAGTTGAAAAACGGTTTCGGACAGCGATCCTTTGAACGGAACCCTTGCCACAATGCCCTCAGGGACCAATTTATTGATATTACCCTCGTCCTTTTGGAAATATCGGTCGGCGGAACCTTTCTTCATCGCCTCGACGGAACCCATACCGCGATAGCTCTTGAACTTACGACCGTTATAGATAATCGTGTCACCGGGAGCCTCTTCCGTCCCTGCAAACATCGAACCGATCATCACGCAATCGCCACCTGCGGCGAGCGCCTTCACAACGTCACCCGAGTAACGCAATCCACCATCGGCAATGACAGGAATACCGTGTTTTCGTGCCACATTCGCCACGTCATAGATGGCCGAGAGTTGCGGCACCCCGACCCCTGCAATGATGCGTGTCGTGCAGATGGAACCGGGACCGATGCCGACCTTGATCCCATCCACACCCGCTTCGGCAAGGAACTGTGCGGCTTCGGCTGTGGCGACGTTACCCACGACAACTTCCAATTTCGGAAACTCTTTTTTGATTTGAGCCACGAGCGACACCACGCCGCGGGAGTGACCGTGTGCCGTGTCTACGACGACGGCGTCGACGGATTCGTCGACCAACGCCCTCACGCGTGTCAGCGCGTCGGGCGTCACGCCCACCCCCGCGGCGACGCGCAACCGACCCTTTTCATCCTTACAAGCGTTCGGATTATCCTGCGTCTTGGTAATGTCCTTGTAGGTGATCAGGCCCACCAATTTCCCCTTGTCGTCCACCACAGGAAGCTTCTCGATCTTATTTTTGAGCAGCACTTCGGCGGCACGTTCGAGTTCGGTGTGGTGTGTCGTGATGAGGTTTTGCGACGTCATCACATCGGCGATCAACCGCGACATATCTTTCTGGAAACGCAAATCGCGATTCGTCACGATACCGATCAACTTCCGATCTTTATCCACGACCGGAATACCCCCGATTTTGTGCTCCCTCATCAACGCCAACGCATCCCCGACGGTCTCCTCCTTTGAGATCGTGACAGGGTCATAGATCATGCCGCTTTCTGCACGCTTCACGCGACGCACATGAGCCGCCTGATCGGCAATGGTCATGTTTTTGTGGATCACCCCGATCCCACCCTCACGTGCCAACGCAATGGCCAATGGGGCCTCGGTAACGGTATCCATGGCAGCGGACACGATCGGAATATTGAGTTGTATTTTTTTGGAGAATCTCGTTTGGGTATTCACGTCACGGGGCAACACCTCGGAGTAGGACGGTACCAACAGCACATCGTCAAAAGTCAATCCCTCGACCTGCACCCTATCATCAATAAAAGCCATACGTTTTTGGATTTTAGGTTGCGTGCAAATGTAGGGAAAATATTTGGAATTTGAAAACCCGTGAATTTTTCTTTTTTGGACATCCTCGTTTGACATTTGCAATAATTTCATTATACTTGCAAATATTAACTTTATCTTTTACATGCAGAAATTTTTACCTTTGTTGTTGTTGTGTCTGTATAGCTGCACGACCTTCGACGAGACGGAAATTGTTCCGGAGGGGGTGGTCGACGAGGTCGATTATGAGGCCCAGCGCGTCGAGAAGTTGCTGGAGGAGTCGGTATTCGACGAGCAGACGCAGACGTGGATCCGCCCGCAGAAGGACCCTTTCGAGTTGAAAAATTTCCAGAAAGCGTACGACAATTTAGTTAAAGAGAA
>DBDB01000003.1:0-3220 GCA_002293345.1 Alistipes sp. UBA943
TTGCTCCACGTGGAGCAATCGGCGTTTTACGCCGCTCACAAGGCGATTTAGCTCACGCTGGCTCCCGGAACGGTGGCACTATCGGGTTGCAGAAGGTGGAGTTTTCCATCCGGATCCTGGCCCATGAGGATCATGCCACGCGACAAAATGCCACGCAACTCACGCGGTTCGAGATTCGTGAGTACCAATACCTGTTTGCCGACGAGCTCCTCGGGAGTGAAATGTTCCGCGATTCCGGAGACGATCTCACGTTTGTCGATACCTGTGTCGACACTCAATTTGAGCAGTTTTTGCGTCTTTGGGACACGCTCGGCGCTCAGGATTGTCGATACACGAATGTCCATTTTCGTGAAATCATCGTACGTGATCAATCCTTTCATCGGCTCGATTTGCTGCTCGACAGTTGTTTCTTGTTCCATATTTTGTGATTTTGATTGTGCAAGTTTGTCCAGTTGGCGTTGGATCGCATCGTCCTCGATCTTCTCGAAAAGCAGTTCGGGCGTGTCGATTTGATGCCCCTCCGGAAGCAGATTTATCTGCCCCAACCCCTCCCAGGATAGCTGAGGCGCAGATTGCTCCACGTGGAGCAATTTTTTGAGCTTCTCTGCCGTGAAGGGCATGAACGGTTCGATGGCTATCGCAAGATTAGCTGTAATTTGCAACGCCAGGTTCAGAATCGTCGCCACACGGGCCTGAGACCCCGATTGCTCCACGTGGAGCAATTTTTCACCGCCACTACCCCATAATTTCCACGGCTCTGTGTCGGCCAGGTATTTGTTGCCGATACGGGCTATGTTCATCGCATCCTTCAGCGCCTCACGGAAATGATACGTCTCGATGTTGCGCTCCAACGACGGACGGATCGCCTCCAGCTCGGCAATCGTGGCACGGTCATAGTCATTCAATTCGCCACGCGCAGGCACCCTGCCATCGAAATATTTATGCGTCAACACCAGGGCACGGTTCACGAAGTTACCCAGAATCGCCACCAATTCGCTGTTGTTCCGTGCCTGAAAATCCTTCCACGTGAAGTCGTTATCCTTCGTTTCGGGCGCATTGGCACACAACACATACCGCAATACATCCTGCTTGCCGGGGAAATCCTCCAAATATTCATGTGCCCACACGGCCCAGTTTCGTGACGTGGAGATCTTTTCGCCCTCCAAATTCAGGAACTCGTTCGCGGGCACATTCTCGGGCAGGATAAACCCTCCATGTGCTTTCAGCATCGCCGGGAAGACTATGCAGTGGAAGACGATGTTGTCTTTACCTATAAATTCCACGAGTTTGGTTTCCGAATCTTGCCAATATTCCCCCCACTTCTCTGTCAGTTCTTTCGTAAACGAAATATACCCGATCGGCGCGTCGAACCACACATACAGCACCTTACCCTCACCGCCTTTCACCGGCACGGGGATACCCCAGTCCAGGTCGCGACTCACGGCACGCGGTTGCAATCCGCCATCCAGCCAACTCTTACACTGTCCATAGACGTTCGATTTCCACTCCTTGTGTCCCTCCAGGATCCATTCGCGAAGGAACCCCTCATACTGATCCAACGGCAGGTACCAGTGTTTCGTCTCGCGTTTCACCGGCACCGATCCCGACACGGCACTGTGCGGATTCAGCAACTCGTCGGGCGACAACGTCGAGCCACACTTCTCGCACTGGTCTCCATACGCACCCTCCGCACCGCACTTCGGACACGTACCGACGATATACCGGTCGGCCAGGAACGTCCCCGCCTCCTCGTCGTAGTACTGTTCCGTCGTCTGCTCGATGAATTTACCCTCCTCGTACAGCTTCTTGAAGAATTCTGAGGCCGTCTCTGCGTGCGTTTGGGAGGTCGTGCGGCTGTAGATATCGAAATGGATCCCGAGGCCCTCAAATGAGCCCCTTATGAGCTTGTGATACCTGTCCACGATTGCCTGTGGCGTCGTGCCCTCCTTGCGGGCCTTGATCGTGATGGGTACCCCATGTTCGTCGCTGCCGCATACCGACACCACGTCGCGTCCCCGCATCCGCAAGTAACGCGTATAAATATCCGACGGCACATACACCCCCGCCAGGTGACCGATGTGCAACGGCCCATTGGCATACGGAAGTGCCGAAGTGACGAGATAACGTTTTGGATTGTTCATAGCTATGCGCGTGGTTTTAAATCCTTAATTCGCAACTGTACCGACACACTGCCCCGGTAGTGATTCTCCACGATCTGGTAGCACACGTCGATCGGACGTCCGGTACGGATCCACTCGAAGTGTGTCGGTTGACCGAACGCGATGGATTGCAACGTCGTGTTGGGTTTCTCGCGCTGCATCAGGTCCATCCGCAGGTGTTCGCAATCGACACCCACCAGCTTGGCACCCCCGTGGCTGCTTACGCCATACGTCACGAATACCGGTGCCGGATTCCCGGGCCCGAAGGGTTGGAACTTGTTCAGATCGCGACGGAACGCCGGCGTAATGTCCGAAAACAACAACTCACTGTCGATATCCACTTGCGGTTGCAGCATCGCGGGATCTATATGCTCCTCGACATAGGCATTGAAACGTGTCGTGAAGATCTCCACCTTGTCCGGCAGCATCGTCATACCGGCTGCGTACATGTGTCCGCCGAAGTTCTCCAGCAGATCGGCACACGACTCGATCGCCTGATACAGGTCGAATCCCGGCACGCTCCGTGCCGATCCCGTCACGAATCCGTTGCTCATCGTCAGCACCACCGTCGGACGGTAATACGTCTCGATCAGTCGCGACGCCACGATTCCCACGATACCCTTCATCCAGGCCGGATTGTAGATCACCGTACTCTTTGCATGCTTCATCGACTCGTTCGACTCGATAAAGTCGTGAGCCTCCTGCGTCACGTTACGGTCGATGCTCTTCCGATCCTGGTTGAACCCGTCGATCATTTCGCCGAACTCAGCCGCCAGGCTCTCGTTGCCTTCGATCAGCAGGTTCACCGCCGCGTGGCCGCCACTGGGAAGAGCCCCCTCTCTTACACCTTCTCTATCCCCCAGGGGTGCTTCGCCATAGGATGGAGGGGCGATAGCTTGGGCCGTTGTGGCGCGCGCCACGGGACGCAGTCCCGATGAGGCAGACATGTCTGCCTCATAGAGGCTCGCTTCGCGAGACGCGCGCGCGCCCGGTGCGGGATCGTCGACTCTCATGCGGCCGGCGGCATTGATGCGGGGACCGATCTTGAAGACGATATCGTC
>DBDB01000003.1:3243-3406 GCA_002293345.1 Alistipes sp. UBA943
TGTTATTGAGCCGCAGGAGGCCGTAATGGGCCAGGATACGGTTCTCGTCACGTAGCGACACGATGTCCGACGCGATACTTACCACCAACAGGTCCAGCAACGGTTCGATCTTGCTGAACGGGATATCGTTACGTTGGCAATAGGCCTGCACGAGTTTGAACCC
>DBDB01000062.1 GCA_002293345.1 Alistipes sp. UBA943
CGGGCCGCAAAGGCCAACACACGAACCCCGCGCTCCCCGCGCGGCCCACCTGCCAGCCGCAAAAGCGCAACTCGCCCCGCTCGCCTCCCCCGCAAACATATTATCAGAAACAGTAAATGCAAACTTGCAAACAGTCCCCAAAACAATAGTCGTTGGAGCCTGGAAACCCCGTTTGATTTTCATGCCGCGGTGATTTTTTTTGCCTTTGGGTGTTGCGGGAACAAATTTTTGCTTATTTTTGCGGCAGTCCCATTCGAGAAATGGGTATAAATTGGTAAGGCAGGGAGGAAGTGTTGATAAGTTTTTCACACTGCAACAATCTCCGGCGTTACGCATGACAACCCGCTGAACCACAATGAAATAATAGATGCGGCAAATGGTTTCACTGAAAATCGTGACTGCATGGAGAGGGCCCGGGAGACTGTTTTTATGCGGTTTTACGGGCGCGGGAGGCTAAAAAAATGAGGCTTCATATTGGTTTTAGAGAAATTAATGATATATTTGTACCGTCTCTACATAGCCTAATAGTGGCATGTAATGAACTTTTTTGACCAAACTTTAAAATAACTTTTTGATTTTCAAAAAACTCTCAACAAAATAACTTTTTAAAAATTCTCCTATGAAAAAACTATTTAAACTTGGTTTGCTTAGCCTTCTGATGGGCTCTCTCGTTGCTACGAGCGGCTGTTACAAGAAGGATATAGACGACCTTGAAGAACGTTTGAATGACCTTGAAACTCGGGTTACAAGCAACGCACAGGCTATCGCAGTACTTCAGGGGGTAGTCGACGGCGACGGTCTTGTCACCAACGTCGAGGCAAACAGCACTATCGGCGAACTTAAGCTGAAGATTTCCTATGCTGACGGCGGCACGGAGACCATCACCATCCCGTACACTCCTCCGACTCCTCCGGACACTCCTCCGGTTGACCTGCCCGATCCCGCTGCGATCGTTAAGAGTTTTGCCAACGCCGATCCCAATTTTTACGAGATCCAGGTATGGGCAGCCGAAGGTTCGCAAGACTATTATGTGATCCGCATAGGCAAGTCCAACCCCGCTTCGGAAGTTATCGTACGCTCGCGCGCGGTTGAGATTACCGTAGGCAAGCCGGGTTACGCTGTACTGGACATCAACCCGTCGGGTTACGAACTCACGAAGGCCCTGATCGGTTTCAATTCCGTTACTGCACCATCTCGCGCCGAGGGTCTTCAGGACGGTATTGCAGTAAAGGAAGTATACCGCGCGAGCACGTTCTCGACAGAGAATGCAGAGGCATGGGCTGCGATCGCTGACAGGTTCCTGCAGGCAGACGGCCTTGTTGCCGATCCCCTCGAAGGACGTTGGATAATCGAATTCGAAACGACTGCCGAGATCGAAGATCCCCTCCAGTACACCGTTAAGGTAATGTTCCCGAAAGCCGCTGGCGCCAGCAACGGTATCTGGAAGAACGGAGTAGGCATGCCCGAAGCCTCTACGGCGACGCAGTATGTTATCTCCGAGGACGTGATCACTTTCGCTGATCAGATACCTGTGTTCAGCCTGGGTAATACAGAGCCGGAAGACGATACCGCAATAACCCTTGCGACCACCGAGGAAACGCCTGCCGAAGAAGCTGCAATGAATTCCGACGCTACCGTCGCGGCAGCTATCTCGATCGTGAACTACGATGGCGACCCGAACGCTTACCTCGCAGATCCGACAATAACGGTTGATGTAGACCTTACGGATGCTGATGATCAAACGCTTAGCCCGGACGCCGCCACGGTAGATGCACTTAAGAGCTACCTGGAAGCAACATTCGCAGAAGAGGCCGGAACCGATCCTGTTTGGAAGAACCTTACGTTCTCCATGATCGACGACGCCGATATGGATGCAGGGATATTCGCCGCCGGAACAAAGGCAGTCTACACCATCACTTACACTGCAATTGACTCGGCAACCGAAGAAATCACAACCAACGAATTCGTACTCACCGTTACAAGGGTAAGGGAAACATTCGACATCACTCCTGTGATCGACGCTATGTACATCCCGGTCAATGCGTTTGCGGTTGAATACGGTTCGCTCGTCGCACCGGAAGAGAACGCTGAGCCCGATCCGCTGTACAACGCCCTCCATGAAATGGGTTACACCGACGCGCAGATCTTAGCCGCTACTTTCGATGGCCTGACCCTGGAGAAATTCGATACAGCTGCCGATGCGTATGCTCCGTTCACGGACGCTACTCCCGCAGCATTCGCTGTCACTACGCCTGCGGCCGAAGCCGATATGACACTCACCATCAACACGAACGTTCTGCCCGGCAAATACAGGCTCACTTACAACTTCACCGTTAACGGCAAAAATGCTGAGATCCGCGACGTAGTGGAGATCGTTGCTCCGACCGTCTACGTGAAACTTGCCGAACTGGTTGCAGTAGCAACAGAGGATGCTGAAGTACTCGAAGTATTTGACGCTACGACCCCTGATGTGACGTCTGTTCGCGCCTACCGCAACGTGGCAGGTGGAGTTAACGTCGCTTCCGTACTCAACCTCGACGTGATCAAGATCGGCCGTACCTATGATGTCCTCAAGGCCGATGGTACTGAATTTACCGACGAACCTGCAAACGTATATGAATACGACGCAACGGCTGACGCTACGCTCCTCTCCAGCACATACGGCCTCAGGGCGGAAGCAGCTGTCGTACCGTTCGGTGCAGAAGATGCGGCTACCAAGGTTAAACTTACCGTTAAACTGGCAACCGGCCAAATCCTGCCCGTAGTAGTAAATGAAACTAATGACTACGCACCCGGATCCGACAAAGCCACCAACCAGACAGTCGCAGACTGGACCAACGGAGACTTCTATGTAACGGCAGTAGCCAACACTATCAGGGAACTTACGCTGAAAACTGACTACAGCTTCGATCTGAATACCATCATCTCCACTCCGGCCGACATCTCCGACCTGATCGAAAGTGTCGAGCTTATGGATGGCCGCACGATTATTGCTAATGCAGCTTACGAGGTCACAGATGGTACTAATACTGGCGCTGTCAGCATGAATGTATACCAACAGCTTATGAAAGACGCTCGCTTCACGGTTGAGGTTGCTATCGATGCGATCACCGGTGACCCGATTATTCCTGCAAACAGCAGGTTGCTCGTCGGCAACGAAGCGAACCTCATCGTATCCGAGCCGAAGACCGAAGCAGTAACCGGAGCTACTCCGGCGGAGTTCGACTACACCAGGGATTTCATCTACGCTAAGGGTAAAGCAGGTTACGTCGCTTGGGATGCCACCAAGAACCAGCCGGTAACGGTTACTGTCACCGACGCTCTCACTGGCGCACCCAAAATAACGACGACCAATATCGCTGTCTCGCACAGTGGCGTAACTCCGTAATAAACCTACGACTCGACACCGGGCCCGGCCCGGCAGAGTATAAAACCACAGGAGGGACAGAAGAAATTCTGTCCCTCCTTTTATTGTGACGACGGGCCATTGGCTATTGCATATACGGCCGCAATTTGATAATTTTGCAACTCCGGTTGTCAGGCCCGGAACCCGGAATGACAAAGTGGCAGAAGTGCCGGCCGCGGTCGACCTCTTTCCGCGACTTTTTGGCAGGATAATAGCGCGGACAGCGTTTGGCATATTATATGATATACAAGGAAGCAGACTTTTTAAATGTAAACCATAAAATCCAAAAAGATGAACGTTAAACCATTATCGGACAGAGTTTTGATCGAACCCAAAGCGGCCGAGGAGAAAACTGCGGGCGGGTTGATAATCCCCGACACGGCGAAGGAGAAACCGTTGGAAGGCAAAGTTGTGGCCGTGGGCCCCGGAACGTCGGAAGTTACGATGGAGGTAAAGGCAGGCGACCAGGTGCTGTACGGGAAATACGCCGGCACGGAGATCGCCGTCGAAGGCAAACAGTACCTGATCATGCGCCAGAGCGATATTCTGGCGATCATTTAACAGGCCGTTCGCCCGGTTTTGAGCATGAGACTCAGTCCTTCGCCCGAACCGGCATGCGGCGTATGTATGCGAAACATTATTAAAATTTTTTAAGATCATGGCAAAAGAGATCAAATATAACGTGGAAGCCCGCGAGCTTCTCAAACAGGGTGTCGATGCGTTGAGCGATGCCGTAAAAGTGACCCTGGGCCCCAAAGGACGCAACGTGATCATCGACAAAAAGTTCGGTGCACCACAAATCACGAAGGACGGCGTGACGGTCGCCAAGGAGGTGGAGTTGGAGGAGACGATCCCCAACATGGGCGCCCAGATGGTCAAAGAGGTGGCGTCCAAAACCAATGACGATGCGGGTGACGGTACGACCACCGCTACGGTATTGGCCCAGGCGATCATCGGTGTGGGGTTGAAGAACGTCACGGCGGGAGCCAACCCGATGGACCTGAAACGCGGTATCGACAAGGCTGTCGCGACGGTTGTGGAGCAGCTCAAAAAGCAGAGTCAGACGGTCGGCACGGACTTCGCGAAGATCGAACAGGTGGCNNATAAAGCAAACGAGTAAACAAGTGCTAAGTAAACGAGTTTGCTCGCAAATTTGAAATCATACATTATTAATTATAGCAAGTGAACTTGTTTTCTCGTTTACTTGTTTACTAAAATTCAAAAAAATGAGTAAAGAAATAACATTTGAAGTAGAAGCCCGCGACTTGCTCAAGCAGGGCGTTGACGAATTGGCAAATGCCGTGAAAGTAACGCTCGGACCAAAAGGTCGCAATGTAATTATTGAGAAAAAATTTGGTGCGCCGCACATCACAAAAGATGGCGTAACAGTAGCCAAAGAAATTGAACTTGCTGATGCGAATAAAAATCTCGGCGCACAGTTGGTAAAAGAAGTGGCATCGCGCACAGGTGACCAAGCCGGCGACGGAACAACAACGGCTACCGTTTTGGCACAGTCTATCGTAAGCGTTGGCTTGAAAAACGTAACCGCAGGAGCCAATCCAATGGATTTGAAACGTGGTATTGACAAAGCCGTAGCAAAAGTGGTAGAGAACATCAAAGCGCAATCGCAAACCGTTGGCGACGACTACAACAAAATAGAACAGGTTGCCTCTATTTCGGCAAATAACGATGCGGTTATCGGCAAACTGATTGCCGATGCGATGCGCAAAGTGTCGAAAGACGGCGTTATTACCATTGAGGAAGCAAAAGGAACGGACACCACGATTGAAGTGGTGGAAGGTATGCAGTTCGACAGAGGTTACATTTCTGCCTACTTCATTACGGATGCCGAAAAAATGGAGGCACAGCTGGACAAGCCCTATATCCTGATCACGGACAAGAAGATCTCGACGATGAAGGAGCTGATGGGTGTCTTGGAGCCCGTGGCACAGAGCGGTCGCTCGTTGTTGATCATTGCCGAGGATGTGGATGGCGAGGCTCTGTCGGCACTGGTGGTGAACAAGCTGCGCGGCACGATCAAGGTGGCGGCATGCAAGGCCCCCGGATTCGGCGATCGTCGCAAGGAGATGTTGGAGGATATTGCCGTACTGACGGGTGCCACAGTGATCTCGACCGACAAGGGTATGAAACTGGAGGATGCGAACCTCGCGTCGCTCGGTACGGCCGAAAAAGTGTCGCTCAACAAGGAGAACACGACGATCGTGGATGGTGCGGGTGCGAAGGATGCAATCAAGGCACGCGTGCAGCAGATCCGTGCCGGCATCGAGGTGTCGACGTCGGATTACGACCGTGAGAAGTTGCAGGAGCGTCTGGCCAAGTTGGCAGGCGGCGTGGCGGTGCTGTATGTCGGTGCCGCGACCGAGGTCGAGATGAAGGAGAAGAAGGACCGTGTGGATGACGCGTTGGCTGCCACGCGTGCCGCTGTCGAGGAGGGAATCGTGCCGGGGGGCGGTGTGGCTTACATCCGTGCCGTCGAGTCGCTCGAGAAACTCAAAGGCGATAACGATGACCAAACGACAGGTATCCAGATCGTGAAACGTGCCATCGAGGAACCGCTGCGTCAGATCGTCGCCAATGCCGGTGGAGAGGGATCCGTGGTGGTAAATAAAGTGAAGGAGGGTTCGGGTGCGTTCGGCTACAACGCGCGTGACGATCGTTACGAGGACATGCTGAAGGCCGGTATCATTGACCCGACCAAAGTGTCACGTGTCGCATTGGAGAACGCGGCGTCCATCGCTTCGATGCTCCTGACGACTGAGTGTGTCCTTGCGGAGAAAAAATCCGATGCTCCCGCCATGCCGCCCATGCCGGGCGGCGGAATGGGAATGATGTAACAAACAAATCCCCGCTCGATGAGCGGGGATTTACTTTTTTCAGACCGCCGCTTTTTGGTGAAAAGCGGCACCAAAAACTTTCGGGAGATTAGAGAGATCGGGGAGGGACACCCTCCCCCTACCACCCCCTCCCACAAGCGGTGGCTGGCGCCCCGCTTGACAGCAGCTTCACTGCTGTATTCCGCCGCGCAAAGCGACGGCGCTCAAGTGGTATGGGTTTTCGGGACTCGGGCGTTTAACGCCCGAAAACCCGTTTTGAAAAACTTTTTTCAGAGAGTCAGGGAAGATTTCTGGTCGCGAGGACAAACCGCGCGTAGCGCGGTAGTTACGTTTGCGAGAGAATTTGTCGAAAGCTTGATTTCGTAAAAATTCACGAACAAATGAACAAAAAGCCGCCAGGCTTTGTCTTCGCGCAAACTATGGAGATACGCAGTATCTCCCGAAATTCTTTGGGTCACTTTCTTCTAAGAAAGGGACAGTATCGGCAAAGAAAAAAAGCGACAGTTGGGTTATTTCGCGCGTTCGATATCGGTCCAGTCGGCATCGTTACTCTCCTTAAAGACGAGGAATAGTACATCGTCATCTTCCGAGACGGGAGCCTCGGGATCGGACTCGTCGAACACCATCTCACCCTTGCGCCTGTCGACGGTACCGAAAATCGTTTGTCCATCGAGATTGAGGGTGATCAGTGGAGGGTTGTAAGAGTACTTGCTGGAGTGTGTGAGGGCGAGAGCGGCGCCGCCGAGACCCGTCGTGACACGTATCACCACATCGGTCGGGGTGGTGAAAAACAATTCCACCTTCACGGTACCGTCATCTTCGGACGTGAATGTTTCAGTCCATGCGGTCTCGGTGAGTGGTTCGTGTGATTTGTCGGACAACGCGTCGTCGCATCCTGCGAGGGTGATCGGTGCCACCATCGCCAGGAGAAAAAAGAGGCGTTTCATCACCGTTTCGTGAACACGGTCACTTCGCCGTCGATATTGAACGTCATGCGGTCACCCGAGATGCGTCCCGTCATCGTGTCTCCCTCTTGGCCATTGGCACCATCCTCGGACATCATCACCGTGGCGGACGAGTGGTCGTACATATAAGTACCGGTGAAGGTGCTGATGACCTCGTCGTTGTTGTTCGTGATCTCCATTTTATACTCTTTTTTGGAGGTAAAGTGGAGTGTCGTGGTGGAAATTTGTGTCAGTACGGTCGTGGTGGCGATCCATTGGGTACCTTCGAGGGTCTCGAACTTGCTGTTACCGCCGCCGTTGTTGCCACCGTTACCGTTGTAGTTATCCGTGCAGGATACAGCCGTGAGGGCGAACAGGGCCGCTGCGAGGAGGGTGAAGAGTAAGCGTGTCTTTTTCATAATCTTGGGTTTTTGAATATCGGTTTGGTTACAATTATTGGGCCAACAGGATCTTTGCCTGTGCCGTGGCGGCATCCGTGATGGTGCTTCCGGAGAGCATTTTGGCGATCTCGGTGACACGTTCGTCGGACGTGAGGCGGCGTATGTGACTCCCTTCCGCATCCTTGTACACGACAAAATGGGTGTTCCCCTTGGAGGCGACTTGCGGCAGGTGCGTGATGTCGATCACCTGCATCGTGGCGGCGAGACTGTTGATGATGTCGCCCATCGCGTCGGCAATATATCCCGACACACCGGTGTCAATCTCGTCGAAAATGATCGTGGGGAGTTGCGTGTGACGTGCCAGGAGGGATTTGAGCGCCAGCATGACCCTTGACAATTCGCCCCCCGAAGCAATGCGCTCGACACGCTGGGGCGGGAATTTCCCGCCCGCCGCCGTGAACAGGAAGTTCACGGCGTCAGCCCCCGAGGGGCTTAGCGTGTCGCCGCGCGAGATCTCCACCTCGAAACGTGCGTCCGGCATACCGAGTTGCGTCAAAGTCTGCTGTATCGCCATACCGAAGGCCGGGGCTTGCGCCGCACGTGCCTCGTGAAGCTGCTGCGCCAGATCCCACGTCCGCTGTTCCGCTTCGGCATGTTCCCGCACCAACGCCTGCAGGTTTTCGTCACCGTTGAAGATCGTATCGAGACGGTTTCGGTACCCGGTTAGGATAGACAGCAGCTCATCGGCATTCGCGGCACGGTGCTTCTGCACGAGGTTGTTGAGGATATGCAATCGGTCATCGACCTCCTGGAGGCGTGCCGGATTGGCATCTATGCGTTCGAGCCTGTCGGCAGCTTCGGCCGAAAGGTCTTTCAACTCTTCCAGCACGGAATGGAGACGTTCGGTGGCCTCACCGGCGAAGGCGAAGTGTTTCGACACGTGACGCAACGACGTCTCGTTATATTTCAACTGGTTCAACACGCCTTCCGTCTCCCCGTCGCCGTCCAGCGTATTGCACAGCACGGTCAACGCCTCGCCGATACGGTCCGCATTCGCCAGTATATCCAGCTCGGTTTCGAGCGATGCCTGTTCTCCGATTTTGAGTTTCGCCGCTTCGAGTTCCTCCACCTGGTGCTGCAGCCAATCCTGGTCGCGACGACTCGATTCCGACGCGTCACGCAACGCGGCGATCTCCTTTTTGAGACTGTTAACCCGTTCATAATGCGTGCGGTAGGATTTTAGGAGAGTCTCGTTTTCGGCCAACGCGTCTATCGCATGGACACGGAACGCCTCGGAACCCAGGATCAGGTTCTGGTGTTGGGAGTGAATGTCGATCAGGCGCGTACCGAGGTCGCGCAACGTGGCGAGTGGCACAGGGGTATCGTTCACGAACGAACGGCTCTTGCCCGCAGGAGTGATCTGGCGCGTGAGGGTCGTCTCGACGCTGTAATCGAGGTCATTCTCCTCGAAAAATGCCTCCAGATCGAGACCGGAGAGATCGAACGTCCCTTCGACGAGACAGTTCTGCTGTTGATCTTTGAGCGCTTCGGTGTCACTCTTGCCACCCTTGTTGCCCAACAGCAACCCCAGGGCACCCAACAGGATTGTCTTGCCGGCACCCGTTTCACCGGTAATGATGTTCAGTCCTCCGTCGAGTTCCAACTCGAGACGACTGATCAAGGCATAGTTTTCAACTTTAAGCGTTTGCAACATCGTTGCAAAGATAATCTTTTTTCTAAAACCTTTACGCCTTGACGATACTGTCGCTTTTTTGGAAAAAAGCTCCGGCAAAAAACTTCAGGAGATGCTTTGCATCTCCATACTTTGCGCGAGGACAAAGCCTTTGGCTTTCCGTTCCATTTGCTCACGAATTTTTACGAAATCAAGCTTTCGACAAATTCTCTCGCAAACGTAACTACCGCGCTACGCGCGGTTTGTCCTCGCGACCAAAAATTTCAGATCCCGAAGGGATCGTGGACGAAACTCAAAAGGCTGCGTCAAGTTTACTTGCAAGCAGAAATTTGAGTTTTGGACACAAAGTTTCCTTACGGAAACTGGGATTGTTGTTGCGCACTTAATGGAAGTACGCAAGTACTTCCCGAAGTTTTTTGCAGGAGCTTTTTTCAAAAAAAGCGACAGTTTGAAAAAAAAAGTTTAAGGGAAGTAAAAGCGAAGGTCTTGAAAAGGGTTTTAGGAAGAAAACGAGGACTCGATTTTGTCGACGATTTTTTCGGCGGCGGCGGATTTGGACATGAGCGGCAACGACACGGTTTCCTGCCTGTCGATGAGGGTGATCTGGTTGGTGTCGCCGCCGAATCCGGCGCCTGAATTCCGGAGGGAATTCAGTACGATAAAATCCAGACCCTTGCGCTCCAACTTCTCACGTGCGTTCGATTCCTCGTTATCCGTCTCCAAAGCAAATCCAACGAGGATTTTATCGTGGTTGTGTGCCGAGGCACGCAACGCGCCGAGTTCGGCGCCCAGTGCAGCGGCAATATCCGGGGTGCGTTTCAAGCGGAGGGTGAGATTGTCAGAGTTATCTCCTTTCTTGATTTTGGATGTCGCGACGGTTTCAGGCGCATAATCCGCCACAGCGGCACACAGAATGGCACCGTCACACGCCGCAAACGCCTTTATGGCCGCCTCGTACATTTGCTGTGCGGACGTTACGTCGATACGATGCACCCCGTTAGGGGTCGGGAGATTCGTGGGGCCGCTGATGAGGATCACCTCCGCGCCCCGTGTCGATAATTCGGATGCCAGGGCGTAACCCATCTTGCCGGTCGAGTGGTTGGAGATGAACCTAACGGGGTCGATGGCCTCTTGAGTGCCTCCCGCCGTCACGAGAAATCGCTTACCTTGCAGGCTCTTTTTTTTTTCGAGGAGTTGCGCGAGCTGTTCGACGATCGTTTCGGGTTCCGCCATGCGTCCCTTACCGACCAGACCGCTCGCCAATTCTCCCTCTCCGGGTTCGATGATCTGCACGCCGCGCCCCCTTAACGTCCGCAAATTTTCCTGCGTGGCGGAGTGCGCATACATATCCAGATCCATCGCCGGAGCCACCGCAACCGGACATTTTGCCGACAGATACGTGGTCAGTAACAGATTGTCCGCCACGCCGTGTACCATTTTGGCCAGCGTGTTGGCTGTGGCGGGTGCAACGAGCAGGCAGTCCGCCCACTCGCCCAACGACACATGTGAGTTCCATGCCCCATTCTCGGGGTCGAAAAACTCCACCGAAATAGGATTTTTCGATAGCGTGGCCATCGTCAGGGGCGTAATGAACTGCTTCGCCAGGGGGGTCATCACGACACGCACCTCAGCACCCCGCTGCACCAACAAACGGCACAGCATCGCCGCCTTATATGCCGCAATGGAACCCGTGATGCCAAGAATAATATTTCGCCCCCGAAGATCCACTACGCGTCCGCTTCTTTGTAGAATAGATCGCCGTCGAGGAACTCCTCCGTGGCGACCAGCGTGGCTTTCGGAAGACGCTCGTAAAAACGAGAAATCTCGATCTGCTCACGATTCTCGAACGTCTCTTCCATCGTGTCCGAAGGTGACGAAAAATCCGCCAACTTGCGAGACAACTCCGATTTGATCTCCGCCGAGATCTGATTCGCACGCTTGGCGATGATGTTCACCGACTCATAAATGTTGCCCGTATCCTTGTCCAGGTCCGACAAACGGTGCGTCACCGTGTTCGTAGGGGTGTTCTTTTTGATCTCCATTGCGTATAGTGTCTATTTGTTTTTATCTTTATGCTTCTCCAAAAACTCCTTCGCGTCCTCTGCCAACCGGTTCGTTTCACGTACGTGCTTCGACTCCGGATACTCCGCCAGGAACGAATAGTACGAGTCCAACATCGACAGGTAACGATCCGTCTGCTTGTCCGGTACCGAGTTGTGCGCCAGCTCATAAGATGACTTCACGACCAGATACATGATCTCCTCGCGATGGCGTGTGGTGGGGAACTTTTTGAGGGCGTTTTTCAACGCCAGGATCGCCGATTTGTAACGTCCGATCTTGTAGTACGTGTACGCGTTCAGCCACTCCTTGTCGTGCAGGCGTCCCATCAGCTCACGCTCCATGCCACGAAACTCGTCCGCCTTGTCGCTCTCGGGATAGTGCGCCAGAAACTCGTTGATCGCCACGATGGCACGGCTCGTCATCGCCTGGTCGCGCTCCGGGCCGGGTGACATGTTGTAGTAACTCAGCGCCAGGATCCCCTCGGCATCCTCCACGAACACGCTCCTCGGAAATTTGCGTCGAAACAGGTCGAACTCGTCCGCCGAAGCCGTGTAGTCGCGTGACTTGAATTTCGAGTGCGCGTGCATGTACGCCAGGCTGTCCTCGCGCGGCGTGCCGACATAGTAAGGTGCCGCCACGTCGAACATACGGATCGCCTTCTCCCACTTACCCGCAGCATGGAACTTCAGCCCCTCGCGGTACACCAACTCATGGTCCCCCGACCGCAAAATCGACTGCATGCTGCGCCCCAAAGCCGTGTGTGTCGTGCCGACAAGCAGCGCCAATAGCGTGATAAACCTCAATAGATGTCTCATCGGGGCAAAGATAACAAAGTTTCCGCGATTTGTATGGCGTTGAGTGCCGCACCCTTGCGGATTTGATCGCCCGAACACCAGAACGTAAGGCCATTGTCGCACGACGTGTCTTTGCGGAGGCGTCCCACGTAGACGGGATCCGTGCCGGCGGCGAAGAGTGGCATCGGATAGAGATTGTGTGACGGGTCGTCCTGTACGACCACGCCCGGTGCCGACGCCAACGCGCGACGTACCTCGTCGATCTCCAACGGCCGTTCCGTTTCGACCCACACGCTCTCGGAGTGCGCCCGAAGCACCGGCACACGTACACATGTGGCCGACACACGCACATCCGAATGCAGGATTTTTTGCGTCTCCCAAGCCATTTTCATCTCCTCCTTCGTGTAGTCGTTGTCGGTGAAGACATCTATATGCGGGATGAGGTTGTAGGCGAGTTGGTGGGCGAATTTCTCCACGTGAGGCGTCTCTCCCCGTACGATGGCGGCCTGTTGCGATTCGAGTTCGGCCATCGCCGCGGCACCGGCACCGCTCGACGATTGATACGTCGCCACGTGAACACGCTTGATGTGCGACAGCTGTTCGATCGGATTCAGGGCCAACACCATGATGATGGTCGAACAGTTGGGATTGGCGATGATGCGTCGCGGTGCGTCCAGTGCGTCCTGCGGATTGATCTCCGGCACGACCAACGGCACATCCGTGTCCATACGGAACGCACTCGAATTGTCGATCATCCACGTACCGTGCTTCGTGATCGTGTCGGCGTACTCCTTGGAGGTGCCGCCGCCCGCCGATACAAGGGCGATGTCGATACCTTTGAAATCGTCATTGTGGGCAAGTTGCCGTACGGTCAGTTCCATGCCACGGAATATGTATTTCGACCCGGCACTCCGAACCGAACCGAACAGCACCAACTCGTCAACCGGCAACGTGTGACGTTCCTCCAAAAGGCTCAAAAACTCCTGCCCCACGGCGCCACTGGCACCCACAATAGCTATTCTCATTTTACAAAGATACACTTTTTCTTTTCGCCTTGACGATACTGTCGCTTTTTTTGTTTTTCAAACCGCCGCTTTTTAGTGAAAAGCGGCACCAAAAACTTTCGGGAGATACGATAGTATCTCCACCTTCTTCCGCCCTACATTAGATCTTTATACAACGGAGAGGGAAGCCGCACCCGACGCTATAGCCAGTCGACGTATACGTAGTGCCGGAATCGAAGTTGAAGCTTTGCGCACCCGTTGCAGATGCCGGCTGACGGGAGCAATAGAGTCCAAAGGAGGTTTGAGCGTCCAGTTGACCAGTGGAGCCGAAACGTCGCCCCGGCGCGGGGAGGATGATGCAAAAATTCGCTATCTTTGCATGCTACACGTAACCCATAAAATCAAAAAAATGTCTAAGCTTTTACAAGACATAACCTCAGAATTCGCCAAGCTTCCCGGTATAGGACGTCGTACCGCCATGCGACTATCCATGCATCTGCTGCGTCTCGATACGGATTCCGTGGCGAGTATGGCACGGAGCATCGAACGGTTCCGCCGCGACATCAAACATTGCCGACACTGTAACAATCTGTCCGACGAGGAGGTGTGTCCCATCTGCATGGATTCGGATCGCGACCGCACCACCATCTGTGTCGTTGAGCAGGTGGCGGATCTCTTCTCGATCGAAGCGACACAGCAATACCGGGGTCTGTATCACGTGCTGGGAGGCGTCATATCGCCCATGCAGGGCGTTGCACCATCGGATTTGAAGATTGACCTGCTGATGGAACGTATCGCCGCGGGGGACGTCCGCGAAGTGATTCTCGCCATCTCCACCTCCGTGGAGGGTGAAACGACGCTGTTCTACCTGATGAATCGCTTGCGGCAGTATCCCGACGTGAAGGTGACCTCTATCGCGCGGGGCATCGGGTTCGGTGACGAGTTGGAATACGTCGACGAACTCACCATCACACACGCCATCATGAATCGACGAGAATTGTAATCGCCCCCTTTTCTCAAACCTTTTTCTTTTCTAAGACCTTCGCCTTTACTTCCCCAGGACCCAACCGTTCGTTTTTTTCTTTTTTCAAGACCGCCGCTTTTTGGTGAAAAGCGGCACCAAAAACTTTTCTGGATACTTCGTATCCTTCCTTCTGCGCGCGGACAAAGCCTGACGGCTTTCAGTTCGTTTGGCGTGTTTGTTTTCTTACAAGTAAACTTGTAGAAAACCTCCCCGCCAAACGAACGAGCTCCTGCGGAGCTCTTGTCCTCGCGACAACGAATCTCAGATCTCGAAGAGATCGTGGGCGAAACAGAATAATTTGGTTCAAGCTTGCTTGGAAACAAATTGTTATGATTCGTACACAAAAATTCTGTAAGAATTTGAGATTTGGTGGAGCGCACATAATGGAGATGCAAAGCATCTCCCGAAGTTTTTTGCAGGAGCTTTTTTCCAAAAAAGCGACAGTTGCGTCTTAGGGAAAGAAAAGCGAGTGGTTGGGTCCTGACGAAAAGAAACGTTAGTTCTTGACGCAGCGGACGGACAAAGCTGATCCACTCCGCATCGTTACCATCTTCGGCCATACCTCCGCGTAGCCTTTCGAGAAGTTCAATACATGCGCGAAACTTGACGATGCGGCACCGGAAGACCAATACATACCGACGGCATCCCCTTGTCCCAATTCGTTGAGGCGTCCGATCGTTTTGGCATTGGAGTCGCGATATCCCTGGGCAGGAAAAAATACCGTTTCATTCGTTGCGAGATCGACGAACGTGCGTCCGGGAATGTAGATCGACTCCGTGGCGGTACGCGAGAAACCAGGCTTGGAGGTGCCTGTATCGGTGTCGGTACCCCACACGCTCTTCACTTTCGATCCGTCGATCAGCGTGCCTAACTCCTCGGCAGTCGGGACGCGCCATCCATCGGGACACGGGTCGTTTTCACCCCATCCGGACGACGTGTCGGGATCGGTGCTGTCCCACGTCGCATCGGGATAGTTCACGGGATAGGATGTGATGGGTGCCACCACTGTCCATGCCAACGGGCGGCCGAGCTGATAGATCCATCCACCGTCATTGAGATTGGCGGCAAAATTGCCGGGAAGTCCCACGTTGCGTGTGGCCCATGTGATGCCTCCGACCGTGACGCCGGGATCTTCCACCGTCGGGTCGCCGAACTCGGCACGAATAACCACGTCTTGAAGCAGCACCTGGATGGTTGTCTCCGATTCCATCGGGAGAGCGAGCATCGCGTCGCCACTGATGATCGTCCAGCGGAAGAATGCATGTCCCGGTGCGGGGGTCGCTTTGAGCGTCACCACGGTACCCGATGCAACTTTGTCCTTATCGGCCGTGGCGGTGCCGCTGCCGGTCGTGGTGATGGAAATTGTGCGTGTCGAACCGCTGCTGTCGCTGCCAGTATCACCATCGCACGAGATCAGGGGCAGGGTGGTACCCAGGGTCAGGACTGCCATCGACAGCCACATGCCCGTTGAAACCAAATACTTTCTCATGATATTATCGTTTTAATATTTTGTTCAGCTCGTTGTAAATCCCCTCGGCATCGTATCCACACTGTGCCTGCAATTGAGGGATCGTGCCATGTTCCACGAAACGGTCGGGAATACCGAGTGTCGTCACGTGTGTCGCGAATCCGCGACGGTTGAAGAACGCCGTCACGGCCTCTCCCACGCCGCCTCGTAGCGCGCCATCCTCTACCGTGATGACATGTTTGAACTTTCGCCCCACCTCATCCAGCAGCGCCTCGTCCAACGGTTTGGCGAAACGCAAACCATAGTGTGCTATTTTAGCATCCTTGCCGAGACGTGCGATGGCTTCCGTGGCGGCACCTGCAGACGTGCCGATGGTCAGGATGGCTATTTCGGATCCCTCGCGTAAACATACCCCCTTGCCGATCTCCAGGGCCGTCATCGCCGCGCCGCGCCAGGGTTCCCCTGTGCCGTTACCCCGCGGGTAACGGAGGACGAACGGGAGATTCGACTGCAGGGCCGTATACATCATATCGCGAAGCTCCCGTTCGTTGCGCGGCGCGGCGACAATCAGATTCGGCACGGTGCTTAGGTAAGCCAGGTCGTAGGCTCCGTGGTGCGTGGCACCGTCCTCTCCCACCAGACCTCCCCGATCGAGACACAACGTCACGGGTAACTTTTGCAACGCCACGTCGTGTATCAAATTGTCGTACGCACGCTGCATGAAGCTCGAATATATGTTGCAGAACGGCCGCAGTCCCGCCGCGGCCAGTCCGGCCGAGAAGGTCACGGCGTGACCTTCCGCGATGCCCACGTCGAAGCAACGCTCCGGCATGCGGTGCATCAGCACATCCATCGAACAACCGGTGGGCATCGCCGGCGTGACGCCCACGACACGTTCATCCATCCCGGCAAGGTCGAACAACGTCTGTCCGAATACATCCTGATAGCGTGCCACGTCATTCTTGCCCGTCAGCCGCTCGCCCGTCTCGGGATTGAATTTGCCCGGGGCATGCCACACCGACTGGTTGCACTCCGCAGGTTTATAACCCTTGCCCTTGGTCGTCATCACGTGCAGCAACTTGGGTCCCTCGATATGGCTCAAGGCCTTCAACACTCGGATCAACTCCGGCAGGTTGTGCCCGTCGATGGGGCCGAAATAGCGGAAATTCAGACTCTCGAACAGGTTGCTGTTACGGAACACCCCCTGCTTGATGCCGTTGCTCGCCATCCGGCACAGCTTCAGCAGCGGCGGCACGTATGAAAACGCCCTCCACAGGCGTCGTTTCAGTGCGTTGTAACGCATCGACGTGGTCATCCGCACGAGGTAGTTCTTCAACGCGCCCGTCGCCTGGTCGATCGCCATGTTGTTGTCGTTCAGGATCACCAGCAGGTTCGTATCCTTGCTCGCTCCGGCGTTGTTCAGCCCCTCGAAAGCCAATCCACCCGTCAAGGCACCGTCACCGATCACCGCCACCACCCGACGCTTCTCACCCCGCAGTTTCGCCGCCTCGGCCATGCCGATCGCCGCCGAGATCGACACCGAGGCGTGACCACCCCCGAATGCGTCATACTCACTCTCGCTCATGCGTGGAAATCCGCTGATGCCGCCCAACATGCGGTTCGTTCGGAATGCCTCGCGGCGTCCCGTGATAATCTTATGCGGATAGGTCTGGTGTCCCACGTCCCACACGATCTTATCGTCCGGCGTGTCGAACACGTAGTGCAACGCTGCGGCCAGCTCCACCGTGCCGAGGCTCGATGCCAGGTGTCCCGGATTGGCCGCACACTGCTCAATGATATACCCACGCAACTCGTCGCAATAACTCCGCAACTGCCCCGTCGATAACTTTTTTAAGTCCGACGGCGCATCCACACCCTCCAATAGTTTGTACTTCTTCATTCCTGCTCTTAACACCTCGCTCTCGCAAAGATAGAAAAATTTTCATACCTTTGCGCCTATGAAGTATAAACGTATCCTGCTCAAACTCAGCGGCGAAAGCCTTCAGGGGAGTCAAAGTCACGGTCTGTCGACCGACGTGCTGCAATCGTATGCCGCGCAGATCAACTCCATTGTCGCAGCGGGAGTAGAGGTGGGTGTCGTCATCGGAGGCGGTAATATCTTCCGCGGATTGCAGGGTTCCAAGCGTGGTTTCGACCGCGTACGCGGCGATCAGATGGGGATGCTGGCCACCGTCATCAACTCGCTCGCCCTCCAGTCCGCCCTCGAAGAGAACGACGTGGCGGCGAAAGTCATGACCTCGATCCGCATGGAACCCATCGGCGAATATTACAGTAAGGAGCGTGCCGTGGAGTACCTCCGCGAGGGACGCGTGGTGATCATCGGCGGCGGCACGTCAAACCCCTACTTCACCACCGACTCGGCCTCCGCGCTGCGCGGCATCGAGATCGAAGCGGATGTGCTGCTGAAAGGGACGCGTGTGGATGGTGTCTACACGGCCGATCCCGAGCGGGACCCCGGTGCCACGAAATTCGACACGATCACGTTCGACGAGGTGTATCGCCGCGACCTGAAAGTGATGGATATGACCGCCTTCACGCTGTGCCGCGAAAATAACCTGCCTATCGTCGTGTTCGATATGGACACACTTGGCAACCTCGAAAAAGTCGTGCGCGGCGAACAGATCGGAACCTTAGTCAAATAAAAAAAACTCACCATAATGAAAACTACCCGTAAAAAAGCCAATACCGGACGCCTGATCCTGTTGATCGTCCTGCTTGCTGCCGTGATCGCCGCGATGTTCCTGTTGCCCAACGGCGAAAAAAAGGCTGCCCAAGAAGAGCCTCAAACAACGGAACAGACCACGAACACATCCGCCACTGAATCCGAAATGGATCCCGAAGTGGAGGCATCGACACTCGCCAAGGTGGGACAAAAAGCGCCCGACTTCCGTGTCGAGATGTTCGACGGCACCACACAGATGCTCTCCGATATGGAAGGGAAACTGGTGCTCGTGAATTTCTGGGCCACGTGGTGCCCCCCGTGCCGTGAGGAGTTGAAACGCGTGCAGACGGAGGTTATCGACCGCTTTGCAGGTAAAGAGTTCATCTTCCTGCCCATCTCGATGGGGGAGAAACGTGAGGCCGTCGCCGGTTTCCGTGAGAAGCAGGGGTACACCTTCCCGATGGGTCTCGACACCGATAAATCCATCTACGGCAAGTACGCCACGAGATTTGTGCCCCGTAACTTCCTGATCGGCAAAGACGGACGTGTGATCTCCGCCACAGCAGGATATACGCCCGAGGAGTTCGATGCATTGATCGCCCTTATCGAAAAAAATCTGTAACCATGGAGACGCAAATCATTCTGACCGAGGCCGAGGAACGCATGCAACGCGCGATCGCGCACTTGGAGGAGAGTCTGGTGAATATTCGTGCCGGGAAAGCCTCCACGACCGTGCTCAATGGCGTGATGGTCGACTATTTCGGTACGATGACACCCGTGTCGGGCGTGGCGAGTGTCACGGTGCCCGATGCTAAAACCATCCTCATTCAGCCGTGGGATAAAAATCTCTTACGTCCCATCGAGAAGGCCATCATCGACTCCAATATCGGTCTCACTCCGTCCAATAACGGCGACCAGATCCGTCTCTCCATCCCCCCCCTGACCGAGGAACGGCGTCGCGAGCTTGTGAAACAAGCGCGTGGCGAAGCCGAAGCAGCGCGCATCAGCTTGCGTAATGCGCGACGCGACGCCGTGGAGGCGTTCAAAAAGGCACAAAAAGAGGGTATGCCCGAGGATGGTGCCAAAGACGGCGAAGCACAGGCTCAAAAACTACTCGAAAAGGTAACCAAAACTCTCGATGCCCTCCTCGAAAAGAAAGAGGCCGATATCATGACAGTGTAACGGTTTTGTCTTCACTGTTCGCCCCCCCTTTTTCTTTCAGACCTTCGCTTTTTTGGAAAAAAGCGAAACCAAAAAACTTCGGGAGAGGCTTTGCATCTCCACTTACTTCCGCGCGGACAACGCTTTCAGCATTCTGGTCATTTTATTCGTAAACTTTTACGGAAATAAATTTCCGCCAGTTTTCTCATAAAACGCCCTAATCACCTAACGGTGATTTTGTCTTCGCGACAACGAATCGCGAGCCTCGAAGAGGCTGTGGACGAAAACTAAAACGGAGCGTTGAACTTGTTCATAAGCAGCGGATTAGTTTTTGAACACAAGAACTTCTGCAAGAAGTCGCGATTTGAGGTCGCGCACAGTTGCGTCAAACTTCTAAGTGCGCAAGCACTTTTGAAAGTTTTTGGTGCCGCTTTTCACTAAAAAGCGGCGGTTGGGTCAAGATTTCAACAAAGAGAAACCCCGCTCNNGAGCGGGGTTTCTCTTTGTTGAACGGTAGATGCTATTTCACGCAACGAATACCGTAGGCATTCGCTGCAAATCCGTTTCCGTTGGGCTTAATGCTGGGTGCCGAAATCGCGGGGTCCGTGTCCTTAGAGAACAAGAGGCTGTTCACAAATCCCGCAGAAGTTGTGCTGAGTGTCGAGGAGAAATAGAATCCCGACGAAACACCTACTACACGGGCCTCGCCGCCTTCCACCTCGGACGTGATCATACCGTTGGCCAGGAACGAAAGCTTGTCTCCGGTAGCTTTATCGACAAACTCTACACTGTTCTTATCGGGGCCCCAGATGCAGTCCACGAGGGGAGTTCCGTTAGGAATGTTATTTTCAGTCAATCTGTAAGCCAGACCGTATTGATCGAGTGCATAACCGGCCATGTGGAGATACTCCGCACCTGTGGGGACACGCCATCCGGCGGGACACGGAGAGTTCTCCGGGGCCCACATCGCAACGGGATTTCCCTGTGAGTTCCATGTCTCACCTGTTGGGATGGACACCGGAGGTGTCGTGAGGCTCCAGCCGATTTTGCGGTTGTACTGATACACCAATCCCATCTCACCCGCAGGGGCGAACGTGCCGGGTGCAGCCACGTTGTTGGTCGACCACGTGAGGCCGCGGAACGAGATGCCCGCATCCGTCTTGGTGCCGAACGTCGCTTTGATCTCCACATCCTCGACAGGCATCGTGAAGGTAGTCGTCGTAGCCATCGTGTTTTCGAGCATGGCGTTTCCTTTCACCACTTTCCATCCCGAGAATTCAGCGTCACCGGAAGGGGTGGCCGTCAGTGTGATCAACATATCGGCATCGGCCTTCTTGCGGTCGGCTTTCGCGGTGCCGCCTTCGGTCGCGTCGACAGTGATCGTGTAAGCTCCCTTGCCCGAACCGTCGCAGGAGATCGACATGGCTGCCGCCAGCGTCGCACACATCAAAATGAGTAACTTTTTCATATTCTTAAACGATTTAAATGAACGATAAAACTCTATTTGCGATAAACTTTCGTGTAGCCATAGATCGCCTCGTCACCGAGTTCTTCCTCGATACGGAGCAACTGGTTGTATTTGGCCATGCGGTCCGATCGCGACATGGAACCCGTCTTGATCTGTCCGGCATTCGTAGCGACCGAAATATCGGCAATCGTCGAGTCCTCCGTCTCTCCCGAGCGGTGGCTCGTCACGGAGGTGTAACCCGCACGGTGTGCCATCTCGATCGCATCCAACGTTTCGGTCAGCGTGCCGATCTGATTCACCTTGATCAGGATCGAGTTCGCGCAACCCATCTCGATGCCGCGACGCAGGAAATCGACGTTCGTCACGAACAGGTCGTCACCCACCAACTGGCACTTCGCACCCAACTCGTCTGTGAGGAGTTTCCATCCGTCCCAATCGTTCTCCGACATACCGTCCTCGATCGAGTCGATCGGATACTTTTCAACCAATCCTTTGAGGAACGCCACCTGCTCCTTGGAGTTGCGTTTGGCACCGTTGGCACCCTCGAACTTCGCGTAGTTGTACACCCCGTCGGCATAAAACTCCGACGCCGCGCAGTCCATGGCGATGGACATATCGCCACCGTCGGATTTGCGCCCCGGTTTATATCCTGCATTTTTGATCGCTTCGATGATCGAATCCAGTGCGTCTTCCGTGCCATTGAGCGCGGGCGCAAATCCACCCTCGTCGCCTACGGCGGTCGAGAGACTGCGCGCGTGGAGGACCTTTTTGAGGCTGTGGAACACCTCGGCACCCATACGCAATCCCTCCTTGAAGCAACATGCCCCCACGGGACGGATCATGAACTCCTGGAACGCGATCGGTGCGTCGGAGTGCGATCCTCCGTTGATGATGTTCATCATCGGCACGGGCAGCGTCTTGGCATTCACACCGCCGATGTAACGATACAGCGGTAATCCGAAGTAATCTGCCGCGGCACGTGCTACAGCCAGCGACACGCCCAAAATAGCGTTCGCACCCAATTTCGATTTCGTAGGCGTACCGTCCAACGCGATCATTGCATGGTCGACACCCACCTGATCCCCCACACTCATGCCGATCACGGCCGGTGCGATGAGGTTATTCACATTCTCGACAGCCTTCTCCACGCCCTTACCCAGGTAACGTTTTTTGTCACCGTCGCGCAACTCCAACGCCTCGTGCTCACCGGTCGATGCACCACTCGGAACCGCCGCACGTCCAAACGCGCCCGAAAGTGTACGTACCTCTACCTCGATGGTTGGATTTCCACGCGAATCCAGTATCTCACGGGCATGAATCTCTACAATCTGCATAGCTCTCTCTTTTCAAAGTTGATTTCCCCGCAAAGATAACAAAATAATCAACTTCCCCACACAACTGCCGTTTTTTTCTAAAACCTTTTCTTTTTTACTTCCCTAAGACCCCACTGTCGCTTTTTTGGAAAAAAGCTCCTGCAAAAAACTTCGGGAGATGCTTTGCATCTCCATTATGTGCGCGACACAACTCGCGACTTCCTGACGGAAGTTCTGTGCCCAAAACCAAGTAGTCCACTTACAAGTGAACTTGACGTGTCCTTCTTGTTTTCGTTCACAGCCTCTTCGAGGCTCGCGATCTGTTGTCGCGAGGACAAGAGCTCCGCAGGAGCTCGTTCGTTTGGCGGGGAGGTTTTCTGCAAGCTTGCTTGCGGGAAAACAGACACGTCAAATGGACAAAAAGCCGCCAGGCTTTGTCCGCGCGCAAATTATGGAGATGCAAAGCATCTCCCGAAAGTTTTTGGTGCCGCTTTTCACCAAAAAGCGGCGGTCTTGAAAAAAGAAAAAAAGCGAACGGTCTTAAAAAAAGGTTTTAGAAAAAGAAAAGGAAAAAGTGTATCTTTGCGATCGAAACAAATTTCGATAAATGAAAAACTACTTGGATGTAAAGACTATGGACAAGGCTTCGACAATGGTCAAGGAGTACTTGTCGATGTGGGTGGGCATTGCGTTGTACACGTTTGCATGGATTGCGTGCATCTGGCCTGCACATGGCACTGCGGGTGGTGCGACCGGTCTCTCGCTCGTCATCACAAAAGCACTCGAAGCAGGATTCGGATGGGACATACAGATCGGTACGATGGTGCTCATTATCAACACGTCACTGCTCCTCACCGCCGGATTTCTGGTGGGATGGAAATTCGGTGTGAAGACGATCTTCTGTGTCGTGATGGTCTCCGTGATGATGAACTTCTTCCAAACCTACCTCCCCGATGTGCAGGAGTGGATGGCCGCACGGGGCGTGATCCCAACCGATTCGACCAGCATCTTCGGCAATCTGGATCGCTTGCTGCTCGTCATCATGGGCGGTATCATCTGCGGCACGGGTATCTTCCTCTGCTTCCGTAACGGCGGATCGACGGGAGGTGTGGATATCCTCGCAGTGATCATCAACAAGTATCGTCCGGTGAACTACGGGCGTGTGGTGATGGTACACGACTCAATCGTCATCTGTTCGTCGCTGTTGGTCGGCATGGGATTGGAGGCGGTGATCTATGGATTTATCATCACGGCGGTGTTCAGCTTCACGACCGACGCGCTGCTACAAGGCACGCAGCAATCGACACAACTGTTGATCATGTCGCGTAAGTACAAGGAGGTGGCCGAGGCGATCACGCACGATGCACATCGTGGCGTGACGATGCTCGATGGGATGGGATGGTTCACCAAAGAGTCCACTCAGGTGGTGATGGTACTGTGTCGCAAGCGTGAAACGGCCGATATCCTCAAACTCGTCAAAGGTCTCGACCCGAACGCATTCGTTTCCGTGGCGTCCGTGACAGGTGTCTATGGACAAGGGTTCGGTATCATCGGCGGCTCCGCGTTAGCGACTGACAAATAGATTGTCACTCTTTGCAGATATATTGTTGCCGCTGGCGCAACCGATCTATACCTATGTGATTCCGGAGGGATTCGAGGTGGCGGAAGGGATGGTTGTGGAGGTGCCGTTCGGACGCACGGACAAGATCTGCATGGGGGTGGTGTGGCGTGTGCATGGCGAAACGCCGGTGTGGGAGAAGATCAAACCCATACACGCCGTACTGTTCGACATGGAGGTGGTGGATCGACATCAACGTGATCTGTGGGCGTGGATGGCGGATTACTATATGTGCACGTTGGGCGAGGTGATGGCTGCGGCGTTGCCGCCGAGGTTGGAGTACCTCGACCTGCCGAACCGTGTGTTTGAGGAGGGTGAGGAGTTTCAGTTGCCGGCGCTGTCGGCGGCTCAGCAGCGAGTTTTCGAGCAGATAAGGGATGAAAAACGGGGTGTGACACTGCTGCGGGGCGTCACGGGTTCGGGAAAGACGGAGGTGTATATGCACCTGGCGGCAGAGGTGTTGGCACGGGGGGGGCAGGTGCTGGTACTGGTGCCCGAAATCGCGCTGACGACACAGCTGATCCAACGTTTCAAGCGCGTTTTCGGGGATCGTGTGACGGCCTATCACTCGAAAGTGACCGCACCGCGGCGTAATAAGATCTACCAGACACTGGCCACCTCTGCGGGTGGGGAGCTCATCATCGGGGCACGTTCGGCGATATTCCTGCCGTTCCGTCGGTTGGGGTTGATCGTGGTGGATGAGGAACACGATGCGAGTTACAAGCAGGCGACCCCCGCACCACGATACGAGGCACGGGATTGTGCCGTGATGATGGGACGCATGACGGGATGCGGGGTGGTGTTGGGTAGCGCCACGCCGTCGTTGGAGAGTTATCATAATGCACGGAGAGGAAAGTATGGATATGTCTATTTGGGCGAGAGATATGGCGGTAGCGAGCTGCCGCGAGTTGTGATTTCCAACACACTGAAGGCTGTGGAGCGTGGCGAGCGTACGACGCATTTCAATAAGGTTTTGTTGGATAAACTTCAGGATACGCTGGAGGGTGGACGCCAGGCGATGCTTTTCCAAAACCGCCGGGGTTTTGCGCCTTATATAGAATGTGCGGAGTGCGGTGCTGCGGTTATGTGTCGGCAGTGTAACGTTGCGATGACGTGGCATAAGGATGATGGTGTGCTGAGGTGCCACTATTGCGGACGTTCGACTAAAGTTCCGGCGGCGTGTCCGACGTGCGGCGCAGCGGCGTTGGAACCGCGGGGATTCGGAACCCAGAAAGTAGAGAAGGCGTTGGAGGAACTGTTCCCCGAGGCGCGCATCGAGCGGTTGGACAGGGATGTTGCAGGACATGAGGGAATAATAGGTCGGTTCGAGGCAGGCGAGACCGATATCCTGGTGGGTACACAGATGATCACCAAGGGGTTCGATTTCGGCGGCGTAGGATTGGTGGGGATTCTGAATGCCGACAATCTGCTGGCTTATCCCGATTTTCGTGCTGCGGAACGTGCCTTTCAGACGCTTACTCAAATGTCCGGACGCGGGGGGAGACGAGGCGGAGAACGTGCCGAAGTTGTCATACAGACCGTTAGGCCGCAGGAGCCGCTCATTCGTCAGGTTGCCGAGGGCGATTATTTTTCGATGGCACGCGATCAGCTTGCCGAACGCCGCGAATTTCTCTACCCTCCATTCTGCAGATTGGTCGAAATAAGGCTCTATGGACGCTATTTGGATACGCTTTGGGCAACGGCAAATAACCTTGCGTCACGTGGACGCGCAGTTTTTGGATCGATGCTACTCGGTCCGCAACCCGCGTTGGTCGACAAGGTGAAGAACGAACATATCCTGACGCTGCTGCTTAAAATCACCGACCTCACCTCACGCCGCAAACTCGCCGACTTACTCGCCTCATTCACTCTACCCAAGAGCCTGCGCATAAGCTGCGACGTCGATCCGCAATAGAGCGGCTTTCTGGCGGCGTGGGGATGCGGCAGCGAACGCGGACAAGCGCCCGAAGCGTATAGCGCGAAGGTGGCAGCCGTCATTCAGAGGCGACGAAGTCGCCGTGGAATCCAAATCTTTTCCTTATATTTGTAGCGAAAATATTTAAAGAGTAACTCTCTTTAATCCGATAGAAAACTTGCAACTCGCCAGTTGGTGAGGTTTGATTAGGATTAAGTTGTTTGCTCCGGCACGTGCTGTTATCCAGTTGCAGACACGACCGGGCGCGTACATTCTTCCTAATCGGGCTTGCAAGGCCTTCTGTCGGGGATTGTTTCGCGCCTTTTTTCATTAGAGGCGCAAGTAATTAACCTAATAAATGCGCCAAAATGAAAGCAGAATTGAAAGGAATGTGGAGATTGATGTTCATCCGTCACTTCGATGGAGAAACTTGGAGAGTAGTAAGTGAGTATCACGAGGGTATGATGACACAGTTCTTTTCAGACAAACCAAAGATTAATCACGAGAGATACACAATTCAGCAAATCAGCGACAACTACATCCGTCTAACCAATAAATCACAGACAATCCGTATCGAGTTCGAGAGGGTGTGAGGGGAAAGCACGTAGCCAGCGTGGGATGCTACTCGTCTTTTTGAGTGGCAGCCCTCGCCCGCCCATGGCTACGGGCTGCGGGGCTTTTTTCAAAAGCCCACCCCCTCACACAATCCACCGCGCATTACGGCTCGCTGCGCTCGCC
>DBDB01000079.1 GCA_002293345.1 Alistipes sp. UBA943
ACGTCCCCCTCTCCCGCCGCGGAGCGGCGGAATAAAGAACAAAAAAAGTACAGCAATGTTACAACCGAAGAAGACCAAATTTAGAAGAATGCAGAAGGGCCGGATGAAGGGCCTTGCGTCGCGGGGAAACCAACTCGCGTTCGGATCATTCGCTATCAAAGCACTCGAGTCGTCGTGGATCACCGGACGGCAGATCGAGGCAGCCCGTCAGGCCATCACGCGTCACATGAANNGTCCGTCACATGAAACGTGAAGGACAACTCTGGATCCGCATCTTCCCCGATAAACCGATTACCAAAAAACCCGCCGAGGTGCGTATGGGTAAAGGTAAAGGTAACCCCGAGGGATTTGTGGCGCCCGTGACGCCCGGACGTATCCTGTTCGAAGCCGAAGGGGTGCCCCTCGAAGTGGCGCAGGAAGCCCTCCGTCTCGGTGCGCAAAAACTGCCCATCACCACCAAATTCATCATCCGCCGCGACTTCGTCGAGGGGCTGAACTAAGGAAGGGCGACTAAGGGGGCGACTGAAAGGGCCGGGGCTGACAGAGAGGGCTGAGGTTGCTGAAGGGCCGCAGTTGGGAGTGACAGAGGAGACCCGAGGCTGCAGTTGAAGGACCCGTGCAGTCGAGAGACGAGAAGAAGAGTGCCGCGGAGGCGATAATTTAAGGAGTACAAAGAAATGGCAAAGAACAAAGACATAAACGAGTTGTCGGTGAAGGATCTCACCGAACGTGTGGCTGCCGAAAAAGAGCAGCTCAATAGACTCAAAGTGCAACATGCGGTGTCGCCGGTGGAAAATCCCGCCGTGCTCAAAAAATCACGTCGCGATATCGCCCGGATGTTGACCACGTTGCGTCAGAAACAGAACAGTTAAGAGACTACAGATATGGAAAGAAATCTCAGAAAAGAACGCATCGGCGTCGTCGTCAGCAACAAAATGGAAAAAACCATCGTCGTTGCCGTCGCTCGTAAGGTCAAACACCCCATGTACGGAAAGTTCGTCAATAAAACAACCAAGTTTGTCTCCGAGTGTCTCGATACAACTTGCAAAGAGGGCGATACCGTACGTATCATGGAAACTCGGCCACTCAGCAAAACCAAACGCTGGCGGTTAGTACAAATCATTGAAAGAGCGAAATAGTTATGATACAGCAAGAAAGTAGACTCACTGTGGCCGATAACAGCGGTGCAAAGGAAGTGCTTTGTATCCGGGTGCTCGGTGGCACGAAACGCCGCTACGCATCCATCGGTGATAAAATCGTTGTCAGCGTGAAGAGTGCATCTCCGTCCGGCGACGTGAAGAAAGGTACCGTCTCCAAAGCCGTCGTCGTGCGTACGACCAAAGAGATTCGCCGCGCCAACGGTTCGTACATCCGTTTCGATGACAACGCCGTCGTGTTGCTCAACAACCAGGGCGAAATCCGTGGCACACGTATCTTCGGTCCCGTGGCTCGTGAACTCCGCGACCACAACATGAAAATCATCTCCCTCGCTCCCGAAGTGCTGTAATTAACGGGGGGAGGCCAATAAGAAAAAAGTTATGTCAGTGAAATTACACATAAAAAAAGGCGATACGGTGTTTGTCAATGCCGGTGACAGCAAGGGCCGTCAAGGGACTGTCCTCGGGGTCGACGTGAAGAAACAACGTGCCATCGTCGAGGGTGTCAACATGGTCAAGAAGGCCACAAAACCCAACGCCAAAAACCCACAAGGCGGAATCCTCGAACAAGAGGCTGCCATCCACATCTCCAACTTGCAGGTGCTCGATCCCAAATCAGGCAAACCTACTCGTATCGGCCGCAAAGCCGATAAAGAGGGTAAATTAGTCCGTTACGCCAAAAAATCCGGCGAAGAAATTAAATAAGGAGCCAAAAATAAAGACCTATTATGGCATACGTACCAACATTAAAGACACAATACAAAGAGCAGATCATTCCCGCTCTGATGAAGGAATTCGGCTATTCGAGCGTCATGCAGTGCCCGAAACTCGAAAAAATCGTCGTCAATCAGGGAATGGGGCAAGCTGTCGCCGACAAAAAATTGATCGACGTCGCGATGGAGGAACTCTCGCTCATCACCGGTCAAAAAGCCGTGCAGACGAAATCCAAAAAGGATATCTCGAACTTCAAACTCCGTAAAGGTATGCCGATCGGTGTGCGTGTCACGCTGCGCGGCGAACGGATGTACGAGTTTCTGGAGCGTCTCATTGCTGTGGCGATGCCCCGTATCCGCGACTTCAAAGGCATCAACGAGAAGTTCGACGGGTCGGGTAACTACACCCTCGGTATCACTGAGCAGATCATCTTCCCCGAGATCGANNATCACCAAGATCTTCGGTATGGAGATTACGTTTGTGACCACCGCGGCCAAGGACGAGGAGGGTTACGCGCTGCTGCGTGAATTCGGTCTCCCATTCAAAAACGCTAAAAAAACAGAAGCATAATGGCTAAGGAATCAATGAAAGCCCGTGAGGTGAAGCGTGAGAAGCTCGCCAAACGGCATCAACACAAACGTGACGAAATCGCCGCCAAATTGAAAGCAGGCGAGATCGATCACGAGGAAGCATGGCAGGCACTCGCTAAGTTGCCCCGTAACTCCAACCCCAACCGTCAGCACAATCGTTGCAAACTGACCGGACGTCCGAAGGGTTACATCCGTCTGTTCGGCATCAGCCGTATCCAGTTTCGCGAAATGGCGTCGCAGGGGTTGATTCCGGGCGTTACGAAAGCGTCCTGGTAATTTATTTTCTTCTGAAAGCACCGCATCTGCGGCGATTGTCTCAAAAATTGTTTCGGTTACGTACCTGTAGTACGTGCCCTCACAATTTCCTCACCGCCCTTGCATATACGGCACTTTGAGAAGAAAATTGACGTCAAAGCCAACTCACTTTGAATACAAAACAGCCGGTTACAGCGAGTTTTGAAAATTTTTGTTACCTTTGCAATTCAAATTTTAACTAAAATAGCTATGACAGATCCTATTTCGGACTTTTTGACCCGGATTAGAAACGCGGTGAAAGCCAATCACAAGGTGGTTGAAGCTCCCGGCTCGAAGATCAAACAGGAGATCACAAAGATTCTCCATGAACAAGGTTACATCCTGGCCTACAAGTTCGATACGAACGAAAAAGGTCATCCTGTGATCAAAATCGCCCTCAAATGGGACGATGCCACTAAAACCAATGCCATCAAAAACCTGCACCGCATCAGCCGTCCGGGTTTGCGTCAGTATGCCACTGCCGAGAAGATGCCGCGTGTGTTGAATGGCCTCGGTATCGCTATCGTGTCTACCTCCAAAGGGGTGATGACTGACGCCAAGGCTCGTCAGGAGAACGTCGGCGGCGAAGTATTGTGTTCCGTATATTAAGGGGCCGAAAAGGTGGTGGGGGTATAAGGGAAACTTATATAATATTAACAAACGATAAGTAAAAACAATGTCAAGAATTGGTAAATCACCTGTAAACTTACCTGCCGGCGTGGTCGTGGAGATCTCGCCTGCCAATTTGGTAAGCGTCAAAGGGCCTCTTGGGACACTGAGTCAGAAAGTTGACCCGGATATCAAAGTCGAGGTCGGAACCTATACCGATACGCGTACCGGTGTCGAGAAACCCGCTGTGCTGCTGTCGCGTCCGACAGATCAACCCCGTCACCGCTCCCTCCACGGGCTCTATCGCGCACTGATCAATAACATGGTTGTCGGCGTGTCGAAAGGTTACGAGATCAAACAGGAGTTGGTCGGTGTCGGTTTCAAAGCCGAAATGAAGGGCCAGGTACTCGAAATGAGCCTCGGATACTCGCACGATACACACTTCATGTTGCCGTCCGAAGTGACCGCAACCGCGGTGACCGAGAAAAAAGGTGCACCCATCATCACGCTCAAAAGTATCGACAAACAGCTCGTCGGACAGGTAGCTGCCAAAATCCGTTCGTTGCGTAAACCCGAACCGTACAAGGGTAAAGGTATCCGCTTCGTAGGTGAGCAAATTCGTCGCAAAGCCGGCAAGTCGGCAAACGCTAAATAAGGGGCCGAAGGGTGCCGAATGAGGGGCTTAACCAAGGGCTATAAGGGAGGAGAGGCCCAGTGTGAAAGACAAGGGGAAACCCATGAGGTGTAAAGATAAAAGAGAGTAATTATGGCATTGACTAAAATAGAAAGACGGGCGCGTATCAAGATGCGTATCCGCAAAGTCGTGAACGGTACCGCCGAACAACCACGTATGACCGTGTTCCGTTCCAATAAGCAGATCTACGTCCAGTTCATCGACGACCGGCAGGGGATTACCCTCGCTACCGCATCGTCGCTCGACAAAGAGATCGGCGAAACGACCGGTAAAAATAAATCCGAAGTCGCAACTATGGTCGGCAAATTAGCCGCCAAACGTGCCTCGGAGAAGGGGATTTCAACCGTGGCGTTCGATCGCAACGGGTGCCTCTACCACGGACGTGTTAAACAGTTAGCAGACGCCGCGCGTGAAGGCGGTCTTAAATTCTAAATGAATATGGCAAACAGCAACATAAGAAGGGTCCGCACGAGCGACCTCGAATTGAAAGACAAACTCGTTGCCATCAACCGCGTGACGAAAGTGACGAAGGGTGGACGTACGTTCACGTTTGCGGCTATCGTTGTCGTCGGTGACGAGAACGGTGTCGTGGGTTACGGCCTCGGAAAAGCCTCCGAGGTGCAGGCAGCGATCGCCAAAGGTGTCGAAGATGCCAAGAAAAACCTCGTGAAGATCCCCGTGATCAACGGCACGATCCCCCACAAACAGGAGGCCAAATTCAGCGGTTCGCAGGTGATGATCCATCCCGCGGCGCCCGGTACGGGCATCATTGCCGGTGGTGCGATGCGTGCCGTGTTGGAGTCTGCGGGCGTGAAGAACGTGTTGGCGAAGAGCAAAGGCTCCTCCAACCCCCACAACCTCGTCAAAGCGACTCTCGGGGCGCTGTGTGAGTTGAGAGACGCGTACAGCGTGGCGCAGATCCGGGGCATCTCGATGAAACAAGTCTTTAACGGTTAAACTGAAGAACGATGGCAAGAATACAAATTACGCAAGTTCGGAGCCGTATCGGTGCTACCGCTCAGCAGTGCAAAAACCTCGACGCGTTGGGGCTGCGAAAGATCAATCACAGCGTGCAACACGACGACTCGGCGATGATCAAAGGGATGATCACCAAGGTCAACCACCTCGTAAAGGTACAAGAAGTAGCCGCCCCTGCCAAAAAGGCAGCAGCCAAAAAGGTTGCAGCGGAAGTAACGGAAGAAAAAGCAGAATAGATTATGGAATTAAATAATTTGAAACCCGCTGCGGGATCCACACATCACGAAAAACGTATCGGCCGTGGTGCCGGTTCGGGACACGGAGGTACTGCCACGCGTGGCCATAAAGGTGCGCAGTCGCGCTCGGGTTACTCCCGTAAATTGGGCTTCGAGGGCGGTCAGATGCCCCTCCAGCGCCGTGTGCCGAAGTTCGGATTCACCAACCTCAAACGCGTGGAGTATAAACCGATCAACCTCTCGACCATCGAGGAGTTGGCAGGGAAGAAAAACCTCACCGAGATTACGATCGACACGTTGATCGAGGCCGGTTTCGTCGGAGCGCGTCACAAGGTCAAGATCCTCGGTAACGGTAAGATCTCCAAGGCAATCACCGTGAAGGCACACGCTTTCTCGAAGAGCGCGGAGGCAGCCATCGAAGCCGCGGGAGGTAAAGTGGAAAAACTTGAAACGAAAGCGTAAGCCATGAATAGTACCGGATATTGGATTGTGGCGGGTGTCATCGCGGTTGTGGTCGCGCTCTTGGCGTGTAACAAGAAATTCGTCGAGACACTCAAACACATCTACAAAATCGAGGAGCTGCGCAAACGCATCCTCTACACGTTGGGCCTGTTGTTGGTCTACCGTCTGGGGTGTTTTGTCGTGATCCCGGGTATCAACCCCAATGCACTCGGTGAGGGGTCCGCTATCGCCGGACAAATGGAGTCGAATGGTCTTCTGGGACTGTTGAACGTCTTCTCCGGAGGTGCGTTCGGTAACGTGGCGATCTTCGCGCTCGGCGTGATGCCATACATCACCGCCTCGATCATCATCCAGTTGCTCGGTATGATGATCCCCTACTTCCAGCGCATGCAGAAAGAGGGAGAGAGCGGACGCCGCAAGATGAACCAGTGGACGCGACTCCTCACGATCGCCGTACTCGTGATCCAGGCGCCGGCCTACATGGCGAAGATCCATCACGATATGCCCAGTGCGTTCGTGTACGGTAACTCGTTCTGGTACATTGTCTACGCGACGTTGATCCTCATCGCCGGTACGATGTTCATCATGTGGCTCGGAGAGAAAATCACCGACAAAGGGCTCGGTAACGGTATCTCGCTGATTATCATGATCGGTATCGTGGCACGTCTCCCTCACGCGATGTTGGCCGAAGTAAATGCACGCCTCCAGACCACCGGAGGCAGCATCCTGATGCTGATTATCGAATTCATGCTGTTGTTCTTGGTCTTTATGGCGACGATAGCTCTCGTACAAGCCGTACGCAAAATCCCTGTGCAATACGCCAAACGTATCGTCGGGAACAAGCAATACGGCGGCGTACGTCAATATATACCCCTGAAAATCAATGCCGCGAACGTGATGCCCATCATCTTTGCACAGGCGTTGATGTTCATTCCGATGCTGTTCGCATCCTCTGCACCCGCGTTTGCAGGTGCGTTCGCCAACATCAGCGGGTTCTGGTACAACTTCACACTCGGTGTGTTGGTCGTGGCGTTCACCTATTTCTACACCGCGATCATCGTCAATCCGCAAGCCATGGCCGATGACATGAAACGCAACGGCGGTTTCATCCCGGGAGTAAAACCCGGTAAAGCCACTGTCGGTTACATCGACTCGATCATGACGCGCATCACACTTCCCGGATCAATCTTCCTGGCCGTTGTGGCGATACTGCCATCCCTGGCGATGAAGCTCTTAGGTATCCAGCAGGCGTTCGCGTACTTCTTTGGCGGTACGTCGCTCCTGATCATGGTGGGTGTGATTCTCGACACGTTGAAACAGATCGAGTCCTATCTCCTGATGCGTCACTACGACGGTCTNNGTCTGATGAAAACAGGCCGCATCCAGGGTCGCAGTTAAAGGGGCTGCAGGAGAGGAAGCGTCAAGAGGGGTCGAGAAGGGTAGGAGTAGAGAGGCCTCGCTAAGAAAAGAGGGCGCGAAGGAGAGAGCCGAAAAGGGCACAACAACAGGGCAAAAGGGGGATTAAGGCGGGGGCACGTTCTTTAAGATGATATGATACACGTCAAAACCGAGGAGGAAATCGCACTATTGCGGGAGAATAATTTGCTTGTGAGTCGCACGTTGGCCGAAGTGGGGAAACACATCGCGCCCGGAGTCACAACCAAACGCCTGGATGAAATCGCTGAAGATTTTATCCGCTCCCATGGAGCCGTTCCTGCGTTTCTCGGTTATCAGGGATTCCCGGCGTCGCTATGCATCGCCGTCAATGAGGAGGTGGTACATGGTATTCCTTCCGACAAAAAAGTGCTCCGTGAAGGTGACATCGTGTCGGTGGATTGTGGTACCCTCTGGAAAGGATTCGTCGGTGACTCGGCGTACACGTTTGCCGTTGGAGGTGTGTCTCCCGAAGCGCGAATGTTGATGCAGGTCACACGCGAAGCGCTCGACAAGGGCACCGAACAGGCCATTGCAGGTAATCGTGTGGGTGATATTTCCGCTGCTGTGCAGACGCATGCCGAGAGTCATGGATATGGCGTGGTGCGCGAGTTGACCGGTCACGGAGTCGGAAGACACATGCATGAGGATCCCGAGGTGCCCAACTACGGCGCACGTGGACGGGGACCGCTCCTCAAAGAGGGAATGGTGATCTGCATCGAACCGATGATCAACATGGGTTCAAAGGCGGTACGATTCCTGTCGGACGGATGGACGGTCGTCACGCGTGACGGTAAACCTGCCGCCCACTACGAATATGCCGTGGTGGTGCGTCCGGGAAGGGCTGAAGTGATGACGGATTTCAGCATCATCGAAGAAGAACTTAAAAAAGGGGGCCGGGACCGAAAAGGCCTGAGGGTAGGGGAGCCGGATTGGGAGGCAGAACAAAGGAAGGATTAGAGTAGAAAAGTATGGCAAAACAGAGTACGATTGAAATGGACGGAGTGATTACCGAGGCGTTGTCCAATGCGATGTTCCGTGTCGAGTTGGAGAATGGTCACGTCATCACGGCCCATATCTCGGGGAAGATGCGCATGCACTACATTAAGATCCTTACCGGTGACAGAGTAAAGGTAGAAATGACGCCTTACGACCTTTCCAAAGGACGGATCTCATTTAGGTACAAATAACAAGGGCCAGTGCCGATGCTGCCTCGCGAAGCGGGTGTGCAGCGGCTGCGGCCCGTGAAGGACGATTAAGATCAAGACAAATGAAAGTAAAAACATCTATCAAGAAGAGGAGCGAGGATTGCAAGATCGTACGACGCAAGGGTAAACTCTACGTCATCTGCAAGAAGACCCCGAAATTCAAAATGCGCCAAGGATAAGATCCGGGTGTGGAACGCACAATTAAAAAAAGAAGAACAAAAGATAATTTATGGCACGTATAGTTGGTGTAGATTTACCAAAAAACAAACGCGGCGAGATCGGACTCACCTATATCTACGGTATAGGTCGGTCGACTGCCCAAAAAATCCTGGCAACGGCGGGTATCGATCCCAACGTGAAGGTACAGGATTGGTCGGACGAACAGGTGGGGTCGATCCGTAACACGATCTCCTCCATGGGGATCAAGGTCGAGGGCGAATGCCGTTCGGTCGTACAGCTCAACATCAAACGATTGATGGATATCGGTTGCTACCGTGGTATCCGTCACCGTCTGGGGCTGCCCGTGCGCGGTCAAAGCACCAAGAACAACGCCCGTACACGCAAGGGCCGCAAGAAGACAGTCGCTAACAAGAAAAAGGCTACCAAATAATCACTGACAAGTATGGCTAAGAAAACCGGAACAGTAAAGAAAAAAGTGGTTAAGGTGGGTGTCATGGGCAACGCTTATGTACACTCGACTTTCAACAACGTCATCATCACCATCACCAATGAGGGTGGGGACGTGATCAGTTGGTCGTCCGCAGGTAAAATGGGCTTCCGTGGCTCCAAGAAGAATACCCCTTATGCAGCTCAAACCGCATCGTCGGATTGTGCCAAAGTGGCGTTCGACATGGGTCTGCGCAAGGTGAAAGTGTTCGTCAAAGGTCCCGGTGCGGGTCGCGAGTCGGCTGTACGCACGATCAACGGTGCCGGGTTGGAGGTGATGGAGATCGTCGATGTGACGCCCATGCCCCACAACGGATGCCGTCCGCCCAACCGCCGCCGCGTCTAAGAGGCCGAACCGGGGGCCGGACTGAGGGGGCCGATCAAGGGGGGGGCATCAAGAGGAGCCGAACCGGGGGAGGCAGAGTGGGCTGAGAGCCGAACTGGGGTGAGATCAGAAGGTCACCGGCTGGGAACAAGAAATGAAAGAGGCGGGGATTACAAAAGGGGTGGCGGAAGGATTCCGACCCCGATTACATGTAATGAACAGAAAAAACAAACAAAACAATGGGAAGATACATAGGACCAAAAAGTAAGATCGCCAGGAAATTCGGCGAACCGATCTTCGGAGCGGATAAAGTGCTCGATAAGCGCAATTTCCCTCCCGGACAACACGGACTGTCGCGTAAACGCAAGAAAGTATCCGAATACGGAGTGCAGTTGAGCGAGAAACAAAAGGCAAAAGCAACCTACGGATTGCTCGAGAAACAGTTCTCACGCACGTACGAGCAGGCTGCCCGCATGGGTGGTATCACGGGTGAAAACCTCCTCAAATTGTTGGAGTGCCGTCTCGATAACGTGGTGTACCGCCTCGGGATCGCACCTACACGTGCAGCTGCTCGTCAGTTGGTGTCGCACTGCCACATCTGTGTCAATGGAAGCGTGGTGAATATTCCGTCCTACTCGTTGAAGATCGGTGACGCTGTGTCCGTTCGTGAGAAATCAAAGAGCCTCGAAGTGATCGTCAACGCCTTGGCTGGCCCTCGCAAGAGCCGTTACGCATGGTTGGATTGGGACGGCGCCTCGATGACGGGTAAGTTCATGCAGCGTCCCGAACGCGAGGAGATTCCCGAAAATATCAAGGAACAGCTCATCGTCGAACTCTACTCCAAGTAATCACTTAACATCACGCATTAGTATGGCAATTTTACCCTTTCAGAGGCCCGAAAAGGTCATCCTGCTCGAAAGCACACCAACGTTCGGAAAGTTTGAGTTCCGTCCGCTGGAGCCCGGGTTCGGTATGACCGTCGGTAACGCCCTGCGACGCATATTACTCTCCTCATTGGAGGGTTATGCCATCACGACTGTTAAAGTCGCCGGTGCAGACCATGAGTTTGCAGCCATCCCCGGTGTGATGGAGAGCATGATCGACGTCATTCTCAACCTCAAACAGGTCCGGTTCGCGCGTACCGTCGAGGGACAAGATGCCGAAACTGTGTCGGTGAACGTGGCCGGCGTGACCGAACTGACGGCCGGATATATATCCAATTTCCTCTCCTTTTTCAAGGTGTTGAACCCCGACCTGGTAATCTGCCGATTGGCACCCGGGACGAAATTGCAGTTCAAGATCACCATCGGGAAGGGACGTGGATACGTGCCTGCCGAGGAGAACATGCCTGAGGAGGCCGAGTTTGGCACACTGCCCATCGACGCCATTTTCACGCCGATCAAAAACGTGAAGTACACGATCGAGGACTACCGTGTGGAGCAGCGTACCGACTACGAGAAACTCAACATAGAGATCACTACGGACGGTTCGATCCAGCCCACCGATGCACTCAAAGAGGCCGCACGGATCCTCATCCAGCACTTCATGCTCTTCTCGGACGAGAAAATCACTTCGAATGTGGAGGATGTGGCGACGACCGAAGAGTTCGACGAGGATGTGTTG
>DBDB01000074.1 GCA_002293345.1 Alistipes sp. UBA943
GTTGATAAAAAAAGCGCCGCCTCCGACGGCAAATCCCCGGGCGCGGATGACTTATAAGTAAAACTTATGGCATTTTCAAAAACGATAGTTAAAACCTATGGATTGTTAATAAAAAACCCCCGCCTTTCGGCGGGGATTTTAGTGGTATTTATTACTCTTTTCCGAGGCCCATTTTTTCGATGAGGGCTTTGGTTTCGGGGGTATGTCCACGGAACTTCACGTACGACTCCATGGGATGGCGACGGTCACCCATCGACAGCACCTCACGACGGAACGCATTCGCCACTTCGTGGTTAAAGATACCACGCTCCTTGAAGAGCGAATAGGCATCGGCCTCCATCACCTCAGACCATTTGTAGCCATAATATCCTGCCGCATAGCCTCCCGAAAAAATGTGCGAAAAAGTGGGTGACATGGCCACATTTTTCACCTCGGGGAAGAGACGTGTCGACTCCATGGCCGCATTCTCAAACAGCTCCACATCGCCCTCCAGCGGGTGCGTAATCGAGTGATACGACATGTCGGCAAATCCGAACGACAACTGACGAATATTACCATACGCCGCCTGATAGTTTTCCGACGCCTTGATCTTCTCGATCAACTCTGCAGGGATTTTTTCACCAGTCTGATAATGCACGGCCCACAGGTCGAGAAACTCCTTCTCGGTAGCCCAGTTCTCCATGATTTGCGACGGCAGCTCCACGAAGTCACGGTACACGTTCGTACCCGTTTGCGACTCGTACTGACCCTCGGCCAGAATGCCATGCAACGCGTGACCGAACTCATGCAGGAACGTCGTAAACTCCATCCATGTCAACAGCGAGGGAGTAGTTGCGGTGGGTTTTGTGAAGTTCATCACGAGTGACACCAACGGACGTGTCTCTACCCCATCGACAATCTTATTCTCGCGGAAAGTGGTCATCCACGCACCTGCACGTTTGCTGTCACGCGGGAAGAAATCCAGATACAGAATCGCCATCAGACGACCGTTGTCACGCACCTCCCAAGCCGTTACTTCGGGGTGGTACACCGCAATCTCCTTATTCGGCGTGAACTCCAAACCGTAGAGTTTCGTCGCCAACATGAAGACACCCTTCACGACATTGTCGAGTTCCAAATAGGGTTTCAGCAGTTCGTCATTGAGGGCGTATTTCTGCTCCTTGTACTTCTCCGACCAGTATGCGAAATCCCACGGCATCAACTCGCCTTCGAGCCCATTGGCTTGTGCGTACGCAGCGATCGTCTCGACATCTTTCACCGCGTAATCTTTCGTCTCGACGAGCAACTCGTCTAAGAAATCATTCACCGCCTCGGAACTTCCTGCCATGCGATCCTCCAACACGTAATCGGCAAACGTCTTGTATCCCAACAGGTTGGCCAGTTTCAGGCGCAGGTTGACGATCTTACGGATCACCTCCGTATTGTCATTCTCACCGCCCAACGCACGCGCGCCATACACACGGTAGAGTTTCTCCTTGATGGGGCGGTTGTTCGAGTAGGTCATGAAGGGGACGTAACTCGGCGATTGCAACGTCACAGTCCATCCCTCTTGTCCACGAGCTTTGGCCTCGGCAGCCATACCCTCCTTCACAAACTCCGGCAGGTCAGCCACATCGGCCTCATCCGTCAGGTTGAGCGTGTAGGCATTCGTCGCTTCGAGCGAGTTCTGTCCGAACACCAACTGCAACTCAGAGAGTTGGAGTGTCAGCTGGCGATAGGTCTCCTTGTCAGCATCCGACAAATTGGCACCGTTGCGCACGAAACCTTTGTACGTATTTTCCAACAGGCGACGTTGCTCGGCAGTCAGTTTACCTGGTTTTTTGTGCACTTTTTTGACACGCTCGAACAACGCTTCGTTCAGGAAGAGATCGTTTGAATAGGCCGTCAGCATGGGTTGCACCTCCAACGATATCTGTTGCATCTCGGGCGACGTGGCGGCGGACAGCAGGTTGAAGAACACCCCTGCGATACGACCGATCAACGCACCGCTGCGTTCCAACGGCACGATCGTATTCTCGAACGTCGGTTTGGCTTTGTTAGCCGTGATGCCTGCGATTTCGGCACGTGCCACGGCGATCGCCACCTCGAATGCCGGTTTATAATCCTTCAACTCGATTTTATCGAACGGCGGTGTCTGGTAGGGGGTTGTCCATTCACTCAGAAGCGGGTTCGTCGTGTCGATCACCGGAAGCTCCTGTGCATTCAGGCCCAGTACCGTAATAAAACTTGCTGCTAAACTCATTACCAATCTCTTCATTGCTCTTTGTATCTATTTATTTTGATTAAAATTACTCTCCAAGCGACACGTCCGCCACTCCCACGGGCAACGTGATCGGTTCCTCCATCAAACCGCGCCCAATCAACATAGCCGATTTATCAGGATCCATGCCGCGGAACTTGCGGTACATCGTCATTCCGTCGGCCGATCCGCCACGCTCCAAAATCTCCTTGCGGAATTTACGAGCCACCTCGCGGTTGAAGATATCGCCCGTGCTCTTGAACGCCCGGAAAGCATCTTTATCCAGCACCTCGGCCCAGATATAGAAGTAGTATCCGGCGGAGTACTCACCGTCGAAAATATGCAGGAAGTAGGGGTACCTGTAACGCGACACGATTTGCGGGATCAATCCACGGCGTGTATTCAGGGCGTCACGCTCGAACACATTCACATCGAAAGGCTCGAAATCCGTGATCGAATGAATATCTTGATCGATCAGCGCGGCAGCGACCAATTCGGTGGTGATAAAACCCTGGTTGAACTTCGCGCTGTTCTGGATCGCCTTCACGAGATGATCCGGAATCACCTTACCGGTCTGGTAATGGGTGGCGTAGAGACGCAACATCTCAGGCGACACGGCCCAGTTCTCCATCACCTGCGACGGCAGTTCGATGAAGTCACCCTCCGTCCACGTGAGGCCGCGGTACTTGACGTCCGACAGCAGGAAATGCAGTGCGTGACCGAACTCATGAAACAGCGTCTCGACCTCCTCCAACGTAAACAGGGCCGGTTTATCGCCCGTAGGAGGTGTAAAGTTGCAAACGATACTCACGATCGGTGCCACACGCTCGCCATTGTCGTAACGCTGGATACGGTAGTTGCCGCACCACGCGCCATTGTTCTTGCTTGCACGGGGGAAAAAGTCGAAATAGATGATACCGATCAGCGAGTTATCGGCATCCAGCACCTCATACGCCGAGCAATCTTTGTGATACACGGGAATATTCACCGGACGGAACGTCAATCCGAACAGGCGGTTCGACAGCTCGAAGATACCACGCACCGTGTTATCGAGCGAGAAGTAGGGTTTCAACGCCTCTTCATCGAGGGCATATTTCTGTTTACGCACCTTATCGGCATAGAACCACCAGTCCCACGCCTCGAACGTTGCACCCGGCACATCGGCATTCAGCAGCGGCTGCATTTCGGCCACCTCGGCCTTGGCACCCTCCAACGCGGGAGTCCATATCTCATCCAACAGGTCATACACGGCAGCGGTCGTTTTAGCCATCTCGTTCGACACGACATACGAACCCCAATCTTTGTGACCCAACAGTTTGGCTTTTTGGCTGCGCAGGCGTGCGATATCGAGTACCAGTTGTTTGTTATCGTTCGCATCGTTGCGATTGCCGCGCTCGATATACCCCTTGAACACCTGCTCACGCAAACCGCGATCCTGCGCGTATGTCAGAAATGCGATGCGGCTCGGAGCATCCAACGTGATGATATATTTATCCGTGAGTTGTTTCGCTTCGGCTTTCTCCTTCGCGGCGGCCCTCACGCCCTCGGGCAGTCCGGCCGTTTGCGATTCGTCGATGACCAATTCGAAAGCGTTGTTCTCGGCCAACACGTGCTGTCCGAACGTCACACCCAACGAGGTTAATTCGCCATTGATCTTGCGGAGTTGCTCTTTGCCCGCGGCATCCAGGAGCGCACCTGCACGCACGAATTCCGTGTAAGTTTTATCCAGCAGACGCGCCCGCTCGGGATCGAGATTCAGGGCGGCACATTGGTCATACACAGCCTTGATCTTGGTGAAGAGTGCCTCATTCATGAGGATCTCGTCATTGTGTGCCGTCAGGCGCGGCATCACTTCGGCCTGGATCTTCTGCATCTCGTCGTTGGTCACGCAGCTCACGAGCATCGAGAAGACGAGATTCACCTCCTCCAACTTCAACCCCGCACGGTCATAGGCCAACATCACATTCTCGAACGTCGGAGCCTCGCTATTGGACACGATCGCTTCGATCTCTGCCAGATGCTCCTTCATGGCAGCCTCGTACGCAGGCATGTAGTGTTCGGTTTTGATTCGGTCGAACGGCGGCACCCCGTACGGCGTGTCCCATGTCTCGAAGAAGGGATTGGCACTCACCTCCGTACCCTTACATCCTGTCAACATCGTCAGTGCTCCCATCAGTGTCACCAAGGAAATTAAAATTAAACGCTTCATCTTTATCTAAGTTTTATATATGTGCTTTTTTGTATAGGCACACGACCTACCAGTCGGCGAAGATAGTAAATTTTTGTTACTTTTGCCCATCATGAAATTATTTTACGTACCGGCCACCCAAATGGGCGACACGTTGCCGGAGGAGGAGTCGAAACACTGTGTTCGTGTGCTACGGATGACGTCCGGCGACACGCTGCACATCACCGATGGCCAGGGAAATCTATACACCTGCCGCATCACGGATCCCGATCCACGGGCGTGCCGGATAAAGATTATCGACCGTGAATTCACTCCCGAATCACGTACTATCGCGATCGCCTGCGCGCCCACCAAGAACTCCGAGCGGTTCGAGTGGTTCCTCGAGAAAGCCACTGAGTTAGGTGTCACCGAGGTGCGGCCGCTATTGACGGAACGGTGCGAGCGCCGTTCCGTCAATCAACAACGCGCGGAGCGCGTCGTCACCTCCGCAATGAAGCAGTCATTGCGGAGGTGGCGGCCGCACCTTTGCGACCTGACACCCGTCACGGATCTCATCACACAGCCTTTCGGTGGATTAAAGTTGATCGCCCATTGTGGCGAGGGAGAGCGTCGTTATCTTCCCGACATCCTGCAACGCGACACAAACGTCCTGATCCTGATCGGTCCCGAAGGTGATTTCTCCCCTGCGGAAATAGATCTTGCCATACGGCACGGCTTTATCCCGATCTCCCTCGGCACACAACGCCTCCGTACCGAAACCGCCGCCCTCGCGGCTACCGTATTCGCCACCGCCGCTTTTCCCCCTACCCCTACCCCCTCCCCAAGGAGGGGGTGATTGTATTTCGTTTTCAATTTTGGCTAAAGCCAAAATTGAAAACTTATTTTACAGGGATAAGCGGAATTTTCTGTTTTATCCGCCCTTCGGGCGGAGGCAATGCCTTGCATTTAGTATTCCGACTTGTCGGTTCTGTGATGGGTTTCGGAAACATCACGAGAAACCTACTCCTAAAACACCTTTCTTAAAGGTGCTGCCATTTTGTCATGAATTGACAGGAAAATCCACATGGCATAAAGTTTGACGATCGTGGGGTGCAAGCAAAATTAAAAACTAAAAATATCAATACTATGGCAAAAATTATCGGAATCGACTTAGGCACAACCAACTCGTGTGTGGCGGTGATGGAGGGTAACGAACCTGTGGTGATCCCCAACTCGGAGGGGCACCGCACGACACCCTCGATCGTGGCATTCACGGACAACGGGGAGCGTAAAGTCGGCGAACCAGCCAAGCGTCAGGCGATCACGAACCCCACACGCACGATCTTCTCGATCAAACGTTTCATGGGCGAGACGTACGACCAGGTGTCGGGTGAGATCAAACGCTCGCCGTACAAGGTGGTGAAGGGCGACAACAACACCCCTCGCGTGGAGATCGACGGACGTCAGTATACCCCCCAGGAGATTTCGGCGATCATCCTCCAAAAGATGAAGAAAACGGCCGAAGATTACCTCGGACAGGAGGTTTCGGAGGCAGTGATTACGGTACCGGCCTACTTCTCCGACTCGCAGCGTCAGGCCACCA
>DBDB01000043.1 GCA_002293345.1 Alistipes sp. UBA943
ACGTTACGGGTGTTCGTATCGGTGAACTGTTTATAAGGGATGCCGGGATCTCCAGTAGTCCAAGCCGTCGTGCCGTCGGCACGGACGAAGCTGGTGTTGTTGACCGTCACAGCGGTGGCATCCACCAGGTCGGTGAAGTCCTGCTGACTCGGGATCTGGCCGCGCTCCGCGCGGCAAGCTCTCCTCTCTCTGGGGGATGGAGAAAGCATAGGGGGAAGAATTTTTCATTATCCATTGTCAATTATCAATTTTATACTTACCTTCGTGGTGGATTTGAAAAAACCTAAAAAACTCATAAAACTTAATCATTAAAACGTAAGAGATGAAAAAGCACAATTTCAATGCGGGACCTTGTGTATTGCCACGTGAGGCGGTAGAGTCGGCGATCGAGGCGATTCGTGATTTCGACGGCACGGGGATCGGACTGTTGGAGATTTCGCACCGTACTCCGGGTTGGGAGCGCGTGATGGCCGAGACGGAACAGTTGTGGCGCGACCTGTTGGGAATTCCCGATAACTACGCGGTGTTGTTCCTCGGTGGCGGTGCGTCGACCCAGTTCTTCGAGCTGCCTGCCAATATCATGAAATCCAAGGCTGCGTACCTGCAGACGGGCGTATGGGCGAAGAAAGCGGTCAAAGAGGCGAAGTTCTACGGCGACGTGGAGGTTGTGGCATCGAGCGAGGATAAGAACTATACTTATATTCCGAAAGGCTACAAAATCCCGACCGACGTGGACTATTTCCACATCACGACCAACAACACGATCTACGGTACCGAGATTCACACCGACATGGATTCTCCCGTGACGCTGGTGGCCGACATGTCTTCGGATATCATGTCGCGTCCGGTAGACGTAAAAAAATATGGCGTTATCTATGGCGGTGCGCAGAAGAACGTGGGCCCTGCCGGTGTGACGTTCGTCATCGTACGCAAGGACCTGTTGGGTTCGTCGGGCCGCAAGCTGCAGACGATGGTCGATTACAGCACCCATATCGGTGCGGAGGCGCGCGACAACTCGATGTTCAACACGCCTCCCGTATTCCCGATCTTCGTGATGCACGAGACGCTCAAATGGGTGAAAAACCTCGGTGGTCTGGAGGCTATGTACAAGATCAACAAGAAGAAAGCGGATCTGCTGTACGGTGAGATCGACCGCAACCCGCTGTTCGTCGGTACTGCCGCGAAGGAGGATCGTTCGCTGATGAACGTATGTTTCGTGATGGCTCCCGGCAAGGAGGCATTGGAGGCTGAGTTCATGGATTTCGCGAAGTCGCAAGGCATGGTCGGCATCAAGGGACACCGCTCGGTGGGTGGTTTCCGTGCGTCGATCTACAACGCGTGCCCGATCGAGAGTGTCGAGGCGTTGGTGAAGTGCATGCAGGAGTTTGAACAGAAACATAAATAATTTGAATACCATGAGAGTATTAATAGCCACCGAAAAACCCTTCGCAAAGAAGGCCGTCGACGGGATTAAAGGAATTATCGAGAGTGCCGGTTTCGAGACCGTGCTGTTGGAGAAATATACCGATAAGGCAGATTTGTTGAAGGCCGTTGCCGACGTGGAGGCGATCATTATCCGTAGCGACAAAGTGACTGCCGAAGTGATCGATGCGGCGAAGAATTTGAAGATCGTCGTACGTGCCGGTGCCGGTTACGACAACGTGGATCTCGCTGCCGCCACGGCACGCGGTATCGTCGTGATGAACACGCCGGGGCAGAACTCCAACGCTGTGGCCGAGTTGGCACTGGGTATGATGGTGTTCATGGCACGCAACCAGTTCCAGTCCGGTACGGGTACAGAATTGCAGGGCAAAACGCTGGGTATCCATGCCTACGGCAACGTCGGTAAGTTGGTGGGACGCAAAGGTAAAGCGTTGGGTATGAACGTCGTAGCGTTCGATCCGTTCATCACGGACGCCAAGGTTTTCGAGGCCGACGGGGTGAAGAAGGTGGACAGCGTGGAGGAGTTGTACAAAGTTTCGGACTACCTGTCGCTGCACATTCCCGCCACGGAGCAGACGAAAAAGTCGATCGGACATGCGCTATTGACGTCGATGCCGAAAGGTGCCACGTTGGTCAACACGGCACGCAAAGAAGTGATCGACGAGGCTGGCCTGGCACAAGCGCTGACCGAGCGTGAGGATCTGAAGTATGTGACCGATATCGCCGCCGACACACAGGCCGAGTTGAACGAGAAGTTCGGATTGCGTGTCTTCGGTACACCCAAAAAGATGGGTGCCGAGACTGCGGAAGCGAACATCAACGCCGGATTGGCCGCAGCGAACCAGATCGTCGGTTTTTTGAAGCATGGTGATACAAAGTTCCAAGTTAATAAGTAGAATTAATTTGCATTTTTTGAGGGTAAATTTGGTACTTTGCTTGTTGGTCGGGCGGTCATGTACGTCGAGTACACTCCCTTCCGCCCATCTTCGACAAAGCACCAAATTTCCTCCTCAAAATTCCACAAATTGATAAAGGAATAAAATAAAAAATGTATGGTAAAAATTAAACCTTTCGCAGGAATTCGCCCTCCCAAGGAATTGGCTGCCGAAGTATCGTCACGCCCTTACGACGTGCTGAACTCCAAGGAAGCAAAGGCCGAAGCGGGTGAGAAATCGCTCCTGCATATCATCAAACCCGAGATCGACTTCGATCCGATTGCCGACGAGCATGCGCCCGAGGTGTACAAAAAAGCGGTGGAGAACTTCGCCAAGTGGCGTGCCAACAACTGGCTCGTGCAGGACGGCGAGGAGTACTACTATATCTATGCACAGACGATGAACGGCCGCACGCAGTATGGCTTGGCTATGTGCTGCAACTATGAGGACTACTGGAACGGCAAGATCAAGAAGCATGAATTGACACGTGTCGAGAAGGAGGAGGATCGTATGAAACACGTCGAGTTGCAACAAGCCAACCTCGAACCGGTTTTCTTTGCCTATCCCGATAACGATGAGATCAACAAAATCGTTGCCGACTGGGTGAAGAATCACGCTGCCGATTACGACTTCACAGCCGCTCCCGAGGGATTCGGACACCACTTCTGGGTGATTCGCGACAAGAAGATCAACGATCGCATCACGGAGATCTTTGCCGACATTCCGGCGCTCTATGTCGCTGACGGTCACCACCGTACGGCCGCCGCGGCACGTGTGGGCAAGAAATGTGAGGAGCACAACCCGAACCATACCGGTAACGAGGAGTATTGTTATTTCCTTGCGGTGACGTTCCCCGCGAGCCAGCTGAAGATCATCGACTACAATCGCGTGGTGAAGGATCTGAACGGCATGACACCGGCAGAATTTTTGAAGGTGTTGGGTGACAATTTTGAGGTGGAAGCTATAGGAGAAACTTATACCCCCAAGAAACTCCATAATTTTTCCTTATACATGGACGGCCAGTGGTACTCGCTGACGGCGAAGCCCGGAACGTACAATGACAACGATCCAATCGAGGTTCTGGACGTCACGGTACTGTCGAACCGCGTGTTGGATGAGTTGCTGGATATCAAGGACTTACGTACGTCGAACCGCATAGATTTCGTGGGTGGAATCCGTGGCCTGGGCGAGTTGAAGAAACGTGTCGATAGCGGCGAGATGGCGGCAGCGTTCGCCCTGTACCCTGTGTCGATGCAACAGCTGATTGACATTGCCGATACGGGTAACATCATGCCTCCTAAAACCACCTGGTTTGAACCGAAATTGAGGTCGGGTGTGGTGATTCACACGTTTGAGTAAATTGTGTTGCAATAAATAAAACCCCCGCCGATGGCGGGGGTTTTATTTATTGCACTTTTTCAACACGTCTAAACTTGTATTGCTCGATGGTTTTTGCACGACGGATGATGAACAGGACGAATTCGTTTTCGTTGATGAATTTTAGAAAATGGGCACAGCCGATATGTTTTTCATGCTTCCATGGCAACTCTCCCGGCTTGTAGATCTTTGTAGTGACACATTCGGTGGCCTCCCAGTTGTTGTTTTTCAAGCGATCTTTACTCTTTTTCTTCATAACGGTTGTGGTTTAAAAAAGTTAATAATGTTAGTTCAACCCAACCGCATAAAAAAAAGCGTGGACATCACTGTCGCACGCCACGAGGTCTACCACAACCCAATCACTCTGCGAAGCAATGCCACGCTGGGTTACCCCAGTTACGAGTGATCTAAGCCTTATCAGTTGGATGTGGTAGTTCCGTGGCGATTAGGCTATTTCCGGTACAAAGATAGAAAAAAAGCACCAACTTACCCGAAAATTATTATCTTTGAGGAAAATTTTTTAGAGTTATGGCAAAGATCAAAGGAACGATTGTCGTTGCAAAGGAGTGTTGCAAGGGGTGCGGTGTGTGTGTATCGGCATGTCCGTGCAATGTGTTGGAGCTTTCGAGCGAGGTGAATGCGAAGGGATACCCGGTGGCACAGATGGCTCATCCGGATGACTGTACGGGTTGTGCTTCGTGCGGAACGATCTGCCCCGACAGTTGTATCACGGTGTACCGTCAGAAGTTTGACTAATTAAGGTTGCATAGACATATAGAGTTATGGCAGAGAAAGATGTAAAGTTGATGAAAGGCAACGAGGTGATCGCCCATGCGGCGATTCACTGCGGTTGCGATGGTTATTTCGGCTATCCGATTACACCCCAGAGCGAGGTGATGGAGACGCTGATGGAGGAGAAACCGTGGGAGACGACCGGCATGGTGGTGTTGCAGGCGGAGTCCGAGACGGCATCCATCAATATGGTGTACGGCGGTGCGTGCACGGGTAAACGTGTGATGACCTCGTCGTCGAGTCCGGGTGTGAGCCTGATGAGTGAGGGTATGAGTTACCTGGCGGGTGCCGAGTTGCCATGTGTGATCGTGAACTGTCAGCGCGGCGGACCGGGTCTGGGTACGATCCAACCCTCGCAGGGTGACTATTTTCAGGCATGTAAAGGCGGTGCGCATGGCGATTTCCACCTGATCGTGTTGGCGCCGAACTCGGTGCAGGAGATGTACGACCATGTGGGTATGGCGTTCGACCTGGCGTTCAAGTACCGCAATCCGGCGATGATCCTGGCGGACGGTGCGATCGGTCAGATGATGGAGAAGGTGGTTTTCGGACCCCAGAAACCACGCCGTACGGACGAGCAACTCGCCAAGGAGGAACCCTGGGCAGCTACCGGCAAAGGTGCCGATGGGAAGGGACGCAAAAAGGGCAATATCATCACGTCATTGGAGTTGAAATCCGAGGTGATGGAGGTGATCAACCAGCGTCTGCAAGCGAAATATCGGGCGATGGAGGAGAACGAGGTGTTGTACGAGGCGATCGAGTGTGACGATGCGGATTACGTGATCGTGGCGTTCGGATCGTCGGCACGCATCTGTTCCGCGACGGTGGAGATGGCACGCGCAGAGGGGATTAAACTCGGTCTGTTGCGTCCGATCACGCTGTACCCCTTCCCGACGAAGGTGATCGCGGATCTGGCAAAACGCGTGAAGGGATTTTTGAGTGTCGAGCTCAATGCCGGACAGATGGTCGAGGATGTGCGGTTGGCTGTGAACGGCGCCGTTCCGGTGGAACACTACGGTCGTCAGGGCGGTATGATCTTCGGCCCGGAGGAGATTCTCGAAGCATTGAAAAAGAAACTGATAAAATAGTGCTGTCATGGAAAAAGTTGAGATAAAACAGGAAAATTTGGTCTACGCGAAACCGCGCCTGATCAAGGATAACGTGATGCACTACTGCCCCGGTTGCTCGCACGGAACACTGCACAAATTGGTGGCCGAAGTGATCGACGAGTTGGGTATGGAGGATAAAACGATCGCCGTGTCTCCGGTGGGATGTTCCGTGTTCGCGTACAATTACATCGACGTGGATTGGATCCAGGCGGCACACGGACGTGCGTTGGCGTGTGCCACGGCGGCCAAACGGTTGCATCCCGAGAGTCTCGTGTTTACGTACCAGGGTGACGGCGACATGTCGGCGATCGGTACGGCCGAAACGATCCATGCGGCGGCCCGCGGCGAGAACGTCGTGGCGATCTACGTGAATAACGCCATTTACGGCATGACGGGCGGACAGATGGCTCCCACTACCCTTTTGGGCATGAAGACCGCCACGACGCCTTATGGCCGCGACCCGCGTCTGAATGGTTACCCGTATAAGATCGCCGAGATGATGGCGCATCTGGATGGCGTTTCGTATGTCACGCGCCAGAGTGTGCACACGCCGGCGAACGTGCGTAAGACGAAAAAAGCACTCGAAAAGGCGTTCAAAAACTCGTTGAACAAGGGCGGCTTCTCGTTGGTAGAGGTGGTTGCGACGTGCAACAGCGGTTGGAAACAGACACCCGTGGCATCGAACGAGTGGTTGGAGCAGAATATGTTGCCGTTCTACCCGCTGGGGGATATTAAGGATACGATTAAATAGGAGAGCGATGAAAGAGACGTTAATTATAGCAGGATTTGGCGGTCAGGGCGTGTTGTCGATGGGCAAGATACTGGCCTACTCGGGCGTGATGCAGGATTACGAGGTGACATGGATGCCGTCGTACGGTCCCGAGATGCGTGGCGGTACGGCGAACGTGACGGTGATCGTTTCGGACGAGAAGATCTCGTCGCCGATCGCACACCAGTTCGACACGGCAATCATTCTGAACCAGCAATCGATGGACAAATTCGAATCGATGGTACGTCCAGGCGGTGTGCTGATTTACGACACGAACGGTATCGTGACTCCCCCCACGCGTAAAGATATCGAGATCTACACGATCGACGCGACGGGCGAATCGACACGTTTGGGTCAATCGAAACTGTTCAACACGATGATCCTGGGCGGATATTTGAAGGTACGTCCTGTGGTGAAGATGGAGAATGTGATGGAGGGATTGAAGAAATCCCTTCCGGAACGTGCCTGGAAGACCCTTCCCGATAATGAGAAGGCGATCCATCACGGTGGTGAGATTATCAAGAAGCAATAGTTGAAAAGGCCCGCTTGCGCGGGCCTTTTTATTCTCCTCCCCGCTTTGACCCCGCCCAAGGATGGAGGCTATCGCCTTCGGCGAAGCACCCCCCGGGGCAAAGATGTTTTGATTTTGGAGTTTTTGGGACGGGATTTTTGCCGCGCCGCCGCGAGGAACGGATGGGATGTACAGACGTGCGTAACATCAACGCCGCAACTGTTTGCCAAAACTGCTCCGCTGCCCTTTCCTAAAAGCATCGTTACGATGCAAAAACCAAAAGCAACCCTTCGTTGTATAAAGATCTAATGTAGGGCGAGACAAAGAGGGGTTGCGATGCGCCCCTCTTTGTCTCGCTGCTGCCATCCCTAAAAGGTGTACAAAATCTGTTC
>DBDB01000020.1 GCA_002293345.1 Alistipes sp. UBA943
TCAAAATCGACGCCTTCGCGGTTTTGTCGAGCCGAAAACTTCTCGATTTTTTGCCACTTTTAGGTAGGCCATTTCTTCACACCTTTGTTTAGCAGCGGGGATCTTGCCGCCCAAAGGGCGGCGCCAATGCGCGCTTCGCGCGGCGGAAACGGGTTTTCGGGTGTTGGGGGGGGGGCTTAAAAAGGGGAAGGAGGGAGGGGTGTTCGGGGTGTTAACAATTCCGTAACAAAAAAGTCGTACCTTACCGCCATGCAAAAGGATTATAAAACGATTGTCCTGTCGGACGTGCACCTCGGCTCCAAGTGGTCGAAAACCAAAGAGGCCACACGTTTCCTGCGTAAAAACAGTTGCGAGACGCTGATCCTGTGTGGCGATATTATCGACGGGTGGGCCATCCTGCGTGGTAAAAAAGCGAAATGGAAGCGGCGGCACACCAATTTTATCAAGGCCGTACTCGACATTATCCACGAGGATACGCGAGTGGTGTACGTACGGGGCAATCATGACGATTTTCTGGATCGTATCGTGCCGATAGATTTTCTGGGCCTGTCGATCGTACGCGACTGGATATACGAGAGTAATGGCAAACGTTACTTCGTGTTGCATGGCGATCTGTTCGACCGTGTCACGTCGTCGTTGAGCTGGCTGGCCAAGTTGGGTGACGTCGGTTACTCCATGTTGCTGTGGATCAACCGTGCATACAACCACCGACGTATACGGAAGGGATTGCCCTACTACTCGCTCGCCGCACAGATTAAAAAGAAAGTGAAGGCATCGGTGTCATATATCAGCGATTTCGAGGAGCATCTGGTCAAGGTGGCACGTCAACACGATTGCGATGGGGTGATATGCGGGCACATCCATCATCCCGAAATCCGGGAAATGAACGGAGTGCTGTATCTCAATGCCGGGGACTGGATCGAGTCGCTATCCGCACTCACAGAGGATTGGAACGGTAATTGGGAGATTCATCGCGTGGAGGCGCCCAAAATGACACCCAGGGAGGAGCAAATCATTCAAACGGAGACAATAGCATGAGATACGTATTCATAGTACAGGGCGAGGGTCGGGGGCACCTGACGCAAGCCATATCGTTGGCCGCGACGCTGAGGCGGCATGGTCACCAGGTGGCGGAGGTGTTGGTGGGGCGCAACCCGAACCGTACGTTGCCGTCGTTTTTCGAGGAGCAGATCGGCTGCCCGATGTATGCGTTCGACTCGCCGTCGTTCGATTACGGCAAAGCCGGGAAGCGGGGCAGGATGCTCGGTACGGTACTGAAAAATATCACACCGCGAAAATTCATCGGATGGCGTCGGAGCATGCGCACCATCGCCACGCACATAAAAGCAGCGAAACCGGACGTGGTGGTGAATTTCTACGAGATGCTGGCCGGAATGGCGTTCAAACTGCATGGGGTGAAAGTGCCGATGGTTTCGATCGCGCATCAGTTCCTGATCGGGCATCCCCTGTTCCCGTTGCGGTCGCACGACAGTCGCCAAATGGCCCTGCGTCTCAATAACCGGGTGTGTGCATTGGGAGCGGTCAAAACATTGGCGCTCTCATTCTACGAATTGCCGGACAGTGTGCGCAAACGCATTGCCGTGGTGCCGCCGCTGCTGCGTCGCGAGGTATTCGAATTGAAACCACATGACGGGGGATACATACTGGGGTATGTGTTGAATCCCGGATTCGCGGAGGAGTTGCGGCTGTGGCACGAGGGACATCCGCAGACAATCCTACACCTGTTTTGGGACAAGAAAGATGCACCCGAGGAGTTGAAAGTGGAGGAGGGGTTCACGTTGCACCGGATTCACGATCAAAAATTCCTGAAACAGATGGAGGGGTGCTCCGGATATGCCACCACGGCGGGATTCGAGTCCGTATGCGAGGCAATGTATCTGGGTAAACCGGCGCTGCTCGTGCCGGCGCACCTGGAGCAGGAGATCAATGCCGAGGATGCATCTTCCGTCGGGGCGGGGGTGGTGTCGAAGGTGTTCGACCTGAATAAACTGGTCGAATTTATCCCGAAATACAGTGCCGATACGGAAGGGTTCCGATGCTGGGTGGCACGTGCCGAGGAGCTGTTCGTGAAACATTTGACGCAACTTTAACAGCACATTTGACGTGGGAAAGACGTTCTATAACAGGGAGCTAAGTTGGCTGCAGTTCAACGACCGCGTGTTGCAGGAGGCGCTGGACAAACGTGTGCCGTTGATGCAGCGGTTGCGGTTCCTCGGGATCTTCTCGAACAACCAGGATGAGTTTATCCGTGTCCGGATGGCCGACATCATGCGGCTGGCGGAGTCGGGCAAAAAATATGACAAAACCGAACTGGGGGGATACACACCCTCGCAACTGCTGGGGCTGATCGACGGACATATCGACGCGTCGCGAGAGATATTTAACACTGCCTATGCCGGAATCCTCGGCGAAATGGAGCGCGAAGGGGTGCATGTGGTCGATGAGACGCAACTCACGGACGAACAGCGCGAGTTCTGCCGACACTACTTCTACTCGGTGGTGAGTGTACGGTTGGCGCCGTTGATCCTGCGAAAGAGCGTGCCGATACCGTTCCTTCCCGATGGAAAGATCTACCTCGCGGTAAAAATGACGTCGGACAAAAAGTGCCGTTACGCGATCGTGCAGATACCCGTCAGCGGCCCGTGTCCGCGATTCGTACTGCTCCCAAGGGGGGCAAGAAATGAACATACGGACGTGATTTTCCTCGATGACATTATCCGCATGTTTCTGGACGAGGTGTTCTTCATGTTCACGTACGACCGTATAGAAGCCCATACGTTCAAGATCGTGCGCGATGCGGAGTTTACGTTGGATGACGATGTGTCGAAATCGATGTCCGAAAAGATGTTCAAGGGGCTGTCGATGCGGGAAAAAGGGAGACCCGTGCTGTTGATCTACGACCGTGCGATGCCGGAAGATGTGCTCGCGACGATCGCCAAGAAACTGGGAATGAAACGTGCCGGACAGCTCGACCCCGGCGGACGATACCACCAGATGCGTGACCTGATGAAGTTCCCCGTCGTGCGTCCCGCGTTGGAGGAGGCCAAATCGGAACCCATGTTGCACCCGTTGATCGACCCGTTCGAGAGCATCCTGAAAGTGATCCGGAGGCAGGACGTGCTGCTGTGCTATCCCTACCACACGTTCAATCACGTGATCGACCTGTTGCGTGAGGCGGCGATCGACCCCCGCGTGCAGTCGATACAGATCACACTCTACCGTACCGCCATGCACTCGAAGGTGATCCACACGCTGTTGAGTGCCGTGCAGAACGGCAAACAGGTAACCGTGATGGTGGAACTGAAAGCGCGTTTCGACGAGGAGCAAAATATAGACAATACGGATATCCTGCAACGCGGCGGCGTGAAGGTGATCCACAGCCTCGATGAGTTGAAGGTGCACTGTAAACTGCTGTTGATCGAACGCAAAGAGGGATCCGCAACGCGGGGATATGTGTATGTCGGTACGGGTAACTTCAACGAGGATACGGCGCGCATATACAGCGACATGGGTCTCCTCACGTCCGACCCCCAAGTGGCGGAAGATGCACGGAAGGTGTTCGACTTCCTCCAAAACACGCACAAGCATCCCGAATACAAGCGTCTGGTCGTGTCACCCTACTATATGCGTGCGCAGATGGAGGAGGTGATCGACAACGAAATCAAAAATGCGAGGCGTGGCAAAAAAGCGTATATTTACGGCAAGTTCAATTCGTTGACCGATCCCGCGATGATCGAAAAACTGTACGCCGCGTCGTGTGCCGGAGTGGAGGTACGATTGTTGATACGTGGAGCATGTTGTTTGGAGGCGGGTGTCGAGGGACAGAGCAAGCGCATCGAGGTGCGCAGTATCGTGGACAAATACCTCGAACACGCACGCCTCTTGATTGCCTGCAATGGAGGTAAGCCGCGGAGTTGGATCATGAGTGCGGACTGGATGACACGCAACCTGGATCGACGGGTGGAAGTAGGTATTCCGATCCGTGACAAGGGGATTCACCGCACGTTGGAGGATTTTTTCGATATTCAGTGGCGGGACAATGCGAAGGCGCGGTCGATCGAACCGCCATACCGGAACGACTATGTGCAGCCCTCGGGCGACTACAGGGGGCAGACGAAACTGTACGACTATTTTGAGAAGGAGGGAGAGATATGATTAGAAACACTTTCGGTGCGATAGATATCGGCTCGAATGCCGTGCGGCTGCTGATCAACTATGTGGAGCGTGATTCAGGGGTGGCGAGTGTCGATGGGGCGGAGTCGAAGCAAATCTTCTTCCTCGCCTCGGAGAAGTCCAAGCAAGCTTGGACTTCTCCGAGGCGAGGAAGAAGATTGAACCCCGAAGGGGTGAAAATGCGAGACGAAGGTCCAGACGCCGCCCCGGTGGAGTTCAAGAAGGCGGCGTTTATCCGTGTGCCGATCCGTCTGGGTGAGGATGTGTTCACGGAGGGTAAAATCGGACGCGTGAAGACCGAACAACTCGTCGAGGCGATGCAGGGATTCGGACACCTGATGCGGGTGTACGGGGTACAGGGATACCGTGCGTGTGCCACCAGCGCGATGCGCGAAGCGGAAAACAGCGACCGTGTAGTAAAACAACTGCTGAAAAAGAGCGGTATCCGTGTCGATATTATCTCGGGGCAGGAGGAGGCCGCATTGATCTTCGAGGCCGCCGGGGCGATGGGGGCGTCGGACGGGTTGAGGGACGACAAAAGTTACCTCTCGGTCGATGTCGGGGGCGGTAGTACGGAGGTGACGGTGTACAGCAATCACCAGCGTGCCATGTCGGAGTCGTTCGCTCTCGGAACGGTGCGTATCATCAGCGGTGCAGCCAAAGAAGAAGAACTCGAACGGTTCACGAAGTGGTTGCAGGGAGTGACGAAAGAGTATCATCCCGCTGCGATCGTCGGGTCGGGAGGCAATATCAACAAGGTGTTCAAGATCCTGGAAAAGAAGGAGAAGGAGCCTCTGAAACTGAACGAATTGAAGACACTTTTCACACGCCTAAGCAAACTCAGTTACGACGAACGGGTCACCAAATGCGGACTGAACCCTTATCGTGCGGATGTGATCATGCCGGCGTTGGAGATCTTCCTCACTGCCGCGCGTACCTGCAAGATCGACGAAGTGATCGTGCCGAAAATCGGGCTGGCGGACGGAATTATTCATCGGCTGTATCGACAATTCAAATAAATTATTATCTTCGCATAATATTTCGTGATACAAGCACGATTTTTGCGCATAGTCTGCGAAGAGAATTATGTATAAAAAGTATTTCAAACGTCCGTTCGACCTGTTGGTCAGCATCCCCATGTTCGTGGTGTTGCTGCCGTTTTTGCTGGTCATTGGCGTGGTACTGTGGATTCGCAACGGTCAGGTAATCTTCACGCAAGAACGGGTGGGGTTGCAGGGACGCAAATTTCGCATCGTCAAGTTTTGTACGATGACCAACGACAAGGACGGTCAGGGACATCTGTTGCCCGACGAGAAACGTGTGACGCGTTTCGGTAATTTTCTGCGCAAATACTCCCTCGATGAACTGCCGCAGTTGGTCAATATCATCAATGGAGATATGTCTCTCATGGGGCCGCGGCCGTTTATCGAGAGTCAGGAGGAGGGTTGCACGGGGCAACAATTACGTCGCCACGAGGTGCGGCCGGGGGTGACGGGACTCGCGCAAGTGTGCGGACGCAATGCCGTGTCGTTCAAAAATCGCTTTCGTTACGATGTGTGGTACGTGGACAATTGTTCTCTGAGTGTCGACATACGTATCCTCTACCTGACGGTTCGCATGGTGATCCTGCGCATGGACAAAGAGAAAAATGTCATCTACGACCCCGCCATCGCGGAGAAATTTCTGCTGAATAAATAACGTGGTATCGTATTTGCTTGTGACAAGGTGAGTTGATCACGTTGCCATGAGAAAACCGTCTCTATTTTTTGTCCTGTCCATTCTCTCATTGCTGTTTGCATGCCCCGTGAAGGCACAGCAGGCTGCCATCAAAACCAACATGCTATACGATGCCGCGGCGACGGTCAATCTCGGTGTCGAGTTCCGCTTGGGGTCGCACTGGACCATAGATCTCTCGGGCAATTACAACAATTGGACATTCAAGGAGAACAAGAAATGGAAACACTGGTTGGTGCAACCCGAGGGACGTTACTGGCTGTGCGAATCGTTCAACGGACACTTTTTTGCGTTGCATGCGCTGGGTGGGCAGATGAATGTGGGGAACGTCAAAGTTAATCTGAAACTTTTCGATACCGATTTTCGCAAGTTAAAATCACACCGTTACGCGGGATGGTTTGCCGGTGTGGGAATCGGGTACGGTTACGCGTTTATGCTGGGACGCCACTGGAACCTGGAGTTGGAGGCAGCGATCGGTTATATCCATCTGCGTTACGACAAGTTCGAGCCGCAATCGTGCGGACCGCAAGTAGGTGATGGGGTGCATGACTATTTCGGCCCCACAAAATTGTCCGTGGGATTGGTCTACGTATTTTAAAAGTGATGTCCATGAGAAAGATCCTGATATTGACACTATTGGTTTTCTGCGGATGGGGCGGATGGAGCGTATCTGCACAACCGGCGCTGAATGGTGAGATAATGATCGGGGATGCCACGGTTACACGTCGAGGTGGCGAGGTGCAGGTGTCGATGGAGGTCTATACGCGAAATCTGGATCTGTGGACGAATGAATATGTCGTGCTGACACCGGTGCTGACCAATGGGAAGAATCGAAAAGAACTGGCCCCGCTCGAAATTCAGGGACGCAACCGTTCGATCGTCTATTTGCGGCACAACCGTCTCCGGAAGGGGGAGGATCCGTTTGCGGTGCGTTACAGAAAGCGGCACATGGATGGGTTGCGTTACGTGGCCGAAGTGCCGTACGAGGAGTGGATGCGGAATGCGGTGTTGCGAATGGATGAGTGGAAAGGCGGTTGTGGCGACGCGACGTACGAGAGTCGCAGCCACATGCCATTGGAGGTGAATTACGTCGGACTCAGGGCGAGTGTCGATGCGCCCTCCGTCAGGAGGCGTGCAGACGCCGCCCCGAAAGGGTGTGAGGAGTGTCGCGGGTCGGCATACCTGTTCTTCCACGTGAACAGTACGGAGATCGACCCACACGAGATGACCAATATCCGTGAGTTGGGCAAGATCCATGCGACGCTGGATTCATTAGCGGATTGCGGATGCCAGATCGAACAGATCATCATCATCGGCAATGCCTCTCCCGAAGGTCCGTACGAGGGGAATGAGATGTTGTCCGAGGGGCGTGCCGAGGCGCTGGAGGCGTATATACGGAACCGGTATGGTCTCGATCCGTCGATCTTCAAGGTACTCAGCGTGGCGGAAGATTGGAGTTCGTTGCGTCAATATGTCGAGTTGAGCGACCTGCCTCATAAACGCGAGATTCTCGACCTGATCGACAGTGACCGTGATCCCGATCCGAAGGAGTGGGTGTTGAAGTCGCAATATCCGGATGACTATAAGATCCTGCTGGAACGTTGCTACCCCTACCTGAGGCGACTCGATTACACGATCTACTATCGGATGGAATAGCTTCCATCTGACACCTTCACCCTGCTCCCCACCTCGCGGTGGGG
>DBDB01000001.1 GCA_002293345.1 Alistipes sp. UBA943
CCGGAGGGGACGAATGCATGCGCACAGCCTCTTTATCCGCCGCCCGCCGCTCGACGTTCAATATTGACAACGATCGGAGCGAAGGGACGATCACCTATATGTTTATACCCCAATAGCCTATGATGTTTACCAGCGAGAACTCCCTGTTGATCGGCGCACTGCTACTTTTTGTCGCAGTGATGGCCGGTAAGGCGGCACACCGTTTCGGAGCCCCGGCGTTGCTGTTCTTCCTCGGTGTGGGGATGCTGTTCGGATTTCAGTTCGTCGAATTCAGGGCGGTCGAGGTGGTACAGTTCGTCGGCATGATCGCCCTCTGCATCATCCTCTTCACCGGCGGTATGGATACCAAGTACACCGAGATACGTCACGTGATACTTCCGGGAGGGCTCCTTGCTACTGTCGGTGTGGCACTCACCGCACTCCTTGTCGGTGGGTTCGTCTACCTGATCTCACCCGCGCTCGGATTCGGGATTCCGTTCATGGTGTCGCTCCTGCTCGCCTCCACCATGTCGTCCACCGACTCGGCATCCGTCTTCTCCATCCTGAGGAGTAAAAAACAGGGATTGCGCGAAAACCTGCGTCCCCTGCTCGAGCTGGAGAGTGGATCCAATGACCCGATGGCATACATGCTCATGCTGTTGCTGATCGGATTCGTCACGCACGACGCCTCCGCGACCGGTATATGGACAAGCGTACTGGCCTTCGTATTGCAATTCACCGTCGGTGTACTGGGAGGGTACCTCTTCGGACGTCTCGCCGTGTGGACCATCAATAAGGTCAACCTGAGCAACAACTCCCTATACCCCGTGTTGCTGCTCGCGTTCGTGTTCTTCACCTTCGCGTTTACGGACCTGATCGGTGGTAATGGTTATCTCGCCGTGTATCTCGCCGGTCTCGTGATCGGCAACAACAAACTCGCGCAGCGCCGCTCCCTGATGATCTTTTTCGATGGGTTCACGTGGCTTGTGCAGATCGTCATGTTCCTCCTGTTGGGCCTGCTCGTCGATCTGAACCGACTTCTGCAACCCGAAGTGCTCATCCTCGGATCGCTCGTCGGTGTATTCTCCATGTTCGTCGCGCGTCCGTTGGCGGTGTGGATGACACTGCTGCCGTTCCGTAAATTCACCACCAAGGCCCGCGTCTTTGTCTCGTGGGTAGGATTACGGGGTGCTGTGCCGATTATCTTTGCCACGTACCCCTTGATGGCCGGCGTGCCGCATGCGGAACTGCTGTTCAATGTCGTGTTTCTCGTCACGATACTCTCCCTGCTCGTTCAGGGTACCACGGTCAGTGGACTGGCCTCGCTTCTGGGGCTCGGATATCATGAACGCCAACGTACCTTCGGTGTCGTGGATCTGCATGACGACCTGCCCACGCAGTTCACCGAGGTCGAGGTGAATGAATCCATGATCGGTGAAGGTGCATGCACGCTCAGTAAGATCGGATTGCCGCAAAATACACTTGTGATGATGGTGTGTCGCGATGGGGAGTACTTCGTGCCGCATGGCAGCACGGAACTCGCCGTGGGGGATAAACTACTCGTGGTCAGTGACCTCCATGATGAACTCGATGCGGCGTATAAAGATCTCGGTGTGGATGAGGTGATGAAGATCTGATTTTTGGTTATCTTTGTGTCGTGAAGTGGTCCCACATCATACCTTATTACACGGACGTGATTTTCCGTCGCGGGGAGCATGCGTTTCGTAACCGTCGTACGCGTTGGGCGGCACGTTTCTATAAGGTGCTGTTCCGCACGATCACGGGCTTGACGAAACACGATACGGTGGCACGGAGTGCCGCCCTGACGTTCTACACGATCATTTCGATCGTGCCGATTTTGGCGTTGGTATTCGCCGTGATGAACGCGTTCGGGTTGATCGAGACGCTGATCGCGAACCTCCATAACACGTTGCCACAGGACCCGGAGGTGATCGACTACGTGATCGAATTTGCGAACAAGGCATTGGCGAACACGCGTGGCGGCATCATTGCCGGTGTGTCGGGTGTGACGTTGCTGTGGGCGGTGATTCGTCTGTTCGGAGCTACGGAGAGCGCGTTCAACGCCATCTGGGAAGTCACAAAGGGACGCCACATAGCCCGTCAATGGGCCACGTATATCGTTGTGGCACTGATCGTTCCGTTACTCTGGATCGTCGCTTCGGCCTTCGGCGCCGACATTATCGAGGAGATTTCGCACGGCAGCCACATAGCTGCACAGATCATCGGCAAGGCGGTGTCGATGGTGATGATATGGGTGATGCTGACGTTGATTTATGTGGCGGTACCGAACACGAAAGTACTGTGGCGTAACGCCATCACTGCCGCCATCGTCACAGGCACCTTCTTCGCCATCTTTCAGTGGGGGTACGTGTACCTGCAAAGCTGGATGTCCTCCTACAACGCTATTTACGGCAGTTTCGCGGCCCTGCCGTTGTTCATGTTCTGGTTGCAGATCTCTTGGGAGATCATCCTGATCGGCGGAGAGTTGTCGCGCGCGTGCCAGATCAGCGGCACGAGACTCCCGCAACAAACCGCACGCTCATGACCAAAATCGTTATCATCGGTTGCGGTAATGTCGGCAGTGCCCTGGCCGAGGCAATCCGTCAATCCTCCACGTTGGAACTCGCGGGAGTGTTGTGCCGCGGTTTCACGGAGATCCCCGAGGCAGACCTCTATCTTATCGCGGTGCCGGACGCGGCGGTCGAAGCTGTGGCAACGAAGTTGCCACCCGGATGCGCTGTCGCGCATACGGCCGGCAGCGTTTCTGTCGAAACGCTGACGGGCTTCGACCGCCGCGGCGTGCTATACCCGCTGCAAACGTTCACGAAAGGACGCCCGGTCGATTTCCATAGCGTGCCATTGCTGGTGGAGAGCACCTTCCCGAAACTGTTCGACGTGGCGGCGGCACTTAGCAATCGCGTCATCCACGCCGACTCCACGCAACGCGTACAGGCTCATCTGGCGGCGGTATTCGCATGTAACTTCACGAATCACCTCTACGCGATCGCGGCCGATATTTTGACAGAGAAGAATCTGTCGTTCGACTTGTTGACACCGCTCATCACCGAGACCGCCGCGAAGGCCGTGGCATCGGGAGACCCTCGGAGTGTGCAGACGGGACCCGCGATTCGTCACGACACACCCACCCTCGACCGTCATCGCTCCATGCTGACGGGCCTGCCACGCGAACTGTACGACCTATTTACGAACGACATACAAAACCGATTATGGGAAATTTCAAAGAAGATATAGCGCACGTCCGCGCCTTTGTGCTGGATGTGGATGGTGTACTGACGGACGGAGGTATCATCCCCATCCCGAGCAGTGCCCCGACGGGCGATTTCCTGCGTAAATTCAACGCCAAGGATGGCTATGCCGTGTCATACGCACTCAAAATGGGATATCACGTGGCGGTCATCACAGGTGGACGCGGCGAAATGTTGGCCCATCGTCTCAAAATGTTGGGCGTGAAGGACGCCTGGCTCGACTGCACGGACAAAATCGCAGCCCTCGAAGAATTTCTCACACGGCACTCGCTCAATCCGCAAAATGTGATCTATATCGGTGACGATATTCCTGATTTGGAGTGCATGCGCCACGTCGGGATCCCCGTGTCACCCGCCGACGCGGCGCCCGAAATCATCGATATATCGCGTTACGTGTCACAATTCAACGGTGGCCATGGATGCGTCCGTGACGTCATCGAGCAAACCCTGCGTGCTCAAGATACGTGGGCCCTGCACACCAAGGGGGTGACACACGTCGCATCGCGATAAACCTTGTCCCGCCCAACTTCCGCCAAGCCGAGCGGGGAGTCCAAGCAAGCTTGGACTTCTCCGAGGCGCGAATGGAAGTCGAGCCTCGAAGGGGCGAGAGCATTAGATCTTTATAGTCGCATGGAGTGGCTGCTGGAGGCAGCCATGCTCATGTCTGCCATCCCCCGATCCCCCTTGATAAGGGGGCGCCGCAAAAAAGTTTGCGCGAAGCGTTGCACTTTTCGTTTTTAATTTTTCATTGCCGCCTCCGGCGGCCTCGCCCCGGCGCGGGGAGGTTACACGGAATTTCCGGCGAGGAAATCGCGTATCGGCATGCGTTTTTTGCCGGCGAGTTGTAACGAACGGATAGAGATCCATCCGTTCGCGCAACGGACGTACAGATAGGTACGTCCGTCGGTGTCCTTGACACCGCAACTCGCCGCCGCGCCACCGGTCACAAACTCAACTTCAAACACCTTTGCCGTCACATCCTCATCCCACTGCATCCACGCCGCCGGGTATGGCGACAGGCCGCGCACGAAATCGACAATTCGTTTACCGTCCCACGTCCAGTCGATTCGGCAGGTATCTTTATGAATTTTTGGGGCAGGTTTCAGTTCACCCGTTTCGGGTTGCTCGATGGGTATTATGTCCCCTCGCGACAGCCGTTCCACGGTCCGTAACACAGCCTTCGCACCCTCTGTTTTCAACACGTCATACAATTCACCGACCGTTTCCATGGGACCGATCGGGATTTTGACCTGCTCCAGGATGGCACCCTTGTCGATCTCTTCGTTGAGCATGAATGTGGTGACGCCAGTCGTGGTTTCGCCATTGATGATGGCCCAGTTGATGGGTGCGGCACCACGATATTGCGGTAGCAGGGAGGCATGCAGGTTGAACGTACCGAGACGCGGCATCGACCACATCACTTCGGGAAGCATGCGGAACGCGATGACGATCCCGAGGTCGGGTTTCAGGTCACGCAACGCATCGAGGAACTCCGGGTCACGTAGTTTTTCAGGTTGCAGGATGGGTAACCCTAACTCGCGTGCGGCAATTTTAACGTCACTTTCATGCAATTTTTGTCCCCTTCCGGCGGGTTTATCGGGTGTCGTAACGACTGCCACAACATTATGTCCCGCCTCGATGAGGATCCTGAGCGACGGCACGGCAAACTCCGGTGTGCCGAGAAATATGATGCGCGGTTTTTCCATGCGACAAAGGTATATTTTTTTCGCCACATCTCCTCCCTGCGTCGGGGCAACGTAACTTCCAGGATGGGCTGCTGTTCAGTCAGCATGCTTGGGGTGGTTGTTGGACGGTAAATCCGGTCGACATATCGAATATATGCTATTTCTCCTTCGACATGACGATTGCGAATGCCCATTCATCCAACCTCGTCTATCGCGGCTACACCCTGCGTTGTATAAAGATCTAATGTAGGGCGGGACAAGGGAGGAGCCCCTTCTCCTCCCCGCGCCGGGGTACCGTAACGGCTCGACTGGTCAGCTACTCACTCAGACTTCCGACGGATACTACTGGACTTCCGCCGCGTACTCCGCCACGGATGCACGGCACTTCTACTTCATTTCTCGCGGCACGAGTACGACGAATACCAATCTCGTCGGATATGCCTGGTCCCTCCGTTGTATAAANNATAAAGATCTAATGTAGGGAGAGACAAGGAAGAGTGTGCTTCGCGTGCCAAAACGGGCTGACAACCTTTCTTGCCTGCCGTTGCCCCCCCCTCGGGGCAGGCAACGCCGTCAAAGACGGCAAAAACCTACCACCCAAGTTCACGTAAAAAGTCGCAAATCGCGGGCCTC
>DBDB01000055.1 GCA_002293345.1 Alistipes sp. UBA943
ATACAACGGAGGGAGAAGGCGTCTCCAACAAAATAGGCATGCGACGTATCCGTGGTGTCGGCAGCGAAGAGGAATCTTCGCGCATGGGTAGTAGTATTGTTTGTTTGAGAGTGCCAGTAGTTTCCATGGGTAGTCTGAGTGTGCAACTGCCCATCGGAGTAATCACGATGCCCCGCCGCGGGGAGGAGAAAAAAGGGAGGCATGAGCCTCCCTTTGAATTGAATTTCTATGTCTTAGAACGCGTACACGCAAGTGATACCGAAGTTCCCGAGGCCCATGCCATAGAAACCGCTTTCACCTTTACCTGCCGAAACACCGAAGGTCGGCGACCAGTCGAGAGACAGCCTTACGGGAGCCTTGAATGCGATACCCAACTTGGCCATACCCTGCGGACCGATGTGGAAGTGTTTGTTGTTGAAACCCACATTGGCGCCGACACCGGCATCAAAGAACCATGTACCTGCTTTGGGCGTCCAGTTCATGTTGGCGATATTCCACGTGTAGAGACCCGAAATATCGACACCGATACCATCGAGGAAGTACGCACCGACACGTAACTCGATGTAATTGTCGTTATTGAAATACTTCTGTCCGACTACATCGAGACCGGAACCGATACGTCCGCCGATACCCCAATTTTGAGCCGAAGCCGTCCACGCCATCAAACCTACAACCAATGTCAACAATAATTTTTTCATAATCGTAATATTAAAGTGTTTTGGTATGACTATATACAAATATAGTGCAAACTGAGCGCAAACACAAAAATTATTTGGTCTTATAGCCACATTTATAGCGTCCTTTGGCCAAATTTGTCAATTTCCCCTTGATCAGATTGCGTCGGAGGGGGGATAATCGCTCCGTGAAGACCTTTCCGAGGAGGTGATCATACTCATGTTGGATCACCCAGGCAGGCAGGTCGGAGAACTCCTCGTCATGCGGATTCAGGTTTTCATCGAGGTACCGCATCCGTATCGTCACGGGACGACGCACCACCTCATGCAGCCCGGGCAGCGACAGACACCCCTCTTCGCGTGGCAGTGTCTCCTCTGAAACTTCGTAGATCTCCGGGTTGATGAACGCACGTTTGCAACCGGTCAATTCGGGGTGATCCTCACTCCATGGCGTACAGTCGATCACGAACAACTGCAAACTTTTGCCCACTTGGGGTGCCGCGAGTCCCACTCCTTCGGCAGCAGCCAGCGTCTCGAACATATCGTCAACCAACTGTTGCAACACGGGGTATTCGGGTGTCACTGCCTCCGTCGGGGCATGCAACACGGGAGAACCGTATATTTCGATGGGGTAAATCATGGCTGTAAATTTTGGCGGGACATATAATCTTGTAAAATAATCGTGGCCGAGATTTTGTCAACGAGAGCCTTGTTGCGCCGTGCCATCTTACCGATACCGCTCTCGAGGATCGTACGCTGCGCGAGTACGGAGGTAAACCGCTCGTCGTACAACTCGATTTGCGTCTGCGGGTATGCTGTGCGAAGGCGCGCCGCAAGCCGTTGCACCTCTTTCCATGTATCGGACGGCGCGCTGTTCAACTTCATGGGTTCACCGACGACAATCGTGGAAACCTCATTTTTGAGCATGTATTCGGCGAGCCACTTGTCGAGTTGGTGCGTCGGCACGGTCTCCAATCCCCCGGCGATTAGTTGCAACGGATCACTCACCGCAACACCGGTGCGTTTGGTACCATAGTCTATTGCGAGGATACGCGCCATCAGGCCAAGTTTTTCAACAAGCTTCGCATGCTGCAAATTTCATCGACGATGCGCGGCAGTACGTCAATCGCGACGCGCTCCTGTTGCATCGTGTCGCGGTGGCGTATCGTCACGGTACGGTCTTCCAACGTCTGTCCATCCACGGTGACACACAACGGAGTACCGAGTGCATCCTGACGGCGATAACGCTTGCCGACGGAGTCTTTTTCGTCATACGTCACGTTGTGATCGTACTTCAGGGCATCCACGATTTCACGCGCCACTTCCGGCATGCCATCCTTCTTGACGAGCGGCAGTACGGCCACTTTCACGGGTGCCAACGGGGCCGGGAAACGCAACACGGTACGCTCCTCGCCATTTTCGAGCACTTCTTCGACATAGGCGGCGGAGAGCACTTGGAGGAACATTCGATCGAGTCCGATGGAGGTCTCAACCACATAAGGTACATAACTCTCACCCGATTCGGGGTCAAAATATTGCAGCTTTTTGCCCGAGAACTCCTGATGTCGTGACAGGTCGAAATCGGTACGCGAGTGAATCCCCTCGACCTCCTTGAACCCGAACGGGAAGTTGAACTCGATATCTGCGGCGGCATTGGCGTAGTGTGCCAGTTTGTCGTGGTCATGGAAACGGTAGTTATCGGCACCGAACCCGAGGGATCTGTGCCACTTCATGCGCCACTCGCGCCAATGGTCGTACCACCGCATCTCGTCACCCGGACGTACGAAGAACTGCATCTCCATCTGCTCAAACTCACGCATGCGGAAGATGAATTGCCGCGCCACGATCTCGTTGCGGAACGCCTTACCGATCTGCGCGATGCCGAACGGCAGTTTCATGCGTCCTGTTTTCTGCACGTTGAGGAAGTTCACGAAGATACCCTGGGCCGTCTCGGGACGGAGGTAGATCGTATTGGCCCCTTCGGCCGTCGAGCCCATTTGTGTCGAGAACATCAGGTTGAACTGCCGCACTTCGGTCCAGTTACGTGTCCCGGAGATAGGATCCGCGATCTCGCAATCGACAATAATTTGACGCAGTTCGTCGAGGTTACTCTCGCTGAGGGCCCGCACGAAGCGTGAATGGATGGCGTCGCGTTGCGCCGCCACTTCCATCACGCGCGGCGACGTGGTGCGATACTGCACCTCGTCGAACGTTTCTCCGAAACGTTTGCGGGCCTTCTCCACCTCCTTGGCAATCTTCTCGTTCTGTTTTTCGATCCACTCCTCGATTAACACATCCGCACGATAGCGTTTTTTGGAATCCTTGTTGTCGATCAACGGGTCATTGAATGCCCCGACATGTCCGGACGCCTCCCACGTACGGGGATGCATAAAGATGGCCGAATCGAGCCCCACGATATTCTCGTGCAGTCTGACCATCGACTCCCACCAGTAGCGTTTGATATTGTTTTTGAGTTCCACCCCGTTCTGACCGTAGTCATACACGGCCCCGAGTCCATCATAAATCTCACTCGAAGGGAATACAAATCCATACTCCTTACAGTGTGCGACCAACTTTTTAAACAGCTCTTCCTGCGTCATCGTTACATAATTTGACGACAAAGATAACTAAATTTTAGCTGAATTCTTCTCCCTTCTCCTCCCCGCTTCGGCCCCGCCCAAGGATGGAGGCT
>DBDB01000042.1:0-703 GCA_002293345.1 Alistipes sp. UBA943
CCGAAGTGGCGCGTCGGGGCGGAGCGTCGCTCCGCCACATCCGCAGCGCGATTTGCGACATACGTGCCGCGAAACTACCAGACCCCCAAGAGATCGGTAACGCAGGAAGCTTCTTCAAGAATCCCGTTGTCTCTGCCGCCGAAGCGGAAAAACTATTAACGAAATTTCCGGATGCGCCTCACTATCCCGCTGAAAATGGCGTGAAACTCGCCGCGGGATGGCTGATCGACAAGGCGGGACTGAAAGGATTCTCTCGAGGTCACGTCGGGGTGCATCCCAAGCAGGCTCTCGTGTTGGTGAACCTCGGTGGGGCCACAGGCCAGGAGGTGATCGCGTTCGCGCGAATCATTCAAGATAAAGTATATGAGAAATTTGGGGTGAGGATTGTCCCGGAAGTGAACATATTATGAATCTGTTATCCCGTTTTCAACACTATATCTCCTCGCACGAGCTGATCAAACCCGACGACAAGGTGTTGCTGACCGTGTCCGGTGGCGTCGACTCGATGGCCATGCTCTCCCTCTTTACGCGGAGCGGTTACACCGTCGGGGTGGCACACTGCAACTTCCAACTGCGTGGCGAGGAAGGCGATGAGGATGAGCGTCTCGTGCAACGCGAGGCCGAACGGCTGGGATGCACGTACTATAACGAGCGTTTCGACACGGCGGGGGAGATGGAGCGCACGGGCGAGTCGATGGAGATG
>DBDB01000042.1:755-5620 GCA_002293345.1 Alistipes sp. UBA943
TTTTTTATCAACCTGCTGCGCGGCACCGGACTGCGCGGACTGCTGGGCATCCACAAGCAGGTGGGACGCATCGTGCGGCCCCTGACGTTCGCGACACGCAAGGATATTTTGGAGTATGCCGCCCATGAACGCATCCCGTTCCGTGAAGATTCGTCCAACCATTCGACCAAATATTTCCGCAACAAGATCCGTCTCGGACTCATTCCGCGCATCAAGGAGATGGAACCCAACTTCACCGTCCGTATGGAACAGAACATCGGACGGTTGACCGATACGCAACGCTTCATAGACCACGCGATCGAACTCATTCGCAACGAAATCGTCACGTCGGAGGGCGAGATAGACACACTTCATGTCGATAGGATCGACAAGGCGTTCCCGCTGAACTTCGTGATCTTCGAGTTGATGAATGCCTCGTACTCGTTCAAGGGGGACGTGACGGATGCACTGTTCCGCGCGTTGGAGCAGGGCGTGACGGGAAAACGGTTCTACTCCAAATCGCATGTCGCGACCCTCGACCGCGGCAAGGTGCTAATCACCCCCATCGCCGAGAACGATATGTGTGAAGGTACCATCGCCGAGGGGGCGGTACGCGGTTACTGTGGCAACTCGGCACTCTACTTCGAGTGGCAGGATATCGACACGATCGAGTCGCGTGACGTGCCGCCCGGCGTGGCGCTGCTCGATGCCGATAAATTGACCTTCCCGCTCGTCGTACGGAGATGGAATCCGGGCGATAGCTTTATCCCGTTCGGTATGGAGGGACGCAAAAAAGTGAGTGACTTCCTGATCGACGAAAAAGTATCCCTACCCGAGAAAAATCGACAGTTCGTGCTCCTGTCCGGCGGCGAGATCGTGTGGGTCGTCGGCAGGCGCATCGACGCACGGTACGCGCTCACCCGTGGGACGGAAAATGTGTTGAGAATTGTAAGGGAGGTGATTTAAAAACAGAATGCTCGACAATTTCTTTTTCTGGAATTTTAGGGAGGGATTTTTGCACCGAGCGTAGGAGAGAGCGAGGGCGCGTACTTGCGTACGTAACCGAGCGAATGACAAGGAGGTGCGGAAAGCGACCCTAAAAAACAGAAAAATGGCGAAAAGTACCATAAAATTCAAAGACACGGTCGTGGCGTCCGAGGTGCTGCAAAAGAACATCGCCGCACGGCAATATGCGCCCGTGTATCTGCTGATGGGCGAGGAGGGGTACTTTATCGACATGCTGGCCGAACAGCTCGCCACGACCGTGTTGGGGGAAGCCGAACGTTCGTTCTCGCAGATCGTCGTCTATGGACGCGACAGCGATGCGGGTGCTGTGACGAACCTCTGTCGACAGATGCCGATGATGGGGGTCATGCAGGTGATCATCGTCCGCGAGGCGCAGCACCTCAAACAGCTCGAAAAACTCTCCGTATACACCTCCAAGCCGCAAGCGACTACGCTGTTGGTGCTGTGTCACAAGGACAAAAACGTCGACAAGCGTTCGGCGCTCTATAAATCGGTGCTGTCGGGAGGCGTGGTGTTGGAATCGGTGCGGCCGCGCGACTACGAGATCGGCACGTGGCTCACGCAATTCATCACGGCACGCGGACTCTCCATCGACACGAAAGCTACCGCCATGCTGGTCGAGCATCTCGGTACCGATATAGCGCGCATCACCGGCGAGCTGGACAAACTGATGTTGCGTCTTCCCGAGGGAGTGAAGAAGATCACCGAAGTGGAGATCGAGGAGAATATCGGTATCTCGCGCGAATACAACAACTACGAATTGATGAAGGCTGTGGGAGTGCGTAACGTGGGACGTGCGATGTACATTGCCGATCACTTCGCCAAAAACCCCAAGGAGCATCCGCTGCTGGTGACGATACTGTCGCTGTTCGGGCTGTTCCGCGAACTGTTTCAGATCAACTATTTGAGGTGGCTCTCGCAACGTAAAGGCGTGCCGTTCCCCTCCGACTCGGAATTGATGGGGATCCTGCGTGTGAATAATATCTATGCGCTCAACGACCTGAAACAGAATGCCGCCAAGTGGGATAACAAGAAGGTGTTCTCCATCCTGGGACTGTTGCGTGAGTATGATGGCAAGTCGAAGGGGATGAATGCCGGAGGGGCTACCGATGGGGAATTGCTCAAGGAGCTGCTGCTCAAAATATTTGCGTGAGGTTTTCCAAAAAAGCGATAGTTCGAACAAAATAAAGGCCCCGTAAAAGGGCCTCTGACGAGCTGTTGATGAGGATTGAACTCACGACCTCTTCCTTACCAAGGAAGTGCTCTACCACTGAGCTACAACAGCATGGGTGACAAAAGTAGGTAAAAAAATGTAATCTCAAAAATTTTTATACCTTTGCGTGAATTCAAAACAGAAATAAACCCAAGAAAAAGATGAAACGTATTTTGATTGTCGGTGCGGGAGGTCAGATTGGTTCCGAGTTGACGACATACCTGCGTAAAATTTATGGTGACACGAATGTCATTGCCACGGATGTGCGTCCCAACGAGCGGTTGGCCGAAACGGGACCTTTCTTCACCCTCGATGCCCTGGATGCCGAGGCGCTGGCGGGGCTTGTGTCACGCGAAAAGATAGACGCTATTTTCAATCTCGTGGCACTCCTGTCGGCCGTCGGTGAGGCGAAGCCACAAGTAGCATGGCAGATCAATATGGGGGCCCTCAATAACTCGCTCGAAGTGGCACGTCAGTATAACTGTGCCCTGTTCACTCCATCGTCGATCGGTGCGTTCGGTCCCACGTCGCCCAAGGATAAAACGCCACAGGACACGGTGATGCGTCCCACGACGATGTACGGCGTGTGTAAAGTGGCGGGCGAGATGCTGAGCGATTACTACTTCACACGTTACGGCGTCGACACGCGTTCGGTGCGTTTCCCGGGCCTGATCTCGAACGTGACGTTCCCCGGTGGCGGCACGACGGATTACGCGGTGGAGATCTACTACGAGGCTATCCGCACGGGTAAATTCACGTGTCCCATCCCGCAGGGGGAATATATGGACATGATGTACATGCCGGACGCGTTGCGTGCGTGTGTGGAGTTGATGGAGGCTGACCCCGCAAAGCTGATCCACCGCAACAGTTTCAATATCACGGCGATGAGTTTCACCCCCGAGATCATCTATGCTGAGATCAAGAAACGCCTTCCGGAGTTCACGATGGATTACAACGTGGATCCCGTGAAACAGGCGATCGCGGCGAGCTGGCCCAATTCGTTGGACGACACGTGTGCCCGTGACGAGTGGGGCTGGAAGCCGGAATGGAACCTGTCCAGCATGACCGACGACATGCTCGACGTGATCCGTAAAAAGAACCTCAAATAACTTTTTCTTTTTTACTTCCCTAAGTCTCCCACTGCCCCTTTTTGAGAAAAGCGGTGGTCTTAAAAAAAAGGTTTTCCAAAAAAGCGACAGTTGGCTCCTGGGGAAGTAAAGGCGACGGTTTGAACAGAAAACTGTTATTTCACGAAACGCAAAGCGATATCGCGATCACGACTGCGCAACTCTTCCGATGCGTCGGCAGGGAATTTTGCATAGTGTTCACCGAAACCTTGCGTGGTGATCTGATCCTTTACGCCGGCTTTCTCCATCTGCGTGCGGATGAAATTGGCGCGTGCCTCGGAGAGTTTCATGTTGGCCGCATCGCTCCCCACCTTATCGGCATAACCCGCCAGGCGGAGTTTCATCGTCGGATAAGCCTTCAGGATCTGCTCGAAATTCTTCAGATGTTTGTCCGATCCCGGAACCAACTCCGTCGAACTGCCGAACTTGAACTCGATCGTCTCGATGTGGAACCAGCGATCTTTCAGTTGTGCCTCGGTGGCGTTTTTGTACTCATCGGAGTTCAAGAAACCGACGAGTTGATCTTCCAGGCTGCCACGCAACACGTTGATCCTCACCCCGTTCGGAAGCGTTAGGTCATGCCATTTGGATTCCACTACCGGTTGTGCCACCACATGTTCGACCGCTGCCGGTACGGCCGCCTCTTTCTTACGGTCGCAACACCTCCACCAGTAGAACAGCAGGAACAGTACCGCCAGGATCACCAGCAACCACACGAGCCATCCCCATCCACCTTTTTTCTTCTCGGGTTCGTGTTTCGCGGTGGGATGTGCGGGAGTTGTTTTGTGGGTGGCATGATGCGTGCCGACGATGGCGCCCAGGCCCAACAGGCTCGACACACCGGCAGAAATATGGCTCGCGAAATCACCTTTCTCTTTCGACAGGCGTCCCATCAGACCCTCCAACGTCTCGTTGTGGTGGAAAATCTCGTTGCCGAAATAAGCGGCAATCGTGGCACAAATCCAGTTCGTGAAACGATCCGCATTGGCCGGCTTGAGTCCCGAATGAGTGGCCACCATGTCACGGAACTTGGCCGTTTTAGCACCCAGTACTGCATTCTCGAAACGCTCGCCGACATTCATGTGATCCTTCACACCGTGTCCTCCGAAAATATCCTCCAGATGCGCCGCCACCTGCAACCTTCCTGCATCGTCGATCGCCTTGGCGACTTCGGGCGTGGCACCCGTCTTCAGCAGACCTCCCAACATCGAAGGGAAGATCATATGAACGGCTTTCACCATCTTGGGTTCATCCTCATGCAGCACCCCTGAGGCTTTGAGAATCAGCTCCGGAATGAGCATCTGTTTCAGACTGTCATAAATTCGCATCATAATCGTGTCGTTTTAAGTGATTGATTTTTATCACACCTAAACAAATTGAATGCCATTGTTTTTTTGTCACAATTGCTCGCTTTTACTTCCCTAAGACGCAACTGTACCCTTTTCGGAGAAAAGGCATCGTAACGATACTTTTTCCCCACCCCCTGCCCCCTCCCCGGGGAGGGGGTGATTTTATTTCGT
>DBDB01000054.1:0-4796 GCA_002293345.1 Alistipes sp. UBA943
GAAGTAAAAGCGAACGGTCTGAAGCAAACAGAGAGCTAATAGGCCCACTTCACGTACACCGCACCCCATGTGTAGCCACCTCCGAAGGCGGCGAGGATGATGTTATCACCCTTTTTGAGTTGCGATTCGTAGTCCGCCAGACACAACGGGATCGTTGCAGCGGTCGTGTTACCGTTCTTGTCGATGTTGATCATGCACTTGTCACGATCCAATCCCATGCGGTGGGCCGTTGCGTCGATGATGCGCAGGTTCGCCTGGTGAGGTACCAGGTAACGCACGTCGTCTGCCGATAGATTGTTGCGTTTCATGATGGTCTCAGCCACGTCAGCCATGTTCGACACGGCAGCTTTAAACACAGCCTGACCATCTTGATGCACGTAGTGCCACTTATTACGCACGGTCTCCTCTGTGGCGGGATAGCGTGAGCCGCCGGCCTTCATATAGAGGTGCATCTCGCCCGAACCGTCCGAATGCAGGATCGAATCCAGCACGCCATGCCCATCCGTGGATGGTTCCAACAACACGGCCGCGGCACCGTCACCAAAGATGGGACATGTGTTTCGATCCGTGTAGTCGATGATCGAAGACATTTTATCTGCACCGACAACAATGGCTTTTTTGACGAAACCGGTTTCAATAAACTGTGCCGCCGCGGTGAGTCCGAAGATGAATCCACTGCATGCGGCCGAGATGTCATACGCGAAAGCTTTTTTACACCCTGCCTGGTCGGCGATAAGGTTGCCCGTCGAGGGGAACAGCATGTCGGGCGTGATGGTGCCGCAGATCACCATGTCGATCTCCATGGGGTCCGTGCCCGTCTTTTCGAGGAGGTTCTTGATGGCGCGTGCACCCATGTACGATGTACCCATACCTTCTCCTTTGAGAATATGGCGGGTTTTGATGCCGATACGCGACATGATCCACTCGTCCGTCGTGTCGACCATCGTCGAGATCTCGTCGTTGGTCAGGATATAATCGGGCAGGTAGGAGCCGACACCCGTAATCGCCGCAGTTATCTTTTTCATTTGAAGGCTTGTTGTAGTTTCTCCGTCAGGTGCACCTGTGCACAGCGTTCCATGGAGAGTACCATGTTTTTGATCGCCAGGGGCGACGAGCAGCCGTGACCGACCACCACCGACGCACCGACACCCAGTACAGGGGTACCGCCCACATGTTCGTAGTTCATCTCCTGCCAGAAGGGGCTGTCGCTCCCGATGTGCATGGCCTGGTTGATGCGGTACAGTCCTTCGCAGGTTTTCAGTAGCGTGTTGCCGACGAATCCGTCGCACACGATCACGTCCGCCACCTTGCCGCTGAACAGGTGCGACCCTTCGACGTTGCCGACGAAGTTGTACGCTTTACTTTGCCGCATCAGGTCGTGTGCCGCTTTGCTTTGGATGTTGCCCTTACTCTCCTCCTCACCGATATTGAGGATCGCCACGCGTGGGTTTTTGATCCCGAGTACCGCCTCGGCGTAGATCGAACCCAGCAGTCCGTACTGTTCCAGCACCTCGGGTTTACAATCCACGTTCAGCCCCACGTCGAGTAGCAGCGCCCTGCCTCCCGCAACCGTAGGAATGGTGGTGGAGATCGTGGGGCGGATCACACCTTTGATCGGCTTGATGGCCTGCATCGAGCCCACCATCATGGCACCCGTACTTCCGGCCGACGCGAATCCGTCGATCTTGCCGGCGTCCAGGTATTTGAATCCGACGACGATGCTCGAATCGGTTTTCTGTTGAAACGCCTTGGCGGGATGGTCACCCATCTCGATGACCTGCGACGTGTGCACGATGTCGAAGCGCTCCGCAGGGCAATTCTCCTCCCGGAGAATGTCCCTGATCTGCTTTTCGTCACCGAAAAGCACCAGGCGGCTGTCGCCGCCGAGCGCGTCGACCGCCATGACGGCACCTTGGACGGCAGCCTGGGGGGCGAAATCACCTCCCATTACATCCAGACCAATGCGCAACATGATTATTCGGCTTTCTTCTCGATAGCGAGTTTCCCGCGGTAGAAGCCGCATTCGGGACATACACGGTGATAGAGCGTCGCGGCGCCGCAATTCGAGCACGCTACGACCGTCGGTACAACAGCCTTATAGTTCGTTCTGCGTTTGTCGCGGCGGGTCGACGAGACCCTGTGTTTGGGATGTGCCATAACTTATTGGTTCTTTAAAATTTTAATTGTCACTCTCTGTCGTAAATCTCTGTATCATATCGGGATCACACTGTCCGTCGGGATGCACCCTTCGGTACGGCAGCGCGAGCACGATGCTCTCGTAGATGAATTGCGTCAGGTCGATCACGTCTTCCGTCGCACAGATCGGTTCGTCGTACTCATCCTCCGTGTCGATCGGGATCCCACAATCACCCAGACACCTGTCACACGCCACCGTCACGGTACCATGTACCCGCACCGTCACCGTGAGGCCCGACCCCGTGCCACCCCGCACCACACGCACGTCCGCACGGCATCTGGCATCCTTCACATCATGGTTCTCGAACGCCTCGAAGAGCGTCCCGTCCACGTCGAACGCAAAATCATGCCCCCCTTGCCCAAGACCTTTGTACGCGATGGTGTAGTTATTCATCACGGGGGCAAATATACGAATTTATTTTGTACATTCGCAACATGAGGGACAAGTTTAAGATTGAACTCGCGTGTGACGAGCGACAGTGGGAACGTCATTCGGTGACGATGCTTTGCGAGGCGCGTGACGAGGCGGACGAACGGATCGGGTTCTCGTCCGTGGAGGGGGTACATGGCCTGGAAACAGTGCCGTGCGACAGAATACTGCTCTATATCTACCTCGTGCCACGTACCCTGCCCACTGAAGATGCCATCGGTGGATACCCTCCCTTCCCGCTTGAAGTGAAGGTGTGGCACGGCACCAACCTCATCCGTACCGAGACCTATCCCGTCAACCAGTGGGGCGGCGCCTCAATCGAGATCACCGCCGGAAAGCCCTGACATCCTCCCCGCGCCGGGGAACCGTAACTACTCCAATGGTCAGCTGTACCTTCAGACTTCCGGCGGCTACCATTGGACTTCCGCCGCGTACTCTGCCACGAGTGCACGAAACTTCCGCTACGATTCTGGCGGCACGGGTACGACGAGTACCCCTAGCGTCGTCTACGGCTTCTCCCTCCGTTGTANNTAATGTAGGGCGGGACAAGGATTTAGAAAAAAAAGATGTATCTTTGCATCGTAATCGAATCGGGGTTCTGACCTGCGTGGTCGGGATTCTTGTTTTTTATAACTATGGCACAAGAACTGAACTACCTGACAGCCGAAGGCTACAACAAACTCAAAGAGGAGTTGCAACATTTGCGTTCCGTGGAACGTCCCGCCATCTCGGCAGCCATTGCCGAGGCACGTGACAAGGGAGACCTCTCCGAAAACGCGGAGTACGATGCCGCACGCGAGGCACAAGGGATGCTCGAGATGCGTATCGCCAAGCTCGAAGAGTCCATTGCCAACGCACGCATCATCGACGAATCGAAAGTCGACACGAGCCGCGTGCAGATCCTCAGCCGCGTGAAACTGATGAACCACACCGCCGGACGCGAAGTGACGTTCACGATCGTGGCCGAGAGCGAGGCGAATCTGCGCGAGGGTAAACTGGCGATCGGAACCCCCATCGCTAAAGCCTTGTTGGGACACAAAAAAGGTGAACACGTAGAGGTAGAGGTGCCTGCAGGGACGCTTCACCTCGAAATTTTGGATATCTCGATTTAGTTTTTGTATATTTACCCTCGTTAACTTTTAAAATCGTTCGTTATGACAGAAACTTTAAGACCCAGAGTGTTGCGTGCCGAAGCGCGTGAATCGCTCAAAGGTAAGTGGGGCAAGTCCGCGTTGGCGTGTCTGGTGTACATGCTGCTGGTGGGCGCCATCTCGATGGCCACAATCTTTATCCCGTTCGCAGGACCGTTCCTCGCGCAGATCTTCGTCACGAATCTCATCGCGATGGGTGCCGTGTTCATCTGGTTGGATGTGGCGCGTGGTAAGGATGTCGACATGAACACCTTCTTCGAACCTTTCCGCGGACACAACTATGGACGCTACCTGGTCGGAGGATTGCTTTACACGATCTATGTGTTCCTGTGGTCGTTGCTGCTCGTCGTTCCGGGTATAATCAAGGCCATCTCGTACAGCCAGGCGTATTTCATCATGCGTGACAATCCCGAAATGACCGGTGAACAAGCCATCTGTCGCAGTATGGAGATGATGCGTGGACATAAGGCCGAATATTTCTGCTTGCTGTTGAGCTTTATCGGATGGATCATCCTTGGATCCCTCGCACTTGGAATCGGGTTGCTGTGGGTGTATCCCTACATCTTCACCGCCTCAGCCAAGTTCTACGAGAACCTCAAAAAACGACATGTCGCTGCCCCCAAGGCGCACAAAGAATAACAAAGCAAAGCCCCGCTCGATGAGCGGGGCTTTCTTCTTTTACTAAAACCTTACGCCTTTACTCAACCGCCCCTTTTCGGAGAAAAGTGTACCCCAAAAATTTTCCTGGATACTTCGTATTCCTCCTTTTGCGCGAAGCCAAAGCCCGACGTTTAGTATTCCTGCGTTTCGGCTGTGTCGCAGGTTTCGGAAACGTTATCAGAAACCCACTCCTAAAACACCTTTCTTAAAGGTGTCGCGACAACAGATCGTGAGATCCCGAAGGGATCGTGGACGAAACAGAAAAATTTGTTCAAGCATGCTTGAAAACAAATGATTCTGTTTTGGACACAAAACTTATGTAATTTGCGTATTGTCCCCCCTTATCAAGGGGGATAGGG
>DBDB01000054.1:4865-6983 GCA_002293345.1 Alistipes sp. UBA943
TACGATGCCTTTTCACTAAAAAGGGTACAGTTGGGTAGGAAAAAACGAACAGTTGGAACTAAAGACTCAAAACCTGATTCGTGGCACGTACGGCGTCTGCTGAATCGGAGAATTTCTTTGCCTCGTCGGTCGTCAGGTCCAACTTCACGATCTTCTCGACACCTTTGCGGCCGACCACTGCCGGTACCCCGATACAGATATCCTTCTGTCCATACTCGCCATCCAGGTAGCAGCAGCAGGGGAAGATCTTCTTCTGATCTTTGAGGATCGACTCCACCATGGCAGATGCGGCAGCTCCGGGTGCGTACCAGGCAGACGTGCCGATGAGTTTGGTCAGCGTAGCACCCCCCACCATCGTATCGGCAACCACACCGTCGAGTTTTTTCTTCGTCACGAATTGCGACGCAGGAACACCCTTGATCGACGCCTTCGACACCAGCGGCAACATCGTCGTATCGCCATGACCGCCGATTACCATGCCATCCACATCGTTGATATTCACACCCGCGGCCTTTGCCAGATAGCACTTGAAGCGTGCGCTGTCCAGGGCACCGCCCATGCCGATGACGCGTTGTTTGGGTAATCCCGACACCTTGTGCGCCAGATAAGTCAGCGTGTCCATCGGGTTGGCCACGACGAGAATAATGGCACGTGGCGAGTGTTTCACCACCTGCTCGATGACGCCCTTCATGATCTCGGCGTTCGTACCGATCAACTCCTCACGCGTCATGCCGGGTTTGCGAGGGATTCCCGACGTGATCACCACCACGTCCGAACCGGCACTGACACGATAGTCGTTCGTCGCACCGGTGAGTTTCGTGTCGAAATCCATCAGCGTCGCACATTGATACATGTCGAGCATCTTACCCTCGGCGAGTCCCTCCTTGATGTCGATCAACACCACTTCGTCGGCCACCTCGCGAGTCGCCATCACATTGGCACACGTGGCCCCCACGGCCCCGGCACCTACTACCGTAACTTTGGACATAACTCTTTGTATGTTAGGATATTATCCGATCAGCTCCTGATACTTCCCGGCCGACAGCAACGAGTCGACTTCCGACGGATCGGTCATTTTGACTTTGATGAGCCATCCCTCTCCATACGGATCGCGGTTCACCACGGCGGGATCGGCATCCACGGCGGAGTTGAACTCCACGACCTCGCCCCCGACGGGAATAAAGGCATCGGAAACGGTCTTTACGGCCTCGATCGAACCGAACACTTCGTTGGCGGCGATGGTTTCACCCACGGTAGGCACGTCCACAAAGACGATGTCACCCAGCTGGCTCTGTGCGAAATCGGTGATGCCGATATAAGCCGTGTCACCATCAGTGCGGATCCATTCGTGATCGCTCGAATACTTCAAATTGGCAGGTACATTCATGGTTTATCTGTTTTTTTTGGTTTGCTCCGACAAATATAAGTTTTCAAATTAACAATTAAAAATGCGGCATTAAAAAAATCTCCTCCCCGCGTCGGGGTTCCGTGGCTACTCCCTTGGTCAGCTGGTCAGTCAGACTTCCGTCGGCTACTATTGGATGCTCTCGGCTTCGTCTACCGCGGATGCGCGCTGGTTCGATTTCAATGCCGGCGCTACGAATACGACGAATACCGGTCGCGTCGGGTACGTCTTCTCCCTCCGTTGTATAAAGATCTAATGTAGGGCGGAACAAGGAAGGAAAGGAACGATTTTTGCACCTCCCACAAAAAACTTCGATTATGGATTACACGGATTACTCGCCGGACAGGCATGCGTTATCGACTGACAATAATGAATTCGCAGAGGGGGTGCGTGACGAAACGCGGTGGGATAGCGATCTTGTCGATATTGATATCGCGACCGATGACGTGCTGTCGAACACGTTGGATGAAGATCTACGCAATGACCGTCCCCTGTATGACGAGGAGGGGTTTCGGCATAACACGGGGGAATAGCCCCTCCTCCCCGCGCCGGGGACCCGTAACAACTCCAATGGTCAGCTGGGCAATCAGCCTTCCAACGGATACTATTGGGTGCTCTCGGCTTCGTCTACGACGGGTGCGCGAAGGTTCAATTTCAATGCCGGCGCCGCGACTACGGCGTACACCAATTACGTCGGGAACGGCTTCTCCCTC
>DBDB01000054.1:7020-27479 GCA_002293345.1 Alistipes sp. UBA943
CTCGGCTTGGCGGAAGTTGGGCGAGGACAAGGAGTTTACCAGAGACGGCGGACCTGGCGGCGTATCACGATGGCATTGACGAGCGTCACGGTCAGCACCATCGCAACGCCCACCGTGAGCATCGTCCCGATACCGGCAGGGGTGTGATTTCCATCTCCTCCGATCAAGGTCATAAATGGCAGGTACGTCTTCCGTGCCCACAGCACCAATGGCACCGCGCACACAAACACAGCGACGTTCAATCCCAATGTGAGGAGTTGATAGGGGCGTGACACCCGTGCAGGTGTGTAACCCAACAGCAACAGATCTTGCAGTTTGCGTGTGTTTTTTTGCAGGAGTAGCAGGATGCTCAACATCAACACGAAAATCGACATGGCGGTGATCAATCCACCGATACCGGACACGACTCCCGTCGCGATGCGCAGCACGTAATCCGCTTGTCCCGTGTCACCATCCCCCTCGACACGATACTCACGCGCACGCAGGTAGGACAACAGCGCCTCGTCGCCCGTGTTGCGTACCTCGATGATCACACGTGACGGCCCCGTCGCACCGCGATCGGCGAAAGTAGCGTTCGACCACTCGATAAACGATTCCGGGACAAGAATTGTGTTCAGGCGGTTCGAGAAGGCCACCACACGCCCCTGGAAACGTTCATGGCGTCCATTCCCAGTGACGTCTAACGTGAGCGGGAATGCCTGTACCGCCTGTTCGCTCATCTGAGGAAGTCCCTGTGTGGATGCGAAGCCGAAGTTATAGAGATTCAGGTAGTTGCGTGGCAGGATGATCGGTACGCGTCGATCGCCCGGTTTGAAGCCCCACACGGCGTCCCCGGGAGTGCTTGCGTGTGCAGAACGCATATCTTGGGCGGGGACATCGAGGAATCTATCCGGAACGGCCTCTAAAAAGAGATAAGTCGACATGCCGTAGCCCATCATCGAGAGCCCTCCCATGATGCTGTAACGTGCGGCCGTGAATTCGCCCAGATCGACCGTGAAGGGTTGTGCGGAGAGGTCGTCGATCTCGTCGGCACTGAACGCGGCACTCTGTTGTCCGGCATGTACCTCTTTGCTCAGCACGAGATAGTCGTTCGCCATGAACGAGTCCGGTGCCTCCAACACGGGACGCACGTCGCTGTACAGTTGCACAGCCAACAGCACGATCGTCACGCCCACGAGGTTCGTCAGCCAGAATCCGGCCAACTGCAACGCACTCACATGCCTCCGCAACAGTTTCCACAGCAGCCTCATAGCGCGAGCCTCCTTTCGTAGGGCAGATCGAGGTGCTTGCCGATAGACGTGACGATCACCCCGGCTCCGCTGGCACGTGTCTCGTCGAACAGGATTCGACCCATCACCGCGGCGTTAGTGTCATCCAGATGGCTCACAGGCTCGTCCAGCAACAGGAAATCGGCAGGCTGACACAGCAGGCGGATAAAAGCAACTCGTTGCTGTTGGCCGAAGGACAACCGGTCCACGCGTGCGTGGGCCTTATCCGCCACGCCGAGAGATTCAAAAAGAGTGGCGATTTGTGACGGAGTTTTATGGTGCGTGAGGTTGTTTTTGATCTGCACGTTCTCCAACGCCGTCAGTTCGGGGAACAACCGTAACCCCTGGAACATCATCGCGATCGAATGCCGCCTTACGTCGCCCCACGACCGTACGCCCAACTTACGAATGTCCGTGCCGTCGAACGCGATCACTCCGTCGTAATCACGACGATACCCATACAGGTATCCGCACAGCGATGATTTCCCCGCTCCCGAAGCAGCCTCGACGAGGCACGTTTTGCCGCGGGTGAAGACGATGTCTTCACCCCACACCTGCGAGGTCGCAGGCGGCGCGAATGCGCGCGGCAAAACGTGCCTCAGGGAGAGCTCCTTCATATCGGTTTACACTACCGCTTACAACATCGCCATGCCTGCCACCTGGGCGTAACCCTCGATGGTTTTGTAGAGCACTTCGGCGGCGTTCTTCTCTTTGTCGGTCATGTGGAGCACCATGTCGAAATGGTTCATCTCGGGGGTCTTCATCTCGAACGACTCGAAGAGATCCAACACAGGAATTGCCACGGCAGCTCCTACGGGGATCGTCTTGGCAGCGATACCTTCGCTCAGCATGGTGCTCAGCAGTTTGAAGTCGACGTGCATCACGCTATACGCACCGCCGAACAGTGACGCCACGCGCTCCTGGAATGTCGAGGGTTTCATCTCGCCCGTGAGGTAGGGAACCACACCCGCGTCGGTGGTGGCGTAGAACATATTCTCCTTCACGCCGAACGCCACCTGATCGAAACCTTTCGGGAGCAGGCTTTGTACTGTCTCCAACACGGAAGGATCGTTCACCTGTGCGACAAGCGTCAGCAACGGCATCTGCTTCGCCATGTCCATGCCGTGGAATGCGAGGGCGATATCACCGTCGAGGGCGCTCACGATCGTTTTGGCCTGGGGAGTCATCGCCAACAGCGTGGCGTACATCGGGATCTGGTTCAGGAATCCGTACACCTCGGCACCATGCAAACCCGTAGCGATCGTAGCGATATTTTTCTCGGGCAACATTTTCAGGAATCCGTTGTCCAGACGTGCGTACATCGGCACGAGTTTCTCGTACGACTCACGTGCCGCGTCGTCCGTGAAGAAGACATCGCCGCGTGCCACGACGCGTCCCAACTCGAAGTTGGTCGTCGAAACCATCACCATCTTCGACAGGAAGTCCATGCCGGGCATTTGCGATGCCATGCCGCTCTCGTCCAGGGCCGCCATCATCGCTCCGTAGTGGAGCGCGAACTGTATGTCGTTGCCGCCACGGAAGAACGTCGCCATGTGGGGCTGTCCCACGAGGCTCTGTTCCTTCGTGTTGGCGAAGAGCGCATGGGGCATATTCTCATCGTCACTGCCATAATAAATCAACATGGCGTTCTTCTCCAAAAAAACACGCTCTTCATCCGTCTCTTTGAGCAATTCCACCATCTTGGCAGCCTTGCCTTTGTTCTTCACCTTGAAGACCGCACCGACACCGGGTTCCGAATCCTCCCCTTTCGGCATCGACACGAACAGATACGCATCGGCACGCATGTCGATACCCGCCTCCTCGGGGTTTGCGACCAGGCTCAACACATAGTCGCGCTCCTCGGGAGTCAAGTCGTTATTTTCCGAGGTATCGGTGATGAACTTCTCGGCAATTTTGTAGAAAACACTCTGTGTAAAGTCACCCACACTGGCTTTCTGTGCCATCGAAGCGGGGTTTACGGATACCACAGCCACTGCATCGGCCGGGATCAAAGTGCGGTAGTCGCTGCCGCAGCACGACACCATCGCGAATGCCGCCACGGCGGCCAGTAACAAGGAAAATTTTTTCATGATTCGGTTATTTATTTGAGTTTTTAGAATTTTATGCCTGTGTATGTATGGGGGGTAATTTTTCGGAGCTCGACTTTGACAGCTTCCGAAATGTCCAGACCGTCAATGAACGTCGCGATGGAGTCTCGTGTAATGTGTTCGCCTGTGCGTGTGAGGGCCTTCAACGCCTCGTATGGGGACGGGTAACCCGCGCGGCGCAATACCGTCTGGATACCTTCGGCCACCACAGCCCAGTTGTTCTCCAAATCGCGGTCGATCGCCTCGCGGTTCAACAGCAACTTATCCAGCCCCTTCGACAGCGATTTCAGCGCGATCAGCGTGTGGGCGATCGGCACCCCTATGTTGCGTAACACCGTGGAGTCCGTCAGGTCGCGTTGCAACCTCGAAATCGGCAACTTCGCCGCCAGATGCTCGTACAGCGCGTTCGCTACGCCCAGATTGCCCTCCGCATTCTCGAAGTCGATCGGATTCACCTTGTGCGGCATGGCACTCGACCCCACCTCGCCGGCTTTGATCCGTTGCTTGAAATACTCCATCGACACGTAACTCCACACGTCGCGTGCGAAGTCTATCAGGATCGTGTCGATACGTTTCAGTGCGTCGAACAGTGCGGCCATGTTGTCGTAGTGCTCGATCTGGGTCGTATAGCGCGAGCGATCCAGCCCCAACCCCGTGTTCACGAACCCGTCAGCGAACGCTACCCAATCCACCTCGGGATAAGCCACATGGTGGGCGTTGAAGTTACCCGTTGCGCCGCCGAACTTCGCCGACATGGGCAGTTGCTCCAACTGCCCATATTGTTTTTGTAGACGCTCTACAAAAACAGACGCCTCTTTGCCGAGGCGTGTCGGCGAAGCAGGCTGACCGTGCGTACGGGCCAACATCGACACGTCACGCCACTCCTCGGCACGGGTTTCGATCTGACCGATCACGTCGCGCAGGGCGGGTAACAGCACATCGTTCAGTGCTTCCTTCAACGACAGCGGAATGGCGGTGTTATTGATATCCTGCGACGTGAGGCCGAAATGCACGAACTCTTTATACGCGTCCAACCCCAGCGCATCCATCTTCTCCTTCAGGAGATATTCGACCGCCTTGACGTCGTGATTCGTCGTCGCCTCGATCTCCTTGACACGTTGCGCGTCGGCGTCTGTGAAGTTGCGATACAGATCCCGCAATACCTCCGATTTTGCAGTGATTTCCTTCAATTCGGGTAGCGTCCCCGCCAGTGCGATCAGGTACTCTGCCTCCACACGGACACGGTATTTGATCAACGCCGCCTCCGAAAAGTAGGCAGCCAACGACTCTGTCTGACGGCGATAACGACCGTCGATGGGTGAAATAGCGTTCAACATAGTGAGCAAAAGTAGTAAAATTTCACTATATTTGCCATCGACCTATGGAATTTTTGCTCTGGATATTCGGACTCTACCTGCTGTTCGCCGTCGTGCTGCCCGCTTGGTTGCGGTGGCGCGTGAGGCGTCACATGCAGCGGTTCGCACAGGCCGCGGGTCAGCAAACCAAACGTCCGCAACGGGAAGGTAAAGTGACCGTACATACCACCGCCGAGACAAAACATGTCCGTGACGATGTGGGCGAATATGTCGAATTCGAGGAGATCACCACCCAAACCGAAACCGAATGTTAAAACTTCTCGAACAGATTGGCCGATACTTTATGTTGCTCGGCAAGGTTTTCTCGCGTCCCGAGAAGGGCGGTATCTACCTGCGACGCACCGTCTTCGAGATGGATGCCCTCGGACTCAACTCCATCGGACTGACCGCCATCATATCGTTCTTCATCGGCGCCGTCATCACCCTCCAAATGTCCATCAACCTCGAATCGTCCTTCATCCCGCGCATGCTCATCGGTTATGCCACGCGTGAGACGATGATCCTCGAATTCTCCTCCACCGTCGTGGCGCTCATCCTCGCCGGTAAGGTCGGATCCAGCATCGCCTCCGAAATCGGCACCATGCGTATCACCGAGCAGATCGACGCACTCGAAATCATGGGCGTCAACTCCGCGTCGTACCTCATTCTCCCCAAGATCATCGCCACGGTGCTCTTCTTCCCCTTCCTGACAATCTTCAGCATCCTGATCGGTATCGCCGGAGGGTACATCATCACCATCGCTACCGGCATCATGATCCCCGATGACTATATCGCCGGTATTCAGTCCGATTTCAAACCCTATTCGGTCACCTATACGCTGATCAAAATGGGTGTCTTCGCGTTCATCATATCGTCGCTCTCCGCCTACTTTGGTTACAAACCCAAAGGGAACTCCCTCGAAGTGGGTGAAGCGTCGACCCAGGCCGTCGTGTCGTGCTCGATCGCGATCATGATATTCAACCTCATCCTCACCCAACTCCTGCTGATATGATCCGTGTCGACCATATATCCAAAGCGTTCGAGGGGCGTACGGTACTCGATGACGTGTCCGTGACGTTCGAGACGGGCAAAACGAACCTCATCATCGGTAAAAGCGGATCGGGAAAGACGGTGTTGATGAAGTGTGCCGTGGGGCTGCACAAGGTCGATTCGGGGGACGTGTGGTATGACGACACGAACTTCACACAGCTCGATTTCGAGGCGCTCAAAGCCATTCGCCGCAATGTCGGCATGATCTTTCAGGGAGGTGCCCTGCTGGACTCCTCGACCGTGACGGAGAACATCCGTCTGCCGCTGGATATGTTTACCGACCAGAGCGAAGCCGAGAAAGCCGAACGGGTGCGGTTCTGTCTGGAACGCGTGCATCTCGAAGATGCAGGGCACCTCTACCCTGCTGAGTTGAGTGGCGGCATGATCAAACGTGCCGCCATCGCGAGGGCCATCGTGCTGAACCCGACGTACCTGTTTTGTGACGAACCCAACTCGGGACTCGACCCGCAAACCGCCATCGTGATCGACAACCTGATCCATGAAATTACGCACGAGTACGGTATCACGACCATCATCAATACCCACGACATGAACTCCGTGATGGAGATCGGCGAACGTATCACGTTCATTTACGAGGGTAAAAAGTGGTGGGAAGGTACCAAAGAGACGATCATCTCGGCCGACAACAAGGAACTGAACGATTTCGTCTTCGCTTCCGCCATGGCACGTAGCCTTAAAGCGAGAGGGTGAAATCTCCTCGATCCCCCATGTTACCATATTGTTAACTTTGTTACGGAATTGTTTAGCTTCCGGATGGCGGATGTATATTTGCGGTCGAGAAACCATGCAAAAAGGTAACCCATGAGTGTAATGTACACAGTTATCGTCGCCGTACTCGGCGTACTGGCCGTATCGGGACTTTTCGTCGGTGTGACGAACGACGCGGTCAACTTCCTCAATTCCGCCATCGGCTCCAAAGTGGCGCGCATGCGCACGATCCTCATCATCGCTTCGATCGGTATCGTTGTCGGTACCGTCACGTCGACCGGTATGATGGAGGTGGCGCGTAACGGTATGTTTCATCCCGAACTGTTCACGTTCCACGAGGTGATGATGTTGTATCTGGGCGTAATGTTCGCCAATGTCATCCTGCTTGACCTGTACAACTCGCTCGGATTGCCGACGTCGACCACCGTGTCGCTGATCTTCTGTCTGCTGGGCTCGGCGATCGCCGTGTCGGTATACAAAATTTCCGGCAACGACGGACTCACGATGGCTGACTTGGGACACTATATCAATGCCGATCGCGCGATGGGTATCATCTCCGGTATCCTGCTGTCCGTCGTGCTGGCCTTCGCGTTCGGTACGCTGTTGATGTACCTCTCACGACTCATCTTCACGTTCCGTTACAAAGCCATATTCAGCCGTTGGGGTGCCCTGTGGTGCGGATTGTCCCTCACGGCGATCCTCTACTTCACCCTCTTCAAAGGATTGAAAGGCGTGATGAAGGGGAGCGAAGTCTACGCGTGGATCAACGACAATATTTGGGTGTCGATGATCGGTATTTGGGCGGTGTCGTCACTCATCTTCTTCCTGCTGAGTCGTGCGAGGGTGAACACGTTGAAGGTAACGATCCTTGCTGGCACGTTCGCCCTGGCCCTGGCCTTCGCGGGTAACGACCTGGTGAACTTTATCGGTGTGCCGATTGCGGGTTACGACGCGTTCCAATTGGCTCGCGAGGCGGGCGACAGCAATATATTGATGGGCGGTCTCAATGAAAGCGTGCCTGCAAACGTGCTGCTGTTGGTCTTGGCGGGGCTGATTATGGTCGTCACGCTATGGACGTCGAAAAAGGCGATGAAGGTGACCGAAACGGAGATCTCGCTCGCCACGCAGGGTGAAACGGAACGTGAGTTCGGGTCGTCGGCCGTGTCGCGTGCATTGGTGCGCGGCGCCATCCTGACCAGCAACGCGGTCAACAAGATCATTCCCGAACGTATGCGGGAGAAGATCGCGAAGCGTTTCGAGTTTGCCGACGTGGAGAATACCGGCGCTCCGTACGACATGATTCGTGCGACGTTGAACCTCACCGTGTCGGCGATCCTGATCGCGGTCGGTACGTCGTTGAAACTGCCGTTGTCGACCACCTACGTGACGTTCATGGTGGCGATGGGTTCGTCGCTCGCCGACAAGGCTTGGGGACGCGAGAGTGCCGTGTACCGTATTTCGGGTGTGTTGACGGTTGTTACCGGTTGGTTCGTCACGGGACTCGGTGGATTCGTCATCGCACTGGCGATCGGACTGGCGTTGATCTATGGCGGTACGGTGGCGTTCATCATTATCACGGTACTGTGTTGCTACATGCTTGTCAAGGGCAACTTCTTCTCGAAACACAACAAGAAAACGGGGGCCGAAACAGAGGTGGAGGCTGAGACGGGTGACGATATTCTGTATAACCTTACACAGGAAGTATGTGCCACGATGGAGCGTGCCACGTCGGTGTACGACCGCACGCTGCTGGCCGTGTTGAAGGAGAACCGCAAGGTATTGCGCGAGATGGTACGCGAGTCGAACGACCTGTTTCAACAGTCGCGCAAACGCAAATATTCGCTCCTGCCGACGCTGCGCAAACTGCAACAGGGTGATGTATACACGTCGCACTACTATGTGCAGGTGGTCGACTACCTGAATGAGGTGACCAAGGCGCTGGTGCACATTACCGCCCCGGCCTACCAGCATATCGACAACAACCATGAGGGATTCACGAAGGAGCAGACCGAGGACCTGCGTCACATCAACGACGAGGTGGAGAAGATCTACCGCCAGGTGAACCACATGTTGCAGACGGGTGACTTCTTGGAACTGAATATGGTGTTGGAGATGCGCGACCGGTTGTTCGAGACGATTGCCGACGCGATACAGTCCGAGGTGTCGCGAATCAACCACCACCAATCGAATACCAAAGCGAGCGTGCTCTACCTGACGATCCTTAGTGAGACAAAAAACATGGTGCTCCAATCGCGCAACCTGCTCAAATCGCAACGCTATTTCCTCGACCATAAACACGGAGGTGCAGTTTAGTATGGATATAGCTATTGCGAAACGTCGCGAAAATATTGCGGAGTACATTCTCTATCTGTGGCAGGTGGAAGATTTGCTTCGTGCGGTGCAGTTCAGTCCGGAGGCGATATTTTCACAGTTCGTGGCTCCCCGGAACCTCCCCACAACCGAACAGCAGCACAACTTTCTGGCGTGGTATCTCGATATTGCCAACCTGTTGCGTGAGGAGGGTAAGGAGGCGCAGGGACATCTCGATCACACGTTACACCTGATTGCAGACCTGAACGATCTGCACCTGAGGCTGTTGAAACTTCCTGCGGGGGAGCACTACACACAAACGTTCGCTCGCCTGCAACCCGAACTATCCAAATTACGCGGCGAATTCGAGGGGAGTGATGTCGAGTTGATGTTTCGGAGTCTCTACGCGGCGATGCTCTATCGGATCAAAGGTGAAGGTGCGAAGGCCGACGATGTGATCGAACTGGTGTCACCCGTCGTGGCCGAGTTGGCGGATCTACACGGGAAGGTGGAACGCGGCGAACTCAATCTGTTTGGAGAATAAAAATAAAGTTTTTATCTTTGCCCTCCAATCGGAGACTAAAAATTAAAATAGATAAGTTATGGCAATGAAACGTACCTACCAGCCATCGCGCCGGAAAAGGATCAATAAGCATGGATTTCGTCAACGCATGTCGACACCTAATGGTCGTAAAGTTCTGGCCGCACGCCGTGCCAAAGGGCGCAAAAAACTGACCGTAAGTTGCGAAGCAACATTCAAGTACAACTAACGACAAAGCCCCGCTCGATGAGCGGGGCTTTGTGTTTTTCAAGACCCTTTTAAACCGCCGCTTTTTGACCCAACTGTCGCTTTTTTTTTCTAAAAACCTTCAAGACCGCCGCTTTTTGGTGAAAAGCGGCGGTTTGAAAAAGGTTTTTTGCGTCAAGGTTTTAGAGAAGAAAAAGTGTATCTTTGTAAGAAAACGATAATATGGCGAGTTTTCAAGTTGAAGGGGGACACAGGTTACGGGGTGAAGTGACGCCCCAGGGTGCGAAGAACGAGGCGTTGCAGATATTGTGTGCCGTGTTGTTGACGCGCGAACGTGTCGTGGTACACAACATTCCCCAGATTTTGGACGTCATGCAACTCATCGACTTGTTGCGGCGTATGGGTGTCGAAGTGGAGAAACTGAGCGATTCGAGCTACGCGTTCCGTGCCGCGGAGATCGACATCGACTACTTGCAGACGGAGGACTATTGTAAACGTGCCAGTGCGTTGCGTGGCTCGGTGATGCTGTTGGGTCCCATGTTGGCACGCTTCGGTGTCGGATACATGCCCAAACCGGGTGGCGACAAGATCGGACGTCGACGCATGGACACGCACTTCATCGGGTTCCAAAAGTTGGGTGCGATTATCGATTTCGATACGCGTGACGTATGTTCCACGGTGCGTGCCAACAACGGATTACGCGGGACGTACATGTTGCTGGATGAGGCATCGGTGACGGGTACGGCGAATATCGTAATGGCGGCGGTGATGGCGAAGGGTGTCACGACGATCTACAACGCGGCATGCGAGCCCTACCTACAACAACTTTGCCTGATGTTGAACCGCATGGGGGCACGGATCTCGGGCATCGCGTCGAATTTGTTGACGATCGAGGGCGTGACGGAGTTGGGCGGTACGGAACACACGATGCTTCCGGACATGATCGAGATCGGCAGTTTTATCGGCATGGCGGCGATGACGCGTTCCGAGTTGACGATCAAGGATGTGGCGTTCGAGAAACTGGGTATCATACCGGATCAGTTTGCACGCCTCGGAATCCGTTTCGAGCAGCGTGGCGAGGATATTTTCATTCCGCAGCAGGAGCATTACCGTATCGAGAGTTTTATGGACGGGTCGATCATGACGATTGCCGATGCACCGTGGCCGGGTCTGACACCGGATTTGCTGTCGGTGTTTTTGGTTGTGGCGACGCAAGCGAAGGGGTCGGTGTTGATACATCAGAAAATGTTCGAGAGCCGCCTGTTCTTCGTGGATAAGTTGATCGACATGGGGGCACAGATCATCTTGTGTGACCCGCATCGTGCCACGGTCATCGGTCATGACCATCACATTCGCTTGCGTGCCACGCGGATGGCGTCGCCCGACATTCGTGCCGGAGTGGCACTGCTGATCGCCGCGATGAGTGCCGAAGGGACGAGCGTCATCCAACACGTGGAGCAGATCGACCGCGGTTACTCGCGTATCGACGAACGCCTGAACGCCCTCGGGGCAAAGATTACCCGCTTGGACGATTAATGCCAATGGAGGGGACAGTTGTACGCGCCACGGGCAGTTGGTACGAGGTGCTGACAGAGGATGGAGACGGCGGCAAACGTGTCGATTGCAGGATCCGGGGACGGTTACGGTTGAAAGGCGTGCGGTCGACGAACCCCGTGGTGGTGGGCGACCGGGTGGTGATCGAGGGAGAGGCGACGGATTCGGTTATCACGAAGATTCTGCCGCGCCGCAACTATATCATCCGCCGTGCGTCCAATCTGTCGAAAGAGTCGCACATCATCGCGGCCAATGTGGATCGTGCGTTGCTGGTCGTGACGCTGTTCGATCCCGCCACGCCGGTAGAGTTCGTAGACCGATTTCTGGTAACGTGCGAGGCGTATCATGTGCCGGTGACGATCGTGCTGTCCAAAGCGGATCTGCTGCGGGGCGCATTGGAAGTAGTGGAGGAATTCGGAAACATTTACCAAGGGGCGGGGTACGACGTGCTGGAAGTGTCGGCAGTGGATGGCACGGGAGTCGAGGCCGTGAAGGCGTTGCTGCGGGATCATACGACCCTGTTGGCGGGCAATTCGGGGGTGGGTAAATCGACGCTGGTAGCGGCCATAGAGCCGGGATTGGATATTCGTACGGGAGCGATCTCCGAGAGCCATCACAAGGGGCGTCACACGACTACCTTCTCGACCATGTATGCGCTCTCGGGGGGTGGTTTCATCATCGACACGCCGGGTATCAAGGGGTTCGGCCTGATCGACATCGGTGACAATGAGCTGTGGCATTACTTCCCGGAGATGATGCGCGTGGCGCCCGGCTGCAAGTTTTATAACTGTACCCATACACATGAGCCCGGCTGTGCCGTTGTGGCGGCCGTAGAGCGTGGGGAGATCAGCGCATCGCGATACGAAAGTTACCTGAAAATGCGAGAGGATGACGAAAAACACCGATAAGAATGGAGGAGAGAGAGGTGGTGTGTCGCAAATTTTGAGGCGGCAGTTTCTTGCCCACGTGGGACAGACCTCACCGTCACCGTTGATGATCGAAGTGGCACGTGCCGAAGGGGTATTCTTCTACACGCCCGAAGGGAGACGCTATTACGACCTGATTGCCGGTGTGTCGGTGAGCAACGTGGGACATGCCAATCCCGATGTCGTCGCGGCTGTGCAATGCCAGGCGGCCGAGTATATGCATGTAATGGTGTACGGCGAACTCGTCGAACGTCCGCAGGTGCAGTTCGCCACACGTCTCTCCGAGCTGTTGGGTTTGGAGTGCGTGTACTTTGTCAACTCCGGTGCCGAGGCCATCGAGGGGGCCATCAAAACGGCACGCCTCCACACGCATCGCGACACAGTGTTGAAGATGCGCCATGCGTATCACGGGTCGTCACACGGCCCCATGAGCGCTGACGCCCGCCTGACGTTCAACGATTTTGAGTCGTTGAACGTCATCGACGACCACACGGCATGTGTGGTCGTCGAGCCCGTGCAGGGCGAGGCGGGCGTCAGGCTGCCGGATATGGAGTGGATGGCAGCCCTGCGCAAACGGTGCAGCGACGCGGGGGCGTTGCTCGTGTTCGACGAAGTGCAGACCGGCATGGGACGCACAGGTACCATGTTCGCGATGCAGCAGATAGAGTCGTTCGGCATCCGTCCCGATATCGTGTGCATGGCCAAGGCCATCGGGGGAGGCATGCCGTTGGGAGCCTTTGCCGCCAACCGTGACGTGATGGGAGCGCTACAGGATCCACCGTTAGGCTACATCAACACCTTCGGAGGACATCCGGTGTGCTGTGCCGCGGGATTGGCCGCATTAAATTACCTTGAGCAACACCGTCTCGTCGAACAGGTCGAATCCAAGGGAGAACTCTACGAACAACTCCTTCGGGATCACCCACAGGTTCGTGAGATTCGCCGATCGGGACTGCTGATGGCTGTGGAGTTGGGTAATTCGGAGAAAATGTATCGCCTGATGGAACTCTTCAAAGATTCCGGTATCCTCAGCGATTGGTTCCTCTATTGTGACACCGCATTCCGCATTTCGCCACCCCTCACGATCACCGAATTCGAAATCCGCGATAGCTCCCGCCTCATTCTCGAAGCACTCGATAGCTTGTAATTTTTCCTAAGACCTTTGTCGCAACTGTCGCTTTTTTTTAAAGAGAAGCCCCCACCTAACGGCGGGGGCTTCTCTTTAAAAAGTTCGATCAATTAGGCTTTGATCTTCGTTACGTTACGCTCACCATCGGCTTTCTCTTTGATGATCACGTCGCCATCCCTCTGGTGGATAACTTTCTCGACCTCACGGCCATCCTCGGTTTTCACCTTCTCGAAGTCGCGACGCTCGCCGTCATGCTCCTTAACGAACTCACGTGCCTCGCCATCGACATGCTCTTTGAGAACGTCTTTGTACTCATCCTCTTTCATCTTCACAGTCAGGCGTTGTCCATCCGAAGTTTTGGTGTGCCACACGTCACGGAAGTGACCGTTGCGCATGTGCCATCTGTCGTTGGCTTTCACCAACTCGTACGTGCCCTGCTCAGTCTCACCGTTGTTGAACTCGTGGTTCAACACAACCGTTGCGGTCTTCTTGTCGGGAGAGACGGTCTCAGATACCACTTTCGTCGATTTCAAGCCGCCTTTGGATTGGATCACAGGGTGAACCTTCGTCTTCATGGCATGCTTGTAGGTGGTTTTCTCAGCCTGAACGGTAGCGGGCGCTACAGCGGGCTCGAAATGGAAATGCTCCACATAAGTGTCGTAATTTCCACTCTTCAACATCTCAGCGTGCTCCAAAGCAGCCTCGGCAGCCTTTTGCTCCTTCGATTTGCAGCTCTGCAAGCCTACAACAACTGCAACAGCACACAAGATAACAAGTAATTTTTTCATGGTTTGGTTTAATAAGGTTAATAATACGTTGTTAACCCGATATTGCAACTTCCGTACCAAACCGACGTGCCAAAGTGAAAAATGCGCTCTTTTTTGTAGCCCCACCGCGACTCGAACGCGAATTTGAAGTTTAGGAAACTTCCGTTCTATCCCTTGAACTATGGAGCCAAATCAAAAATCGCTACAAATGTAGCGATTTTTATTGAAAATGGAGACGTCTCCTCACCCCAACAGGTCCTCCCATTCGGGATGTCGGCGTACATAGCCCGCGGCGAAACTACATGCCGGACGTACCTTCACACCCCGCTCGCGACAATCCTGCAACGCGGCACGTGTCAATTCCGACGCGATACCCTGACCCTCATACTGTGCCGGCACGCCCGTGTGCACGAATGCCACCACACCGTCACCCATCTCGATGTAGTCGATTACAGCGATGTCGCCCCCCAGATCACACTCGTAACGGCTTGCATCCGTATTGTGAACAATTTTTCTCATACGATTCGATTTACCCTCACGGGATCAAAATTCATGCCTTACCGGCCGACCCGAGCACTTTTTCACATTTGTGCATATAGAGGCGCTTCATCTCGTCGCGTGCGGGCCCCAGGTATTTGCGCGGATCGAATTCGGCAGGCTGTTCGGCCAACACGACACGTACCGCTGCCGTCATCGCCAGGCGACTGTCGGAGTCGATATTGATCTTGCACACGGCGCTCTTCGCTGCACGCCGCAACTGATCCTCCGGGATGCCGATGGCATTTTTAAGCGCACCGCCATGTGTGTTGATCATCTGCACGTACTCCTGCGGCACGGACGACGCACCGTGAAGCACGATCGGGAATCCGGGAATGCGTTTTTCGATCTCCTCCAAAATATCGAAACGAAGTTCGGGCGGTACCAACGTTCCGTCCGCCGCACGTACACACTGTTCGGGTTTGAACTTGTTGGCGCCGTGGGAGGTGCCGATCGAGATGGCAAGCGAATCGACACCTGTTTTCTTCACGAAATCCTCCACATCCTCGGGACGCGTGTAGGTATGGTGTTCGGCGGACACTTCGTCCTCCACGCCGGCCAGCACACCCAGTTCACCTTCGACCGTCACGTCATGTGCGTGTGCGTATTCGACCACACGCTTCGTCAGGGCCACGTTCTCGTCATACGTCAGGTGCGACCCGTCGATCATCACCGACGAGAAACCCATGTCGATACAATCCTTGCACAGCTCGAACGTATCTCCATGATCGAGGTGCAGCACGATCGGGATGTTCTTACCCAACTGTTTGGCATACTCGACAGCGCCTTGAGCCATGTAACGCAGGATCGTCGGACTGGCATACTTGCGTGCTCCGGACGACACCTGCATAATCACCGGTGACGATGCCTCGACACACGCCTGAACGATGGCCTGCATCTGTTCCATGTTGTTGAAATTGAATGCCGGGATAGCGTACCCTCCCTTCACCGCCTTGGCGAACATGTCGCGCGAATTGACCAGACCGAGTTCCTTGAAAGATGTCATAGCTAACGAATTTTAGAATTAAAACAAAGTTAATATATTATTTGTAACTTTGTGCGTATGACGACACAATATCGAATTTTAACCGCGGAACATGTCCACACGGTGGATTGCGAAGGCCGCAAGATCCTGAAAATTGACCCTCAAGGGTTGACCTTGTTGGCGCGTGAAGCGATGGCCGAGATTGGGTTCTACCTGCGTGCGTCGCATCTCGAAAAGGTGCGTGCCATTCTGGACGATCCCGAGGCGAGCGATAACGACAAGTTCGTCGCCTACACGCTCCTCATGAACCAGGTCGTGGCGGCACAGGGGGAGCTGCCCACGTGTCAGGATACCGGCACGGCGATCTGTATCGGATACAAGGGCGAGGATGTCTACACGGGTGCGAACGATGCCGCGGCGATCACCGAGGGTGTGCGTCAGACCTATGCCGAGCGCAATCTGCGTTACTCGCAGGTGGTGCCCCTGACGATGTTCGACGAGAAAAACTCGGGTACGAACCTCCCGGCACAGATAGACCTCTATGCCACGCAAGGCAACGAATACAACTTCCTCTTCATAGCCAAGGGTGGCGGGTCGGCCAACAAAACGTTCCTCTATCAGCAGAACAAAACCTTATTGAACGACGTGTCCATGGAGGCGTTCTTTCGGGAGCGTATCCGTGACCTCGGCACAACGGCATGCCCCCCGTACCACCTGGCGATCTGTATCGGCGGCACGTCGGCCGAGATGTGTCTCGCGACGGTAAAAAAAGCCTCGGCAGGGTATCTGGACGACCTTCCCACGTCGGGCGACGAGTCGGGACGCCTGTTCCGTGACACGGAGTGGGAGCAGCGCATCCTCCAAATATGTCAGGATACCGGCATCGGGGCTCAGTTCGGCGGTAAGTACCTCGCTCACGACGTGCGCGTGATACGCGCCCCGCGGCACGCCGCGTCATGCCCCGTGGGCATGGGCGTGAGCTGCTCGGCGGACCGTAACGTGAAGGCCAAAATAACTACGGAAGGCATCTTCATCGAACAGTTAGAGCACCATCCCGAGCGTTTCCTCCCCGCGGAACCACCGCTGATGACCCCTCCCGTGGACATAGATCTCGACCAGGGGATGGACGCCGTACGTGCCACCCTGTCCAAATACCCCATCAAGACGCGTCTCCGACTCCGTGGTACGATGATCGTGGCACGTGACATGGCACACGCACGCATCAAGCAACTCATCGACGAAGGCAAACCCATGCCCGAGTACTTCAAAAAGTATCCCATCTACTATGCCGGCCCCGCGAAGACACCCCAAGGTATGCCGTCCGGAAGCTTCGGGCCCACCACCGCGGGACGTATGGATACGTATGTGGATCTGTTCCAGCAGCACGCTGCATCACTTGTGATGGTTGCCAAAGGCAACAGGTCACCGCAGGTGACCCAAGCGTGCCGCGAACATGGCGGCTTCTACCTCGGATCAATAGGTGGGCCCGCCGCGATCCTCGCCAAGAACTCCATCAAGTCGGTCGAGGTGATAGATTTCCCGGAACTCGGCATGGAAGCCATCCGAAAGATATATGTCGAGGATTTTCCCGCCTTCATCATTGTCGATGATAAAGGGAACGACTTCTTTGCCAAGTAATCGTTGCTAAGACCTTTTTTACTCCCACTGCCCCTTTTGCTTCCCCAAGACCCAACTGTCGCTTTTCTTGTTTTCAAAACCGCCGCTTTTTAGTGAAAAGGCATCGTAACGATGCTTTTGCCCCAACCCCCTAACCCCCTTGATAAGGGGGAACAATACGCAAATTACATAAGTTTTGTGTCCAAAACAGAATGATTTGTTTTCAAGCGAGCTTGAACCAAACTGTTCTGTTTCGTCCACGATCCCTTCGGGATCTGAGATTTGTTGTCGCGACACCTTTAAGAAAGGTGTTTTAGGGGTTGGTTTCTCGTGAGGTTTCCGAAACCTGCGACACAACCGAAACGCAGGAATACCAAACGTCAGGCTTTGTCTTCGCGCAGAAGGAGGGATACGAAGTATCTCCCGAAATTCTTTGGGTCACTTTCTTCTAAGAAAGGGACGGTGATGTAAAGGCGTAAAAAAGAGAAAAACTAAAAGAACTCGTCGCCTTCCTCACCCCACCAATCCTCTTTTTCGGCACCGCTGAATCGGTCGCTCGAACGGCAATCGTAACGTGGCATCACGGCAGGACGTATGAATTGATCCGTCTTGTAGATACCGATGCTCGGGTCGGCATACATCCGTGTCAGGAATTCGCCCACGATCGGCAACGCGATGGCACTACCTTCACCGCGCGACAGCAGGTGCACGAACTGATCTTCGCCTCCCACCCAGGCCGCCATGACAAGTTTCGGCAACACCCCGACGAACCATGCGTCACGGTTCTTCTGCGACGTGCCGGTCTTGCCGCCCACCTCGACATTCTGCATGTTGTATGCCCAGATCAAACGTCCGCCGGTACCGGCACGGATCACATCCTGCAACATCGTCAACATCGTGTACGCCGTGCGTTGGCTGATCGCATCCTGTGTCGATGGGGCGAACCCGGCAATCAGGTTACCCTGACGATCCTCGATCCGCGTGACGAAGATCGGATCCGTGTAGACACCCTTGTTAACGAATGTCGAGAATGCCCCCGCCATCTCGTACACGTTCGATTCCGATGAACCGAGACACAGTGCCGGTACGGGATCGATAAAACTATGGATTCCCACGTTGTGGATGAAGTTCGCCACGGCCTGGGGTTGTTTGGCCTGTTTCATGATCCAGGCCGAGTAGTTGTTGCGGCTGTTGGCCAGACCCCAACTCAACGGATGGAGCTCTCCCTCCTGCTTCACGTTACCCGCCTCTTTGGGAGACCACGGGGTGCCGGTCGACGTTTCGATCGTCACGGGGAGGTTCGGCACAGGTGTGCAGGGAGCCAGTCCGAGGTGGTCGATCGCGAACGTGTAGACAAACGGTTTCATTGTCGAACCGATCTGTCGTTTGCCCTGTTTGGCCATGTCGTACTTGAAGTAGCGGAAATCGGGACCGCCGACGTACGCCCGTATGTATCCCGACGCGGGATCCATCGCCACGAAACTCGCGCGCATGATCCGTTTGTGATGCAGGATCGAGTCGCGGGGGGTGAGCAGGGTGTCGCGTTCACCTTTGTAGGTGAACACGCGCATCGAGCATGGCTGCTCGAATGCGGCGAGGATTTTATCCTCGGCGACACCCGCGTCGCGCATGTGGCGGTAACGATCCGACATGCGGATGGCGTTGTCGACGATACGATCCTGCTCCTTCTTCGTACCTTCGTTGAAGAGACGTTTCGTGTATTTGAACTGTGCCTCCATCGCGGGCTGTATCGACTCCTCCATCTGCTTCTGGATCGCCTCCTCGGCATACGTCTGCAGTCGCGAGTCGATTGTCGTGTAGATCTTCAACCCATCGCGATAAATGTCGTAATTCGTGCCGTCGGCCTTCACATTTTTGTGACACCAGCCGTAGATCGGATTCTCGTTGTACTGTTTGACCGCCACCTCGTAATCCCACTCGTTCAAAAACTGACGCCGTTTGGGTGGTTCGGCATTCATCGTCAGGCGCAGCATCTCGCGGAAGTAGGTGGCGGGTCCCTCGTTGTGCGACACGGGGCGATACACCAGCTCGATCGGTAGCGCCACCAACGAGTCACGTTCATGGCGTGTGATGGCGCCCGCCGTGGCCATACGTGAGATCACCAGGTTACGTCGCGCCAAGGCATTTTCGGGGTTTCGTTTCGGGGAGTACATCGTCGGGCCCTTCACCAGTCCCACCAACACGGCAGCCTCCTGTATGTTGAGTTCGTCGGGTTCCTTGTCGAAAAAGGTGTGCGACGCCGAACGGATACCGAATGCGTTAGAGCCGAACTCCACCGTACTGAGATACATCGCCGCGATCTCCTCCTTCGTGTAGTTGTATTCGAGTTTGAAGGCGGTGATCCACTCTTTGAGTTTCGATACGACCAGTTTGGCCTTGTTGCGGCGTGCGTTGGCGTCGCGTGGGAAGAGATTCTTGGCCAGCTGTTGCGTGATCGTACTGCCGCCGCCCTGCGACGTGTCGTGCATCAGGAACGTGCGGACACCCACACGCGCTAACGACTGCATGTCGATGCCGGAGTGTGCCCTGAAACGCAGATCCTCCGTCGAGATCAATGCCGCGACGATGGGCGGCACCAAATGTCCGTCCAGGGTCAACATGCGTGACGAGTCAGCGGGGATCAGTTCCTCGTACTGCGTATACGAACGGTTCTGGATGAAAAATGTGCCCAATAGCTTGCCGTCGGCGGAGTAGATCTCCGTAGCGAGGTTGCTTTTCGGGTTCTCGAGCTCCTCGAACGACGGAAGTCGTCCGAATAGTCCCGTGGAGGTGAGGATGAGTAGCAACACGAGCAGCGCGATCGGAGTGCACACGATCCACCACAGCCACTTCACGGAGCGTGGCACGTGGCGTTTGGCCTGTTGCTTGGCGGATTGGTTGTTCGGGTTTTTCATTTGAGGACAAATATACTTCTTTTTTCTAAAACCTTTTCTTTTTTCAGACCGCCGCTTTTTAGTGAAAAGCGGCACCAAAAACTTTCGGGAAGTACTTCGTACTTCCATTAGGTGCGCGACACCAAATCTCAAATTCTTTCAGAATTTTTGTGTCCAAAACCAATCAGTCTGCTTTACAAGTAAACTTGACGCAGCCATATAGCTTTCATCCGAATCCCTTCGGGATCTGCGATTTTTGGTCGCGAGGACAAGAGCTCCGCAGGAGCTCGTTCATTTGGCGGGGAGGTTTTCTGCAAGCTTGCTTGTAAGAAAACAGACACGTCAAATGAACAGAACGCTGAAAGCGTTGTCCTCGCGCAAAGTATGGAGATGCAAAGCATCTCCCGAAAGGTTTTGGGGTACACTTTTCTCCGAAAAGGGTACAGTTGGGTCTTAGGAAAGGAAAAGTAGATAGTTCACGT
>DBDB01000087.1:0-3198 GCA_002293345.1 Alistipes sp. UBA943
GTATCCCCTGCCTCTGATGCCCCGAAGGGGCGGGAGTCTTCGCAAAGCGAAGACCCCTCTGTCTCGCATCGTTACGATGCCTTTTCACCAAAAAGCGACGGTTTGAAGGTTTTTAGAAAAAAATTATCTTTGCACCGTTAAACCAATAAATTATTAATAGAATGATGACAAATCAACAAACGATCCGCTTTCGGAAGTGGCGGCGTGCGGGGTACGCGATCTTCGCGTCGCTGCACCGCCAGGTCACGATCGGAACGCTCGCCGTTGGTATGTCGGCCATTCTCCTGAACACTGTCACACCCGCTCAGGCTAAGTCGCACATCATGTTCTCCGAATCCGCCGATTCGTTGGACGAGGTGGCGATCGAGCAGGTCGAGGTGCGCGGCAATCAAGTTGTCGCGGTACGCAGTGCGTCATCCTCGAACACGGTTTATCATCGACAAGCCAGTGCTCCGCTGCAGACAATCGAGTCTGTGTTGCGGTTGACACCTGCCGTCGATGTACGTGAACGTGGCGGCAGGGGTACGCAAGCCGATATACAGATCCGTGGCGGCAGCTTCGATCAAACCATGATGATGCTCAACGGCATCAACTTCACTGATGCCCGTACGGGACATCAATCCCATCAACTGCCCATCGACCTCGATTGTGTGGGTGACATTCACCTGCTCGGCGGCCTGCCCGGTGTGGGGGCCTATGCCGGTGCGCTCGATGTGCGTACCGCGCCGTTGAGACCCAAATACCTGAGGTTGGATCTGGCCGGCGGCGGCGATGGGTATGCCTACGGCAACCTGTCGGGTGCCGCGAGGACACCCGACGGGCGCTTCAGCGCCTTCGCCGCCGCGTCGTACAGACGTAGCGACGGGTATCGGTACAACACCGATTTCGATAACTACAACGCCTACACGAGGTTGAACTGGAACTCGAAACATGCCGGTTTCTTCGACCTCCAGGCCGGATTCCAGGATCGCGGATGGGGATCGAACGGTTTCTATGCCGCCTACAATCCCGACCAGTGGGAGCACACGCAAACCGTGCTCACGTCGTTGCGGTGGGTGAAGGATGTCGGCGGAGGGGTGGTGCTGCGTGCTTCGGCGAACTATCGTCAGAATCTCGATCGGTACGACTGGACGCGCGGCACGGCGATGAACTATCACGATACGGACAATGCCGGTGCCGAGTTGTGGGCCGATTACACGTGGATCGCCGGCGTGACATCGCTCGGCGTGGACTACACGTACAACCATATTTACAGCACCAACCTCGGTGAAAAACTCGCCATCCCACATGGGAAAAATGACAGGTATACCCATGCCGATGAGCGCGGGGTGGTGAATGCGTGGTTGCGTCACGTGAAGCAGTGGCGGCGGCGCGGGCATGTGTTCGACGTCGAAGGGACGGGAGGCATCAGTGTCACCCCGTACGGTACGGCCGCGCTGTGGAATGTCTCCGGCGGGTGGGGATACCGGGGATTCGGAGTGGAGATCGGGGCCGCGCAGTCGATGCGCCTGCCGACCTTCACGGACCTCTATTATACCTCTCCCGCTCAACTCAACAATCCCGATTTGAATCCCGAACGTGCCGTGACGTACCACGTGGAGGGGAATTTCGCACGCAACCGTTGGAGTGCGTCCGTGTACGGGTTCTACCGCAGCGGTCGCAACGTGATCGACTGGGTGTGGCGTGAGGAGATTCAGAAGTGGCGATGCGAACAGGATAGCAAACTCGATACGTTTGGTGCCGAATTCACGGGTGCGTACACCCTCCCGAGCGGATTTTTTCGATCCATCTCCCTCTCGTACGGATACCTCAATTCGTCGAAAGTGGGCAACGTCGTGACGTCGAGCGTGCTGGACTACATGCGTAACAAGGCCGCGGCGAGTGTCGAGGTGAGGTTCCTGCGTAACGTGTCGCTCGTGCTCACCGGATCCTTCTACGACCGCGACGGGCAGTATGTCGACTACACCAAAAATGCCGATGGATCAGTGACGACCAGTTTCAAACCTTACGCGCTGCTCGACGGACGTGTCGCATGGCAAAAGGGTATGTGGAAGGTCTATTTCGATGCGATGAATATCACCGATACCCGTTACTTCGACTTCGGAGGAATGCCGCTCCCCGGGATATGGCTCTCCGGAGGTGTCGTGATCACGATTTAATTTCGTATATTTGTGGCATGAAAGCGATTACACTGAAAGTCCCCGATGTCGGGAATGCCCCGTTCGATTATGCCGTTTACTTGGCCGCGAAACTCTATGAAGATGCAGTGATGACATCCGGACAAGCTGCCCAGGTGGCAGGATTGTCCAAGAGAAGCTTTATCGAGTTGATGGGTAAATATGACGTGTCTCCGTTCAGTACGCGCACGCAGGATGTTGTAGATGATATGATCCATGCGTAGCACGTTGGTCGTTACCGATACAAGTTGTTTGATCGTCCTGTCGAAAATCGGGGCGATCGAGCTACTGCATAAACATCGAGCTACTGCATAAACTCTATACGGAAGTGATCGTCACAGCGGTCATTGCGGAAGAGTTCGGAGAACCGCTGCCGGAGTGGGTGAAAATCCAAAACCCCGAACCGACTGCCCAACGGTTGCTCGAATCGACACTGGATCCAGGTGAGGCGTCGGCTATTGCGTTGTCACTTCAGATAGAAGACCCGCTGTTGGTCATCGACGATTTGAAGGGACGCAAAGAGGCCAAACGTCTCGGGCTGAAGATTACCGGTACACTCGGTGTCCTTTACAAGGCCAAAGAGATTGGGGTTATTCCGGAACTCGCGCCGCTCCTCGATAAGGTGGTGGAGTCGGGATTTCGGATAGCGCCCGATATCATTGACGAATTACGGCGGCGGGCGGGAGAATCAACTTCAACGCGCGTTCGACCGTTGCGGTGACGACATCGTCCAAGGACGATGGATGCGTGTAGAACGCAGGGGCGGGAGGCATGACAATGCCTCCCGCTTCCGTCACCGCGACCATCGAACGGAGATGCCCCAGGTGCAGAGGCGTCTCGCGTACCAGCAACACCAACCGCCGACGCTCCTTCAACACGACATCCGCGGCACGTGACACGAGTGTCGTCGTCACTCCGGAGGCGATCTCCGACAGCGTGCGGACCGTACAGGGTGCGACGAGCATCCCCACCGTGTCGAACGATCCGGACGCGATCGGGGCGGCGAAATCCTCCGGATTCC
>DBDB01000087.1:3238-5948 GCA_002293345.1 Alistipes sp. UBA943
GCGTGCCACGAGCTCCGCCGCACGGGTGATCACCAGATGTACCTCCCACCTGCCGTCCGCATGCAGTAACTCCAAGGCCCGAAGACCGTACTGAATCCCCGTGGCACCCGTGATGCCCACTATAATCCGCTGTTCACTACCTTTCACGACGCTAAGATAACCAAAAAGAGGTTATTTGCTTAAAAATGATTATCTTCGTGGAAATTTACAGGTCAGTGAAAATTCTTTTCTCAGATAATGTATTGTCCGGATTGCTCAACTTTCGTGGGGCGATCATCGAATCGTTTTTCAAGCAGGGGCACCAAGTGACGCTCGTCGCACCCCAAGACCCACTCGCAGACATGACGAAAATACCTGTCGGGGCGAGATACATCCCTGTTGAAATGTCCCGTACCGGTACGAATCCAGTCGAGGATTGGAGCTACTACCGGGCGCTCAAACGGATCTATCGCGAGGAACGTCCCGACTATATTTTTCACTACACGATCAAACCCAACATTTACGGCTCCATCGCCGCACACAAATTGGGGATTCGGTCGAGTGCCATGATTGCCGGGCTTGGGCATGCGTTCTCCGAAGGGGGTCTCAAAAACCGGATCGCCAGAAATCTATACCGATGGGCGATGCGATATCCCGAACACATACTGGTGCTGAATCGTGACAATTACGACCTGTTGATCGAAAAAAATGTCGTGAAGCAGGAAAAGTTAATCCTGCTCGAAGGAGGTGAAGGTGTCGACCTGACGCAATTTGCCCCCCAGCCCATGCCGAAACATAAAAAACCGGTCTTCCTGATGATCGCACGGCTGTTGTACGAAAAAGGATATGCCGAATATGTGACCGCGGCCGAAGCGTTGAAAGACGAAGCGGAATTCCGTCTCATGGGATCCCTGGACACGCATCCGTCCGCCGTGCAGCCCGAAGAACTCGAACGGGATAAGAAAATTATTACCTACATCCCCCATACTCCCGCCGTGGCGGTACAAATCGCCGATGCCGACTGTGTCGTCCTGCCATCCTATCACGAGGGTTTTTCGCGTGTGATGATGGAGGGGGCCGCCATCGGGCGTCCGTTGATCGCGACCGATATCGCCGGGTGCCGTGAGGCGATCGACGAGAGGAAAAATGGGTTTCTGGTCAAACCGCGCAACACGGAGAGTTTGGTCGAGGCATGTCGTGCGTTTATCGCCCTGACGCATGAACAACGCGTGCAGATGGGAGAAGAGAGCAGGCGCAAGGCAGAACGGGTGTTCGACCTGAGGGAGGTGGAGCGTGTGTATGCGAATTTGATTTAACAGGCGGTCGCGAGGTGGAGTTTTTTTTGTTATCTTTGCATGAAATTTTTAAATAGATGAAAATTACGATCGTTGGAACAGGATATGTGGGTCTGGTGACGGGTACGTGTTTTGCCGAAATGGGAAACCGCGTGACCTGTGTGGATGTGAACGAGCAAAAAATCGAACAGCTCAACCAGGGAATTATGCCGATCTTCGAGCCCGGGTTGGAGGAGTTGGTCAAGAAGAATGTCCGCGAGGGACGTCTCAAATTCTCCACGTCACTCAAAGATTCGCTGGCCGATACGCAGTTGATCTTCTCCGCCGTCGGGACTCCTCCGGGTGAAAATGACGAGGCCGATCTGCGGTACGTTATGGAGGTGGCACGTACCGTCGGGCAGCATGCCACCGAATATTTCCTGCTGGTGACCAAAAGTACGGTGCCGGTGGGGACGGCTGCCATCGTGAAAACCATCCTCAAAGAGGAACTGGCCAAACGAGGCATGCAGGATATGGAGTTCGATGTGGCCAGTAATCCGGAATTTCTCAAAGAGGGGGCCGCGATCAAAGATTTTATGCATCCCGACCGTGTGGTTGTGGGTGTGGATAGCGACCGGGCCCGCGATATCATGACCAAACTGTATCAACCGTTCACACTCAACGGGTTCCCTATCATCATGATGGATGTACCGTCGGCCGAGATGACAAAATATGCCGCCAACGCGATGCTCGCGACGCGTATCTCGTTCATGAACGAAGTGGCTAACCTGTGCGAAATCGTCGGGGCGGATGTCGAATCGGTGCGGAAAGGGATCGGGGCGGATGAACGTATCGGGACAAGATTCCTCTACGCCGGGGCGGGTTACGGAGGGTCGTGCTTCCCGAAAGATGTGAAGGCGCTCTACCAGACCGGAAAACAACACGGTGTCGAGATGACGCTCGTCGAAGCCGTCGAGAGGGTGAATGCACGGCAGAAAAATATCGTGTTCGATAAGTTGAAAGAAGCATTCGGCGGTGACCTGAAAGGGAAAGTGATCGCCGTATGGGGATTGGCGTTCAAACCCGAAACGGACGATATGAGGGAAGCTCCGTCGTTGGTGGTGATCGAAAAGTTGCTCGAGGCGGGTGCCTCTGTCCGTGCGTTCGATCCTGTGGCGATGGAGGAGACGAAAAAACACCTCGGAGAGCGGATCACGTATTGCAAAAACCTGTACGACGCTGCCGAAGGCGCCGATGCCGTGGCGTTGATGACGGAATGGAAACAGTTCCGGATGCCTGTATGGAACGAAGTTCAGACCGCCATGAGGGGCAATGTGCTGGTCGATGGACGCAATATCTATGACCCGGCGGAGATGAAAAAAGAGGGATTCCGGTATGCCCGTATCGGACGAAAATTTGAATAGAAGACCATGAAGAGCGTGCTGATTACCGGCGGG
>DBDB01000087.1:5967-23684 GCA_002293345.1 Alistipes sp. UBA943
CTCGACAACTACTTCACGGGAAGCAAGGAGAACGTGAGGCATTTGTTGGATCATCCCAGGTTCGAGTTGATCCGTCACGATGTCGTCGAACCCTATCACGCCGAAGTGGATGAGATATATAACCTCGCATGCCCCGCATCGCCGCCGCACTATCAGTACAACCCCATCAAGACGATGAAAACCAGTGTGTATGGGGCGATGAATATGTTGGGGCTGGCAAAACGCACGCGTGCCAAAATTCTTCAGGCTTCGACGAGTGAAGTGTATGGCGATCCGCTCGTGCATCCACAAGTGGAGTCGTATTGGGGTAATGTGAATCCGATCGGGATTCGGTCGTGTTACGATGAAGGAAAACGCGCTGCCGAAACGCTGTTCCTGGATTATCACCGACAAAATGGTGTGCGGATCAAGATCGTGCGCATATTCAATACCTATGGTCCGAGGATGAATCCCGAGGATGGACGGGTGGTGAGTAATTTTATCGTGCAGGCCCTCCGAGGAGAGGATATTACGATCTATGGCGATGGGGCGCAAACGCGGTCGTTTCAATATGTCGATGACCTGGTCGAAGCGATGGTCAGGATGATGGCTACCGACGACAACTTTACAGGGCCTGTCAATACGGGGAATCCGAATGAATTTACGATGCTCGAACTGGCACAAGCGGTGCTGAAACTCACCGGATCGCGATCCAAATTGGTATACCGTCCGTTGCCGTCCGACGATCCCAAGCAACGGCAGCCGGATATCGGGTTGGCACGGGAGAAGTTGAATGGATGGATGCCCAAAATCCAACTCGAAGAGGGATTGAAACGGACGATCGAATATTTCGACACGTTGCTCGCAGGACGGTCAAGTAAATAGCCGTGGCGTCGATCCGAAAAAATATCATCTATACGACACTGCTCCAACTGAGCAATGTGATTTTTCCCATTATCACGATGCCTTATGTGTCGCGTGTGTTGGGTGCGGAGGGAGTCGGGTCGGTGAATTATGCGACGAATTACGCTTCGATCTTTGTCGTGGTCGCAGTGTTAGGCTTGCCGATTTACGGTATTCGTGAGATTGCCAAATATCACAATAGACTCAGACAAAGGGATAAGATTTTTTCCGAACTCTTCGCCATCAACCTTCTCAGTACATTCGCGACGTCGGTTGTCTATGTGGCGAGTGTGCTGCTTATTCCCGCCCTGTATCAGGATCGGGCGATGTTGCTGTTGGCAGGCGGATTGCTCTATATGAGCGCTTTTACCGTCGATTGGTTCTTCTCGGGGATGTCCAATTTTCGCCTCATTACACTGCGTTCGGTGTTGCTGAGGGGAATCGGCATCATAGTGATGTTCGTCGTTGTCAAAGATCGAAGCGATGCCATTGTTTACCTGCTCATCACGGTGTTGACCACCGTCGCGACGTCGTTGTGGAACATGAGCTACCTGATGCGGACGGGGGTGAAGATATCGTTTCGCAGACTCAATATCAAACGTCATCTAAAGCCGTTGATGATCATCTTCTCGACACAGATTTCAGTGATGATATACACCCAAGTGGATGTGCAGATACTTCGATTTTTGTCCGACTATGTGCAGGTGGGATTTTATACGTCGGTGGTGATCGTTGTCAAGAGAGTGATGGGGGTGGTTAATTCTGTCGGTACTGCAACTATACCAGCCCTTTCGGCGCATGTCAAAGAACATGACGAGCAGAAGGTGAAAAGTATTATCGACAAGTCGTTCTCGTTTCTATCCTTTCTCGCTGCACCTCTTGCTGTCGGGTCGATCGTCGTAGCTTCGCATTTCGTACCTCTGTTTTTCGGTGAGGAATTTATGGGGGCTATACCGTTGTTGCAGATCATGGGGGGACTGTTCATCGTCTATTCGATGAGTGCCATCGCCGCGTTTCAAATCTTGATCCCATACGGGCAGGAGACAAAATTTTTGATCACGACGATCATTGGATGTGTGATGAATGTGGCGCTCGATTTCATCCTGATTCCCTATTGGCAGGGCGTCGGAGCAATGATTGCCACGGCATTCACCGAGATCGTGGTGACGACGCTATCCATATATTTTGTGTATCGGTATACGCCCCTGCGATTTAAATGGGAGGTATTGGGGAAGAATCTGTTGGTTTGTGTTCCGTTCGTGATTTTCCACCTGATTGTCTCCCGAATAACCGGTTCGAATGCGGTTTATCTGTCCGTTATGCTTCCGTTGTGTGCGGTATATTATTTGGGTATGCAACTTACACTCAGGAATGAGGCCGTCAAGGAACTTAAATGTTATTTTAAACGATGAAGATAATCCTCTCTTTTAATGATCCATACACGCCTCATGCTGCCACCGTGATGGCTTCGGCGATCGCCAACACGAATGAAAAGCTAAGTTTTGCGGTGTTGCATGCCTCGTTGAGCGATGAGAATCAACGTGTATTGACGGAGTTCTTTTGCGATAAAGTCGAGTCGTTGACGTTTCATAAAATCGAACCTTCATTGGTGTCGCAAGTGTCGGGAATCAAGGCCGCTCCACACTTGTTGCACGTGGAGACCTACTTGCGTCTGTTTGCAGCCGTTATTTTGGAGGATGATGTGGTGGTGCATATTGATTGCGATACGGTGATTGTAGGCGATGTGACCCGTATTCTCGATGAGTGGAACTCCTCGAAGGCCGTTTGTGCATGCAACGAATACGACGCGAGGTATAAGGAGGTGATGAGACCCTATCTGAAACGGGTTCACCGTGGGTGGAGTACTTGGGATGAGGTTGAGCATGATGCATATCAAAAACAAAAAGCACTGGGCATGGCGGGTGATTTTCACTATTTCAATGCCGGGGTGATGGTGATGAATCTGAAAAAGTGGCGTGAAACAGATCTGTCGGCTGCCGTTTTGTCGTTTATCAATGAACAGCCGTTTTTGAAAGCTGCCGATCAGGATGCATTGAATGCTGTCTTGGACGGTGACTTTGGCGTATTGCATCCAAAATGGAACTCGCATGTACTCAAATGCGGCATGTTTACCAATTACAGCGACAAGCAATTGGAGCAAGGGCATAGAGATCCGGTGATCGTCCATTTTACAGGATGCATCAAACCATGGGATTATCTCTCGACGCATCCGTATAAATCGCAATATTGGAAATATCGATGCCTGACCCCCTGGCATGAACGAAAATACAAGGATAAAAATCTTAAAAATATTCTCAAAAAATACGTAACAACTCCGGTAACGCGTGTTGTGTCGAAACTTTTGGGGCGTAAATATACCTACCAACTAAAACATTTTTTGCGATGAGGAAGATACATGTAGGGATGCTGATATCCTATGATTATGCCTACGCGCCCACGGCTATCGCACAGATGTATGATAGGGCGGATCGCATCACGTTGGCTGTCGACAAGGAGCGGCGTACGTGGGCCGGTGGGACGTTTGAAATAGATCCCGGGTTCTTCGACAGGGTGAAGGCAATGGATCCGGATGGGAAAATAGATATCCTGGAGGGTGACTTCTATGACAGTGGCCTGACTCCGATGGAGAACGATATTCGTGAACGCAACATGCTGTTGCGACACATGGATACCGGTGAGCCTAAATGGTATTTGCAAGTCGATGCGGATGAATATTTTGTCGATTTCGGACGGTTTGTCGATTTTTTACATGCCACGGAACGTCGTTTCAAGGGGAAACTTTTAGTTTGGTGCGAATGGGTGACGCTTTTTCGACAGGATCAGAGCGGATTTTTTTACATCGACTCCACGCGTAAAGAACATGTCCCGATAGCGATCAGTTCACCCTGCTACACGAGCTGCAGACTCAATTGTAAAAGTGTCAATATCTATACGAACCATCTGGTATTGCATCAGAGTTGGGCGCGTTCCGAAGACGAAGTGTTGAAAAAACTGAATAATTGGAGTCATAAGAATGACTTTGATACGGCTGTTTTTTTTAATCTTTGGCGTGGAGTGACGAAAGATAGTGCCGATACGTTGCTCAATTTCCATCCACTGGACGGCAAAATATGGGAGCGTCTCCGGTTTATCGAAGGTGGCGTGCAAGAAATTATCGCGACACTTCGAGGGGATGGGAGTCAGTCTTCGTTGCATCCGACGATCGGACAAATTCTTAAAGCCCAAGCTGTGCGTTTGTTGAAAAAGTTGCATTTGAAATAGTGGATGTCTCGATCATATTCGTCAATTACAAAACTTTGCAGTTGTTGATGGCCGCTATCGGTTCGGTCATTGAGAAGACTCGCGGATTGGATTATGAAATTATTGTCGTCGACAATGATTCGAACGACGGCGTCGAGGAGAGCATTAGTAGGGAATTTCCGCAAGTTCGAACCATTGTACTGCCGGAAAATATCGGCTTCGGACGTGCCAATAACGAAGGTATTCGAGTCGCAAAGGGACGCAATGTTTTGTTGCTCAATACCGATACACTGCTGGTGAACGGTGCCATCAAAATTCTTTCTGACTACCTGGACACTCATCCGAAAGTGGGGATTTGCGGTGGCAATCTGTATGACCTGAATATGGTTCCGATGCACTCTTTTGGACGTATGCCCTCGATTTGGGATGAGTTGTGTGAACTTTCGATGGGGGTGCTGCCCCGCATTGTCGAAGGGCGAAATCGAGGATTCAATTATAGTGAAAAACCTCTCCGGGTGGGATATATCACCGGTGCCGATATGATGATTCGTGGCAGTTTGTTGAAAAAGACAGGAGGATTTGACCCCGATTTTTTCATGTATTATGAAGAAGTGGAACTGACTTGGCGTATTAAACGGATGGGTTGTCGGGTTGTGAGTGTGCCAGGGGCTAAGATCATCCATTATGAGAGTCAAAGTGTAGGTTCGCAGGAGCGGAAGGATGCCATGCGAAAAAATAGCCGGAACATCTATTTCAGAAAGACCCATGGCAGAATTTACACGTTTACGGCAGATTTATTGCATAATCTCGCTGTACGTTTGAGACGTGCATTGGGACGATAACAGAATGAAAAAATAGAATGGAAGTCAGCAGTATTTTGTATTCGTTTCCCTATTGGATCGTGTTGACGCTCTATGTGTTGCTTGCGCTAATAGAGTTGCGAAACAAGGGGAATAAATACAGACTTCAATTGATACGTTACGTTTCGATTGTGGTGTTTCTGTTTTTTTTCGGATTGAGGGCTTGGGTCGGATATGATTGTCACGGGTATGCCTCGTTGTACGAAAGCACGGAGCCGCTGTTTCATAGCCACTATCTTGAAAACTGGAACAACCTGTGGGTCGAACCGGGATATGTACTTTATAGCTCGGTGCTAAAATGGATTAGCGGCGATTATGCGGTTTTCGTATTTATTTCCTGCCTGTTGGATGCTGCTGTGATCAACTGGTTCCTCAAACGTTATTCGCCTAACTATGCACTTGCTTTCTTCGTTCTGCTTGCCATGCATACGACCATGGAGATCGAACTGATGAGGAACGTGAAAGCGATCATGCTTTTCCTGTTGGCGATCCCGTACATCGAGCAACGGCGGTTTTGGCGCTATACGGGGTTGATGGCGTTGGCTTTCACATTTCACACCAGCTCGGTGATTCTGTATCCGCTCTATTTTTTTGTTCACAAACCTTGCCCGAAAAAGGTGTTTCTCATCGGTTTTATTCTTTGCAATGTGCTCTATTTCTCTCAGATCGAGTACCTGAAACCGATTATTCGAGGTTTGGCCGGATTGTTCGGAGGGAAAATAGCTCCGATGACCGAAATCTATTTGGAATCGGATCTCTACGGTGCCAATCGAGGAGTGAGTATCGGTTACATCGAGCGATTTGTCACTTCGATATTGGTGATGATATATTACGATAAATTGCTTGCGCAACGAAAAAGTAATGTTATATTCGTGAATATGTTTATCATTTTCATTTTTATCATGTTGCTTTTCAACCAAATATCCATTATTGCCGAACGGGTGGGGCTGTTATTTGCAATTTCGTACTGGATCGTTTGGCCTTCGTTGTTATATTGTTTCCGGTGGATGTCGAATCGAATCGTTTTTTTTGCCATGATCTATATCTATGCGCTGCTGCGGGTTACGGCTATTACAGGGAATGTGGTATATCGGTATGAAAACATACTCTTTAAACACCAATCGGAGCAACAAAGGAGATTCATTATGGAACGTAGTAGCCAGGAAATTATCGGACAGTAAGTGTATCGCGATGAAGAAACCGTGTCTTTATATAGGTCCGTATGCCGAGGGTGACTTCGGAGGTGGACTGGGGATCAATAAAAACAAGAAAATGTTGGAATCTATTTTCGAAGATAGATTGACGAAGATAGAGTTCGAGATGGGTGCTCCCCTGTTGACGAAACTTCTCCGTACGTTGCGAGGTTACACGTTGGGGCTCAATGGTAAAGTATGCCGACGTGCGCTCGAAAATGTGGCGCTGGATCCAACGGGATATGTTTTCGTTAATAGTTCATGTTACGGGGTGGTGTGCAAAAAGATCAAACGGAGATTTCCGCAGGTGAATGTCGTCACGTTTTTTCACAATGTTGAGCGAGAATATGTATTCGATGTGCTTAAACGTAAAAAACGGATCGGTAACTTGCTTACCTATTTAGTCACGTGGTATAACGAACGATTTGCTGTTCGGTATAGCGATACGATCATTGCACTCAATCGACGCGACAGTGAGTTGTTGTACAAAATTTATGGCAGGAGGGCCGATCGGTTTTTGCCTGTTTCGTTCGAGGATCGCTTCGATGCTGCGCGCGTCAGAGAAACACCTCATGTACGTCCGAGAGGACTTTTTGTCGGAAGTCTTTTTTTTGCAAACTTTTATGGCGTCAAATGGTTTGTGCAGAACGTTGCTCCCTTCGTGGATGCGGATATCGAGATTGTAGGTAAGAACTTCGAGACCGTACGCACGGAGTTGGAATGTTTGCCCAATGTGCATGTTATTGGTAGTGTACCCGACATGTCGACATATATCTATGATGCGGACTTCATCGTCGCACCCATTTTTGAAGGATCGGGAATGAAACTTAAAACGGTTGAGGCGTTGATGTATGGAAAGACATTGTTCGGTACTTCCGAAGCTTTTGAGGGCTATGAACTCGATACGGAGCGGGTTGGGGGATTGTGCAACGATGCCCGGACGTTTATTGAAAAAATAAATGGAGTAAAGAGTGGTGCGGGACGGTTCAACACATATAGCAGGGAGGTCTATCTGGAGCGATATACCGATGAGATATCTGCCACGACGTTCCGTTCATTTTTTGACGTGTGAGATGAGAATTACCTATTTTATCACAGGATTAGGGTTGGGAGGGGCTGAGATTGCGACCATCGGACTTGCCAACAAGATGGCCGAGGGTGGACACGGTGTGCAGTTGGTATACCTGTCCGGGATAAATGTCCACTCCGGGCGTGTTGATCCACGTGTGGAAGTTATCGGCTTGGGGATGAAAAAAACGCCTGTCGGATTCTTGCAAGCACTGCGAAAGGCCCGAAAAATTATTCGCGCATTCCGCCCCGATATCGTACATGCACATATGTTCCACGCTGTTTTGTTTGCAAGACTGATGCGGTTGGGGGTCAAAATCCCACGATTGATCGGTACGGAGCATACAAAAAATATCGAAAGCAAGATTCGGATGTTTGCCTATCGGGTGACGGATTGTTTGAGTGACCTGAATACCAACGTTTCTCAAGAGGCGTTGGATTATTTTGTTTCGAAAAAGGCATTCGGGAAGCGGAAAAGCAGGGCGATGTATAACGGGATTGATACGAAACGATTCTCACCTTCCAGACAGGCGGGGGATGATGTCCGGAAGAAATATGGCATCGGTTGCGATGAATTCCTATGGCTCAATGCAGGACGACTCGCCCCCGCAAAAGATCAGTTGAATTTACTCCTCGCCTTCAAGCAGATGGAGTCGGGTCGGTTGATGATCGTCGGCGAAGGGGAGTTGCGGGAGGAGTTGGAACGGCAGATCGAGACGATGGATCTCTCCGATAGGGTTGTTATGGCCGGGGCGCATTTCGATGTGGAGAACTTCTACAATGCGGCCGATTGCTTCGTGCTATCTTCGGCCTGGGAAGGATTCGGAATGGTGTTGGCGGAAGCGATGGCATGTGGAGTTCCGGTTATTTCAACCGATGCAGGAGGATGTGCGGAAGTGGTGCAGAATCGTGAGTTTATGGTTTTTGTTCGGCGCCCCGATCAACTTGCTGAAAAAATGTTGTATATTCGCCGTATGTCCCGGGAAGAACGTGCCAAAATCGGAGAACAAAATCGTTCCTTGTCTTTTAGATTCGATTTAGACATGATCTTGAAACAGTGGGAGGAAATATACAACACCATATGATTGTCAGAAGTAAAGCACCACTACGTTTAGGATTGGCAGGGGGAGGAAGCGATGTCTCCCCGTATAGCGACCTTTATGGCGGTTTGATCCTTAACGCCACCATCAATCTCTGTGCCTATTGCACGATCGAAGAGGGATTGCACAGTGGGATTGAAATAGCAGCTGCAGATCTGCAACAGGCACAATGCTATGATGCAGTACCCCAGTTGCCCCTTGATGGGACTTTGGATCTACACAAGGGGGTGTATAACCGGATTATGCGGGATTTCAAGCCCGGTGCGTTGTCGTTTCGACTGACTACATATTCCGATGCTGTGCCGGGGAGCGGTCTGGGGTCTTCGTCCACCATGGTGGTGGCTATTCTCAAAGCATTTACCGAGTGGTTGAATCTGCCCATGGGAGATTACGAAATCGCACAACTCGCCTACGACATCGAACGAAATGATTTGGGATTGAGCGGAGGTAAACAAGATCAATATGCGGCTGCATTCGGGGGATTCAATTTTATGGAATTTCTCTGTGATGGGCATGTGATCGTCAATCCGCTGCGTGTCAAACGATGGATAATCGACGAATTGGAATCGTACATTGTTCTCTATTATACGGGGGCTTCCAGGTCTTCGGCCGCCATTATTGATGAACAGAAAAATAACACCGCAAGCGGAAATCAAAAAGCCATTGAGGCGATGCACAAGATCCGTCAGAGCGCGTTGGATATGAAGACGGCATTGCTGTTGGGTGATATCGGACGCTTCGTCTCTATTTTGGGAAGCGGTTGGGAGGAGAAGAAAAAAATGGCTTCGCAGATTACGAATCCGCATATCGACGAGGTTTTTCGGGTGGCGATAGATGCCGGAGCCATAACAGGAAAAGTGTCGGGTGCCGGAGGAGGAGGATTTGTTATTTTTGCGGTCGAACCAACCAAAAGATTGGATTTGGTCAGGGCGCTGAATCGACTGACCGGACGGGTTGTTGATTTTCAATTCAGCGAAGGTGGTACTCAGGGGTGGAAAATATACAAATAACGATGAACAACATAATATCGCGACAAATCGAAGACTCTATTGCGGTCAAACAGGCAATCTTGGCAAATCCCCAATTTATTAAGGATATTCGGCGGGCTGCCGAAATGATTGTACGTGCTTATCGTGCGGGGCATAAAACACTCTTGGCTGGAAATGGAGGGAGTGCCGCTGATGCCCAGCATATTGCAGGAGAATTTGTAAGTCGATTTTATTTCGATCGACCCGGACTCCCCTCGATCGCCCTGACAACGGATACCTCCATCCTTACGGCTATCGGGAATGATTATGGTTATGAGAATCTTTTTGCACGTCAGGTGCAGGCACAGGGCAGTGAGGGTGATGTGTTTATAGGAATCTCTACTTCGGGGAACTCGGCGAATATCCTTCGCGCTCTGCAAGAGTGTCGTAAACACAGGATCCATACGATTGGTTTGACGGGGTCGGCGGATGGAAAGATGAGAGAGTTGTGCGATATAACGCTTGCGGTTCCTTCCTTGGAAACACCCCGTATTCAGGAGGTTCACAGTATGGTGGGACATGTCCTTTGCGGGATCGTTGAGGAAGAATTGTTCGGAGAGAAGAAATAGCATGGAGGCGATCATTTTAGCGGGTGGATTGGGAACAAGGCTTCGAGGTGTCGTGAGCGATGTGCCCAAATGTATGGCCCCCGTTTGCGGGCGTCCGTTTTTATCTTACCTGCTGGAGTATCTGGAAAAATATGGGGTTGATCGAGTGATACTCGCCTTGGGTTATATGCATGAAATCGTTGAGCAGTGGGTCGAGCATTCGGGTCTGAATCTCGAATTCGTTTACTCGATGGAAACAGAACCTTTGGGGACCGGTGGGGCTATTTGCAAGGCACTTGAATATGCAAAAGGAGATGAGGTGCTGATTCTCAATGGCGATACCTTTTTCGATGTTGACATAGATGCTTTTTTCAGGCTGCACAGACTGCATGGCGCCATATTGAGCATGGCACTCAAGCCGATGCGAAATTTCGAACGATACGGAACGGTTGAGATAAATGAGTCGGGAGGTGTTGAAGCATTTCGTGAGAAGAAATTCTGTGAGAGGGGTGTGATTAACGGAGGAGTATATGTGATACAAAAAGACAATAGTATCTTCGATGGATTGCCGGCGCGCTTCTCTTTTGAAAAGGAAATTTTGGAAAAACTTGCAGGGAACGGTCGACTGTTCGGGTTTGTTAATGAGGGGTATTTTATTGATATTGGCATACCCGAGGATTACGCCAGAGCGGGACGTGATTTTGAACAATTGTTTGACGATGGTGCTAATCGCTAACAGGGCTTACGATACACTTTTTTTAGATCGAGACGGGGTGATCAATCGGATGCGTTCCGGGGATTATGTGAAGTGTTGGGCGGAATTTGAGTTTCTGCCGGGGGTGTTGCAGGCATTGGCAAGATGCAATACCTTGTTTGAGCGGATTTATATTGTGACAAACCAGCGTGGCGTGGGGCGTGGGGTGATGACGCGTGAGGATTTGAATGACATTCACGATCGGATGTTGCGGTCGATTGTCAACCACGGAGGGCGCATCGATAAGATATATAGTTGTACAGCCACTTCTGCGGATGACCCTTGCCGCAAACCCAATACAGGCATGGCACAGCAGGCGCGTATGGATTTTCCACAAATAGATTTTTCGAAAGCCTTGATGGTTGGAGACAGCCAGTCCGATGAGTTGTTCGCTCAACGGGTGGGTATGGACTGCGTTTTGATCGGCAGAGATTACTCCTCTTTGGAGGCACTGGTCAATGATTCGCGTATCATCTGACGCAACTCGAGTTCCTGGTTTTCGACGACGTTGTGCCTGTGTGGACGGTAAAAATCGGGATACTTGCTTTTGGCGAGTTTAAATTTCATCTTCCCTTTTTTGCTCGATATGTCGACAGCCATACGGAACGGGATCGGGCTCTGGACGAGCGACACGTTGTAATCGAAATCCATGTCGATGCCGTGGCGTCCGGAGATGACGGCCTTATAGCGATCCATAACGAACAGGAATGGGTAGACATCCACTTTGTCGCGCAGGATGGTAAATTCCGCAGACAGGCTATCGACACGCAACATGCCTTCCTCTTTATATTTGAGCAGGAACGCCACCTGGTCGAACACCTCTTTGTCTTTGAGGGTGAGGTCCGTGGCGGCGACGGAACCGGCACCACGCAGCGTGGAGAGTTTGAACCGGTAGTTGGAGTTCATGTACCCGCCTGCCGAGAGGTGGAACTCTCCGCGGCCGTTGAACGAGCGCAGCATAGGCATGAGTTCATCGAGATCGGGGATGAAGCCCAGCAGTTCCTGGATCTCGATGTTGTTGAGGTGCAGCGATACACCGGCAAACAAGTGGTCGCGACGCGGCGTTTCGTATATGAACATGATCTGTCCGTCCGTGGCGGGGGACGAGAACGATATTTCGGGACTCACGTAGAGTTTCCCGTCCGCCACACGCAGATCGCCATGGATATTCGAGAAGACGTTAGGTTCGGGTTTGCCGCTGTACCACAGGGCGCGTCCGATATTGGCATGCAGGGTGATATCGACACCTTTAGGTACCATATAGGGTTCCGTGAGGGTTTCCGGTTCAATCGGTTTTTCGCCGAACACCTCCGACGTGCCCTCACCATTATCATCACGCCCACTCTCACCCGGGGCCGGTGCCGGAGCTGCGCCGTCAGGCGGTGCGGAGGCTGCGGCCCGGTTATCGACAGTAGCTTCCTCGGATCCGATACCGCTCGTGAGGGCCAAGAGTTGTGTGACGTTGGTGATGGGCGAGTTGAAGTTGAACTCGGCACGCAGGGGCGCCCGGCCCTGAATATAGGGACGTATGTCGTCCACGGTACCATCGAGCGAGAAGTCCGACTCGTTGAGCAGCACGCGTGCCTTTTGGATATTGAAACGTCGCGGAGTGAACTCCATGGCCAAGGTGGGTACCTCCACAGGATAGTTCAGCGACGGCGTATTGACGGTGGTATTTTGCACGGATATATTTCCGCGCGGCGAGAGTTGCGACCACAGGTCTGCACGTGACTCGTCGTACGTGATGCCGGCATTGATGTCCGTGCGTCCCACCGTGGCGGAAAGATCGTCCATGCGTGTCGCGATCGCATTGCTGCCGTACACCAGATGGAGGCGTTGCGTGGCGGCGTTACGGCGTCCGGGCTCGAGCGTCACGATACCCGAAGGTGATGTCACGTCGACCGTCATGCCACCCATCGCGGCCGAGAAATCGGCGAACGAGAAGTTCGCCGTCACCGCAGGCACGGCTTGGGTGTCGCGAATGTCGGAAGTCTCCACCGTGAGATTCATATTGGTGATGCCTGCGGTGGTGGACGCCCCTGCGGAGGCGTCCAATTTCTCGGCCGCGAGGGAGAGGGACGCAAACTTAGTGTGCTGAGATGTGGATTTGCGATTGGGCAAGGCGAAGTTCAGCGTGGCACGCGGCATGGCGACATGGATCGTGTCGTACGCGGCGCTGAGGTTGGTAACGTGAAGGTTTCCCGACACCTGCATGCGGTCGAGCGCCATCGTCGTGAGGTGCGACATCCGTGCCCGTGCCGAGAGCGATCCCGCGACATGTCCTTTCGCGACGAGATCCATATCACGTGGTATGAAGGGCCGCGCGTCGGCCAGGTTGGCCGACACGTTGGCTGACACGGCAGCCAACGGATCGACAAGTAAATTGTCGACGCGGCCCGTGACACGGAGGGATGAGTTGGGAGTTTTAGCCTCTAAACGGTTGATCGTCGCGTACGATATACTGTCCGTTTTGAGATCCGTGTGCAGGCCAATGTCCGCATGCACGTCGTGGAGCGGGTAGGGCAGCAGGGCAGGGTAGGTGACACTGCCCTGCTCGAACAACAAATTGAGGTCGACGACCGGCATCCCCGTGTCGCTGTACACACCCGTCACGGTACCATTGGAGGAGAGCATTCCGTCGACCGAAATACCTTTCGTATAGTGTCGCAATGAGGGCGGAACGAGATCCAGCACCGACGCCACGGGCCACGACGCGAATTTATACCACAGGTTGGTTTCGATGCCGGTGAGGAGGTTCATCCGCACATCACCGCCCACGTTCAGTTCCAGATCGTTGATATGGACGGTACCGGTGGTGAGCGTCGCCGCCATGTTTTTGAGGTCTATGGCCGCGGCGATATCCATCGACACGGTAGCATCGGTGAGGTATGCTTCGTCATCGAAAGCGAACGATACCTGTACAGGTTCCACCCTCAGGTCGGCCGTCATGGCGTCATCCCCGTACCGCGCCTTCACTCTTGCGGACAGCCTCGCCAGGGAGGCATCCATTCGTGTGGATTCATCCACGTAACGCACGTCGATATTTTTGAGTTTCAGGTCGTCCAGGTCGATCACTTCGATCGTCATACCACCCTCCTCGTCGGGAGTTTCATCGGGTGAGGGTTTGACAATGTCATAATTCATACGCCCGAGGCTGTCCGTGTAGAGACACACCGAACCGTCCTGCAACACAAGGTCGCTCAGCATCAACTTGTCTTCTTTGAGGAAGGCACGAATGTCGATCGCGGCATTCACGCGGTCGCACTGCACGAGCGTGTCGGTGGGTGTACCAACGGGGACGGGGTTGATGGCGCTGAGTCCATCTATACGCACGCCGAAGCGCGGGAAGGAGCTAAAAAACGTCAGTTCGACACGTTCCACCCGAGCGTCACAGGTGACGAATCGCGGTAGTTGCTTATTGACGATGGGCGTCAGCCGTGCGGGAGTGAAGACGATCCACAGTGCCACACATATCGTGACGAGTAGCAGCCCGACGATCGACGCCAATGTGATGCCGAATATTTTTAGCCCTTTTTTCATGTTAGTTCACCTTCGTTGCCGTGATTACTGTGCCATCCACATCATCCTCCATTTCGAGGGTCGCGGCGGTTAGGTTGAGCACGGTGAAACGCTCGGGGATCATGTATTGACCCGTCACCAGATCCTGGTGGGTGTACGTGAGAGCCTTGCCCGTGAGCGACCATTTGAAATTCAGGGCCTCCTCCTCGGCAACGCCATCGGTGGTATCCCACTCGTAACCTGTGCCGTCCGACATGAATCGTTGGTAGATCTGATGGCTGCTTCCGGCGATCGTACGTGTCGATTTCCAACGTCCGTTTCCGGCACTGAGCAGCTCGGGATCGAACGACTTGCCACCTGTACCGAGATCGCACGAAGTGAGTGCCAACGCTGTGAGCGCCACGAGGGCACAAAGAATCTTTTTCATAAACAATTGTTATAGAGAGTTTTAAATTTGGCCCAAAGATATACATTTTAAAGAAAAAATTGACTACCTTCGTCACTTCTTTTTTATGAATTTTCGTAAATTGCAACGCGATGAGTTGGTTTAAAGAGTTATTTTTCGGTCAATCCACGGCACACTCGATTTTGATGCTGTGCGTGGTGGTGGCGGTGGGGATCGTTCTGGGTAAGATCAAGATACGCGGAATCTCGTTGGGTGTGACATGGATCCTGTTCGCCGGTATCGCGTGCGCACATTTCGGCATGCAGGTCGATCGTGAGATCCTCCATATTTTTCAGGAGTTCGGACTGATCCTGTTCGTCTTTTCGATCGGACTTCAGGTGGGCCCGGGATTCTTCTCGTCGTTCAAGAAGGGCGGCATCACGCTCAATATGTTGGCCGTGGGAATCGTGCTGTTGGGCGTCGTGACGACCTATGTGCTGCATCTGGTCACGGGTATTCCGATCCCGACGATGGTGGGCATCATGTCCGGCGCGGTGACGAATACGCCGGGTTTGGGCGCCGCGCAACAGGCCAATATGGACGTCACGGGAGTTGCCGACCCGACTATCGCCACAGGTTACGCGGTGGCCTATCCGTTGGCCGTGGTGGGGATCATCCTGACGATCGTGGTGTTGCGATACGTGTTTCGTGTCGACATGAAGGCCGAAGAGGCACGCGCGCAGGCCTCCGACGCTTCGCAGGAGTCATCGGCACGCCAGCTCTCCCTGCGTGTGACGAACCCCGCCCTGAACGGCAAGAAAGTGGGGGTGATTCACGACATGATCCACCGCAATTATGTCATTTCGCGTATCCGCACGTCCGACGGGTCGGTGCACATGGTGAACGCCGAAACGATACTGCACACGGGCGACGAGATTTTGGTGATTACGTCACAATCCGCCGTGCCGACGATCACGACCTTTATCGGTGAACAGGTGGATCTGGAGTGGACACAGATGACGACGCAATTCATCTCGCGGCGCATCCTGATCACGAAACCGGAACTGAACGGTAAGAGCTTGTCGCAGTTGCGGTTACGTAGTTTCGGGGTGAGCATCACGCGGGTGAACCGTTCGGGTATCGACCTGGTGGCGAATCCGGGGTTGCGGTTGCAGATCGGTGACAAGGTGACGGTCGTCGGTACGGATCAGGCGATCGCCGAAGTGGAGAAGAAACTGGGTAACTCGCTCAAACGCCTCGACCATCCGAATCTCTTTCCGATATTTATCGGTATTGTGCTGGGTGTCATTCTGGGCAGTATACCGTTCGTTTTCCCCGGTATTCCACAACCCGTGAAGTTGGGATTGGCCGGAGGACCGCTCGTCGTGGCGATCCTGATCAGCAGATTCGGTCCGAAGTACAAACTCGTCACGTACACGACGATGAGTGCCAACCTGATGCTGCGTGAGGTGGGGATCGCACTGTTTTTGGCATGCGTGGGACTGGGTGCAGGCGGCACTTTCGTGCAGACGATCGTCGAGGGCGGTTACAAATGGATCGGTTACGGGGCGTTGATCACGGTGATTCCGATTCTGGTGATGGGATTCGTGGGACGCAAGCTGTGTCGATTGAACTACTTCACGTTGAGCGGTCTGTTGGCGGGTTCGATGACCGATCCTCCGGCACTCGCCTATGCGAACGATATGGCAGGTAACGATATTCCGGCCGTGGGCTATGCGACCGTTTATCCGCTGACGATGTTTATGCGTGTACTTTGCGCACAACTTTTAATTTTGGTTTTTTAGAGGCATTTTCGGCACTTTGCTCATTGGCAGCTCGGTTACGTACGTCGAGTACGCGCCCTCGCTCCCAACTTCGACAAAGCCCCAAAACTATCCTCTAAAAATTCCAAAATTGTTAGACTTCTTTTAGCTTTAATCATGAAAAAACTTCTGCTTCTCCTCCTCTTTCTTGCGGGCACGATCGCTTTCGCGGCGTGTAACCCGACCAAAACCCCGTCTCCGATCGGTACGAAGGAGGTGCGTAATATCATCTTTTTCGAGGTGAACAACGTCAACCCGCTCAATGCACTCGAATACCGTACTGCGTCCGGGGAACCGTTTTTCGACGTGGTGGTACTCTTTTCGTCGAACGTCAATTACAACGCCACGGACGACGAGGTGTACGTGCATCACAACCCCAACTGCCAAGCCTTGCTGGACGCTGCCGATACGTATATCGCACCCCTCCAAGAGGCTGGTATCGCGGTGTATCTGAGTGTGTTGGGGAATCACGATGCATCGGGTGTGGCACAACTCTCCACCGAGGGCGCGCGCATGCTGGCGAAGGACATTGCACAGACCTTGGAACGGTACGATCTCGACGGCGTATGTTTCGATGATGAGTATTCCAAGGCACCCGACCTGACGAATCCGTTGTTTGCCGACCGATCGGCCGAAGCGGGGTCGCGGTTGCTGTACGAGACGAAAAAACTGATCGGCGACAAGAAGGTCCTGATCTATGAGTACGGAATGCTCTACGCCGCCGGGTTGACGGAGATAGACGGAACGGCACCGTCACAGTTTGTGGATATTATTGTGCCCGATTACACCAAGACGAGCCATCCGATCGAGGGCATGACGAATGCCGATTGTGCCGGTTACGCGGTGGAGCTGAACCTCGGCAGGGGACACGGTGCCGCGACGGTCGAACAGGCGCAACGTATCAAGGCGGAGGGTTACGGGTGGTACATGTGGTTCGGCCTCGATCCGATGGCACGGGAGTCGGTATACGCATCCAACCTCACGGCGTTGAATGACGTGTGTATAGGTCTGTACGACAGGGAGTTGGCCGTTCCGACACACTTCTACAAGAAAACCTCCGAAGGCGTCTACGATTCCACTCGCTACGCGTTTTAAGGCCTCCTCCCCGCGACGGGGTATCGTTGGAATACCGATGGTCAACTGTACAACCAGACTTCCACCGGGCACTACTGGGCTTGTCAGGCAACTTCTGAAATAACGGTGCAAAGATTCCTCTTCGATTCCACAGAATTCAATACGCCTGAGGCTAATGTCGGTAACCCCGGGACCGCTATCACCCTCCGTTGTATAAAGATC
>DBDB01000060.1:0-209 GCA_002293345.1 Alistipes sp. UBA943
TTGACAATTTTTTCTTATATTTGCGGTGCAGAAACGTTATAAAAATATGTGTTATTTATCGGAATACTTTTGTCGTGCCATACGGCAATCGCAACCCTTTGGGGTTGTACAGAGCTCCTGGGGATGTCCTGTCCCGCGAGGGGTGAAGGTTGTTGTATGGCCCAAAAGTCCGACAGTAACGTTTCTGCAGCTGTATAATCTCATTTTTA
>DBDB01000060.1:360-3892 GCA_002293345.1 Alistipes sp. UBA943
TTGTTGGTGCAGGAGAGTGGTTGCGAGGGCGACACCCTGATCCAACGCGACAGGACGGTGAAACAGGTGCTGTAAAAAGTCGCCACCTTTTGTTTTGTTGCATGCATCCGGCTCGGCCGGATTTCGCAAAACTATAAGAAAAACTTATATAATTTTTTAAAACGATAGTTAAAACCTATGGATTGTTAGAGAAGTGTAAAGTTAAAGATGGATCGCTTGTCCGAGTGCCTGTTCGGCTGCCTCCATGATACCTTCGTTGAGCGTCGGATGGGCATGGATCGTGTGAGCGATCTGTTGCGCTGTCGCACCGAGAGTCATGGCCAGTGTCGGTTCGGCAAGCATCTCAGTCACATTTGCACCCACCAAGTGTGCACCCAATAATTTTTTGGACGCTGCGTCGAAAATAAGTTTTACGAACCCGTCGCGATCCCCCGCTGCCGTCGCTTTACCCGATGCGGTGAACGGAAAACGTCCGATCGAAACTTCCATGCCGCGTTCACGTGCCTGTGCTTCGGTCATGCCGACGGACGCCACTTCGGGCGAGGTGAAGATACAGGACGGAATGACGTTATAGTTGACGGGATGTGCCTCTGCGGGTGCGAAAATGTGGTTCACGCAACAGATCGCTTCGGTGGACGCGACATGCGCGAGGGCAGGACCGGGAACGATGTCACCGATGGCATACACGCCCGGCACAGAGGTACGGTACCACTCGTCGACAACGATTTTGTCGCGGTCCGTGCGGACACCCAACTCTTCGAGGCCGATGTTTTCGATATTGGATTTGATCCCGACGGCCGACAGCACAACGTCTGCGGTGAGTGTGTCGGCACCCTTTTTACCCTCCACCTCGACGTGGCACCGTCCATCGACAACCTTCACCTCCTTCACAGTGGTGGACGTCATCACGTTGGCACGCAACTTACGGAACGCCCGTTCCATGGTTTTCGACACCTCCTCGTCCTCCAACGGCATGAGGTTGGACAGGTACTCCACGATCATCACCTTCACGCCGATCGAGGCATAAAAATAGGCGAACTCACTGCCGATGGCTCCCGATCCGACGACGATCATATCTGTGGGAAGTTTCGCGAGCGTCAGGGCCTGTTTCGATGAGATGACGTGCTCCCCGTCGATGGGCATGAACGCCATTTCACGCGGACGTGCGCCCGTGGCGAGGATGACGTGATCCGCCTCATAAGTCGTTCCATCCACGTCCACCCTACCGTCACCCAGCAACTTGCCGAAGCCCTGGATCAGCTCCACGTTGTTCTTTTTCAGGAGGAACGTCACGCCCTTCTGCATCGTGTCGGCGACGCCGCGCGATCGCTCTACCATCTGGTCGAGCACGGGTGACGTGTCACCCGTCACGGCCACGCCGTATCGCGCGGCGTCGCTGCAATAGTGATACACGGCTGCACTTTTCAACAGCGCTTTGGTAGGAATACATCCCCAGTTGAGGCACACGCCCCCGGTTTCGGCACGCTCCACCACAGCGACACGTTTGCCCAATTGCGCGGCACGTATCGCCGCCACATAACCTCCTGGTCCGGAGCCAATGACAATAAGATCGAACTTATCCATAGAAAAATACTATTTTATCTCCAACTCGGAACCGTTATCGCGCACGACAGCCTCTTTCCATTTCTCATCGTAACCGGGATGGATCACTGTGGCCGGAATGTCGGGGTTGTTGCCGTTCGACATGAAACCGTTCGCATCCTCCTGTTTCAGGTTGCCGTCCACGTACTTCACGAGCAGGTATTTGTCCAGATCGTTCCACGTGTCGAAGAGTTTCTGTGCCGTCGCAACGGAATATTTCGTCATCTCCTTGACGCTCATGTGTTGCGTCGCCACCTCCGCCAAGCGTGCATTTTCCCACACGTCGGTCACCTTGCGAATGTCGGCCGACATCATGTCGTAACGCATGTACGCGAAGTTCGTCACGCGGTTGAACAGCCAGAACGCGGCCGTGGGCGAGTAGCGCAACATCGAACCGTTACCGGGTCGGAAGCACTCCGGCACCTCCGTAGCGGAGCAGTAGATGGGCGTGAGGCACGACGTGGCGGCATCGTCCACACCGAACCACAGGATTCCCTGATTGGCGTCGAACGAAGGGCGTGACTGTGCCACAAACCAAAAACCGGTCTGTTGCGTGGCGGTGGCACGTTCGTTCAGGTACTTCTTACCCTCGAACTCCCACTCCATTGGACGCCAGCGGTATGGATTTTTCACGCCTCCCGCACCAATGTCGGTCGTCATATCCATCGGCGTACCTTCATAGTGGTCGCGCATCGCGTCGAACACCTGCTTGGGAGAGATCGGTGCATCGGGTTTCACCCAGAGAGGCATGCGGTTCGTGGCGTTATACCCCATCGCGTAGTCCGTGTACACATCCATTCCGTCGGCAAACGTGCGGAAGAACGACCACACACGTGCTTCGCAGCCGCGCATCGCACTGAATTCCAACGGTGCATAGGCGTCGCAGAAGCTGAATTCGGCATCCGAACCCTCATAATATCCCATCTCACGTGCGAAAGAGATCACGTCCGATGCATACATGCAGTTTTCAGGATCGTTCAGCGGAAAGGTGGTGATGCGCGCTTGGTTGGCGTGTGCGCAGATATACCCATCAGGAATGCGGCGTGCCACCCATACGATACCCTTTTTAGACGGGTCGTCCTTCGACGGGCCTTTGCCGATGAACTCCATAATCCATGCCTCGTTGCGATCGGCGATCGAGAACGATTCTCCCACGGAGCAGTATCCGTGCGTGTTGGCCAGTTCCACGATTGTGGCGATGGCCTCACGGGCCGTTTTGGCACGTTGTAACGTGGTGTAAATCAACGACCCATAGTCGATACCCCCATCCGGATCCATCAACTCCGAACGTCCTCCGTAAGTCGTCTCACCGATGATGAGCGAATGCTCGTTCATGTTGCCGATCGTGGAGTATGTGCTCGCCGCCTGGGGGATCATGCCGATGTAACGTCCTGTGTCCCACTCATATATGGGCATCATCGCACCGGATTTATACTTTTTCGCGGGCGAATTGTAGAGTTCGCCGTACAGCGAGTGCGAGTCCGCGGCGTATGAGATCATGATCGACCCATCGGTGGATGCGCCACGCGTGACGATAAAATTGGTGCACGCCAAGGCCGATCCGAGGCCCAGACATGCAAACATAGTAAGAAGTAGTTTTTTCATAGTGGGACGAAGATAGCTTTTAAAATTAAGAATTAAGAATTAAGCGTGAAGAATTTCTTCTTTTTTCTTATCTTTGCATCGAAAATACAGCCTAACAGCCTCGAACCAGCACTTTGAAATTGATAGGCGACCTCGTTCCTAAGGTGGAGTGTGTCCTGCGTGGACCCGCTTCGTAGAGCGAGGGGTCTGTGCTGGACCAGAGGCGTGCGACAGTGGTGTCCACGCTTTTTTTTGTGCGGTTAGGTGGAAAAAAATGTAAACTTTAAAACTTAATCGTTATGAGAGAAGAAGTAAAACGTCAGGTGGACATGATCACCGGAAGGTG